>JBAWVO010000027.1:0-37155 GCA_037147235.1 Planctomycetota bacterium | reverse complement strand
CAAGACGAGCCAGACAACCGCAACGGCCAACCTGGAAAAACAAGCGAATTTAGGGTTGCTGAGCATGACCGGTGAACCTGTGGTGCGCAGGTTTGGGGTAATTTGGCAAGCTTAGGCAATGCAGGAGACTTACTAAGTCTCTTCGCTGCCTTACTTGCCGTTAAAGTCTTCCTGGATGATGCAGTCGGAATAATCGGCAAACTCGCGCCGGTTCTTTGGACTGTTTCCAAGAATCGGTAATTGGGGCAGTCAAGAAACGCCCCCCTATGCCGTTGGCGTTGGGGAATGATTCGACAGAAAAATGAGGGACAGAAAAATAGAAAAGAAATAAATAAACCACGGATAACATGGATACCACGGATGGAGGAACCTTGAACCTTGAGGGATAGGGAACCGCGAGGCCCTACCCCAACGGGGTTATGTCCCCAGGACGGCACGAAGGATTGGATCACAGAGGGGGGGGGGGTTGATCTGAGGGTATTATTTGGAGACAATGACGGTCGCACTCCCATGAATCTCCTCACGATCGAAACAACTTGCGACGAGACGGCAGCGGCGATCGTTACGGATCAGCTTGAAGTCAAGGCATCGGTGGTGGCCTCGCAAGATGATCTGCACCGACGATTCGGCGGCGTCGTGCCGGAAATCGCCTCGCGGGCACACCTCGAACGTATCTTGCCGGTAATCCACGAGACGCTCCAACAGGCCAATCTGACGCTAGCCGACATTGATGCCGTGGCCGTGGCCAACACGCCGGGGCTGGCAGGCTCATTGTTGGTTGGGCTTGCGGCGGCCAAGGCACTGAGCTTGGCCATCAACAAGCCGCTGCTGGCCGTGAATCATTTGCAGGCCCATATCTACGCCTGCCGCATCGCCGCGGGCAGCGACGATGTGTTCCCCTGCGTCGGCCTGATCATCAGCGGCGGGCATACGAGTCTCTATCGCTGCCAGGGACCGCTGGACTTCACGCTACTGGGCGCGACGATCGATGACGCGGCCGGCGAGGCGTTTGACAAAGTGGCGGCCATGTTGGGCCTGTCGTATCCCGGCGGTCCCTCGATCCAGAAAGCGGCCGAAGGTGGTAATCGGCATGCTTATGCTCTACCCCGCTCGTTCCTGGGTGAAGATGATCGACTGGATTTCAGCTTTAGCGGACTGAAGACGGCTGTTCGCTACCGCATTGCCGGGCCGGGGCGGCCGGACTTTTCGCAGATTGAACTTGGCCCGCAGCAGATCGCGGACCTGGCGGCCAGTTTTCAGGAAGCCGTGGTCGATGTCTTGCTGGACAAGACGTTCGCTGCCCTGCGTCGCACGGGTTTGCAAAAGCTCTGCGTAGGTGGCGGCGTGGCGGCCAACGCCCGTTTCCGGATGCGATTACAGGAAGAATCGTCTGCGCGCGACGTGCGGCTTCACATTGCTCCCTTAAACCTCTGTACCGACAACGCCATAATGGGTGCGATTGCCATCGAGCGCTACAAGGCCGGGCTGTTCGAAAACCTCAGCCTGGAGATTTACCCCGGGCTGGTGCGGAGGCAGGATTCCATCCAACCGGGGCGGGGCTGATTCTTGTCCGAGGGATAAGCCGTAAGGGAGTCTTTTGTGTGTCAGGGCGAGGGGAAGCGGAGTAAACTGCCGTCATGCCAAGACGATTACAGTTTGCGAAGATACAAAGGGGTCGAGTCTTTGATGTTGACAACAACGAGTCGTGACCCCTTATCTGGTCTGGATGATTGGCTGGTCAAGGTCGCCCCGTTGCTGGCGATGATCGGTGATTGGCAGGGTTTACTCGACAGCGCGCGCCCAGAAGGCGAGGTTGAAGAGTTACGTAGGCATGGCCGGACCGGCCGTCCTCTTGGTGACGAAACCTTCCTGGACCGCCTGGAGGGTCTTGTTGACCGCGTCTTGAAACCGCAGAAGGGCGGCAGGCCCAAAAAAAAGAAAAACCCATAAAGCGTCCCCGGATTTCGCCGTCCCCGGATTTCGCGATGGGGTTCTGAGAAAGCAGCTTCTCCTTTACCGCCCAATTGAAGACGCGTTGGGCTGTGCGGACCGCGTTGAACTGCGAGGTTGCGAGGCAGGTCAGGGGGAATTCTGCCCCCATCGTCAAGCGATTCGAGGGGCAGACGGTCAGTGCCCTGACCGCTTGGGCTCGGAGCAATTTCGGTGGACCGATCGTCATAGAAACCCTGGACAACAAAAGCGGATGCCGGAAATCTTAGATCCCTTGAAGACCTCGGTCCCACTGCTGTCCAGCAGTGCCGTACAATAAGTCGTTCGGATTTTGGAAAACTAACCCAACTGCCCCTTGAATGAGGAGAATCGAAGATGAGTTATCGTTGCGACGAGTGCAACCAAACCACGGATCGCGGCCAAAAGATGCTCAAGCGGATCGTCTATCGCACGGTCCTGCACAAGGAAGGCGTCCACGGGCAGCAGATTGCCAACGAGATCAAACTATGTCAGGGTTGCATGAAAGCACAGCCCATGGGGAGCCCGAAGCCCGTCGAAAAGTCTACGGAACTCGGGCAGAAGGTGTGGATCTTCCTTAGGACGATTCGGCATCTAAAGGGCACCAAAGGCGTCCAACTCGCGAAAGACTTTGCTCGCAAGTATCTCACGTTGGATCAGGCACATGTGATTTTTCCAAACATCGATTTTTCAGATGTAGATTTTGCCGTGCGTTGATTCCCACAACAATCAGGTTAATTGCAAGAGGAGCAAACAGCATGATCTGTCCTACTACCATAGAAATCGGGCTGCCGTATGGCACGAAGACCCTTGATCCGCGTGCCATATGCGTCATCGCCATTGTATCCTGCTCGCGATAGGCCAACAGGTTACTTCCGATCCTCTGGACTGTTCGCCCTCTGGATTTGCTGTCGAATCTCGACGACCGCCGTCACGGCCGCTCGGCACGCCTGGATTCGCTCCTCAATATCGGGCATTTCTGCTCTGACCTCGGGGTGTTCAACAAGAAGCTGCTCCAAGAGCTTCAGTGCTCGCCCGTCACTGGCGTTGGCCTTGGTCGCCCTGATGAGATTTTCGGCCGCATTTGCAAAATCTCCCTGCCCGGCCAGGGACACGCCCAGGTTCTTGTACGCATTGTGTCGCGAGGGATCGATCTTGATGGCACTCCGGCAGTACCCTTCCGCCTCCGAGTACCTTCCGAAATGATTGAAGCAGAATCCCAGGTTGTTGTGGATCAGGTACCAGGTGCGCGTACTCTCGGGCTCAAGGACGAATGCCCGTGAGTAGAAGGAAGTCGCAGACTCATAATCGCGTATCTGCTCCATCAATTGTCCCAGCCTCAAGTAGCATCCTGCCCGCTTCTCGGGATCGTCCGTGTTGGCGATGTACCGCTCCAAGTATGCCTGTGCCTGTCTTTGCCGGCCTGCCGTGCCATACAAGTACGCGAGATCCCAGAGTGCGTTCAGGAAGTCGCTTTCACGGCTTTTCAACCGTTCCAGGAGCAGGCGTTCTGCTTCCTGCGCAGAGATTCTCTTTCCCTGCGGTTGGCTGGGAATCGCAAAACTGAAACATTCTTCGTTACTCACAACTTGGCCTCGCTGTTTGGTATGAAATCGAATGCCCTTGGAATCGTCCTCGTTCAAAATAGGTACTGTGCCTCACAGCGATTGTTATCGTAAGCGAGCGGATGATACTTTGGCAACACCCGGCTATCCGGCAGGTGTTGTTGGTCGGCCAGCCAAATGGCGAGCGAGTCCAGAGTCGATCGTTTTGCTACGCGGTTGGCAGAGTTCCTCACCTCGCCGAGCCGCCAAATGGTCCGGTCTTCCTCCTCTTCGCGCAACAATTCCACCGTGCAGCGCTCAAAGCCGACCTTCGCGTCTACCCGATAGAAGTATTTCTCGCCGGCCACTATGCCCTCGAACCTGGTCATCACGCAATTTCGCTGAACGCCGCTCTCGTGGATCAATTCTTCACCGCTCGTGATTGGATAAATGCACGTATCCCCTTGAATCGGAGCGGGCGGGAACATCATGGTCCGCAGCATTTTGAGGATTTCCATATCAAACCACGGGGAGTAACGATCGCAAAGCTGTTTCCACTGCTCCATCGATGCAATACAGAGCGGCGTGCCCAGGAAATACCGGTTCCGGGCAGAGATGAGCGCGAACAGACGCGATGCAATTGTTGCGGTTCTCGCGGTAGCAGATTCCTGCTCGGCCACCTCGCAAAGAAAACGATTCTCAATACGAACAAGCCCGCCATTTGCCGCCGGCCGATGGGCGAGAATCTCGATGACACTCGGGCCGAAACGAGGCAAATGCCGCATGATCCGTGCCTTAGCGGGTTGCCATACGCATTGCCGAAACCTTTCCAGGCGACTGCATGTGAGTGCTCCGGGCGAGACTCGCTTGAGGAGCCTCCAAGAGCCTGGTGGAAAGCCAACCTCCTCGGCAATGTCGGCCTCTCGTTTCCTGAGAAGGTTCCGCAAGAGGTCAAGTCCCTGCTGCGGCTCACTACACAGGCGAACGGCGGCCGCGACCAATGCGAACGCCAAACCACGGTTTGTTTCCAGGAGTCGGCCCAAGAGCGGCAGTCGAGTCGCGTAGAAAAGCACCGCAAAGTGCATCTCCCCAAGGGCCGCAATTCTCCGGCAAAGCGGCAGGTTTGCCGACCTCAGAAACTCCAGGCACGCCTCCGCCGTTGCCCATGTGTCCGGCGAAGCCCAATGACGCTGAACGCATCCTGTGGAGCGCGTCCAAGAATCCCAGTTATCCAACAAGCCCAACTCGTCAATCACGCGGAACAGCCGGTCAAGCCTCAGACGTGGAAAGCACTCCTGCCACACCGATCCCTGGCGGGATTTCAAATCGAACTTGCTGGCCCGTACCATCGGCACCGAGTCGATGCGTAGAATGCCACGTTTGCAGCCGAGATAGAGACTGCCACCGCGAAAGTTTGCGTGAAACATCAGTTCTTGGGCCATATCCTGATCTCAATCCTCTGTTGCTTTACGCCGGTGGCGAAGTGGGGTGTGCATGGTAGTGGAATTGTTCACGTGGACGGTGCTTCCGTGTCCTGGCACACGCCGTTGTGGGCCGACCCCTTGGTCCTTGGCTTTGACGGCATGGCGCTACTCCTCAGCAGCGGAACGATCTTGTTCCGCGATGGATAAAAGTGACCGCAGGTTCCCAACGAATTCGTGCCTGGATGTTCCGCGACTCGGATGCCCCAGTTTCGCAACGAGGAGTTCCCCATGAAGTCCCGTGACACGGTAAGCAGAGAGTGAACCCACCTGGAGGGGCTGCGCATTGAGATCGCTAAGCCAGCTGCGCGTCTGCTGCGCTGTCGCCTCGTTCGTGGCGACAACAATTCGGGCACGTGCGGCCAGTATCAATGGAACCACGTGATTCCGCATTCCTTCACGGTACTGACCGCGCGTCCCAAGACTGCTGCCGCCAGCCGTAATGGCCAAGTTCGCCCATGCGAAGCTGGCGTGCGCCACTTGCTCACTATCAAAAGCATCCGGAAGCCAGTCATGCAGCCGCTTCCACAAGCATGTCGTTTCCCGAAGTGAACTCCATCGCGCATCGAAGTGCGGATTGGGCTCGCCGATGCGAAGCCGCCAGAGGTCGGACCAGCCCTCTTCGCCCATTGTGCGCAATGAATAGTGCGGTCGATCTATGGAGTCGTTAGTGCCGAATTCGGAGCCGATAAAAATCACGTATGCGTTTGCCGCTCCGCTCGTGCCCAATCGCGGAGACCCAATTCTGCTCGCGATGTCTGCGGCGAGACGGCATCGGTCGGGCTCCGCAGACGTTCGTGACGCAATGTAGCGATCCGAGATCGCACTGTTAAAAAGGTCTGGTTCCATTCTTCCACTCCTTCAATAAGCAAGAGCTTCATTTCTTAGCTGCAAGTTCATACGCTCGCCTCAGTACCTGCCGAACGTACTCCGTCCTCTCGTGGTCAGTCGGCACGAAGAACATATGCAGATCGTTTTGGTTGCCAGGCTGCGGCGTGATCCTCCGATCGGCTAGGGCCTCGGTATTTATAGAGGATGTTCTCGTGAAAATCGGTCATAGCGCCAGCTTTCGCCCTCGTCCGAGTATTGCTTCTTCGGCTCAGCCCAGCCCGCGAACAAACGACGCTAGGCCGGATGGCGCCAAATCGACGCGATACTTCCAACCCCCTTGCCGGTCGCTCGACAGGCAGTTCCGTGCGCCCGGGGGCCGGCCGGATCGAGTCTGCGGAGTTTTCGGATCCGCCCTCAGCACCACGCTCCTAAATTCGCGCTGGTGTTCAGCGCAGATGCACCACCCAAAGACGCAAATCTGCGGCGATTTCAGGTCGAACCGATCGGCGGTTCGCTCCTTGATGTCTCGCATTGCATTAAGCCAGTCATCCTTATCAAACATGATACAGCTCCTCGTTTGGGTCGGCTAATTACTTTTTCCAGGCCGCCCAGCCAACTGTTCCACAATACTACTCCTCCGAGCCGAATACAACCGTCTGCCTCCTGCGGAAGTCATGCCCCGCGACGATCCGCCAGATCGCGCGGGCGATCTTCGCGCCGCCGACGGCCGAGGGCTCGATTGGGGATTTGTCTGAGTAGTCGGCGGGATCGTCGCAGATCGGCCGCAAGTCGAGGACGGGCACTCGGACGCGGATCGCCTCACCAATGATCAAGTCGTCGAACACCGCCACGGCCGCCTGCAAAACTCCGCCCTCGTCTGGTAGGCCCCACTCGGCGCCGAGGGGGCAGCGATCATAGATCGTACATACGACCGTTGCCTTGCCGCGGGCACAGACTGCGTCCAGCATTTGCCGGTACTCGCGGCGGAACTTCTCCCTGGTCCGCGCGAGCGTCACGAGGGCGTCACTCACGGTCCCGGCGCGTCCGTCCAGCACGCTGCCCTGGCCCAGAGCGTCGTTTCCGCCCACACTGATTACCAGGTGCGAAGCGTCCGCCGGCGCACGATCTAGCTGCCGACATACGTCGGCGATCCGGTGTCCGTCAACGGCTACAAGGGTCGCGTCCCACCCGCCGGGCAGCAGACCGCGCAGTTGATCGAGGACCGGCTCTTCGCCCCGGTCGTCCTGATGGACGTAGCTGCCGTTGTCGAAAATCGAGTCGCCCAGTAGTACAATGTGGTTCATAAATCTTCCTTTCTCTCACCTGGAATTGTGCTTGGGTAGTCCAGCGCATCTTTCATTCTCTTCCAATCCAGCATAACTTGATCCACGCTGCCTTTGTTCCGCATCATCTGGCCAAAGTACCCGGTGTGAGCCTGGAACCACACCTTGGTATTGCCGATTGTGAAAGGCGAGCTAATGGCCGCCTCCATGTTTTTGGCGCGCGAAAGTCCATATTGGCGCCGAATAGGATTGAATGTATCCATTCCAAGACAGATTACGAGGCGAGGATTGACGATGTCGATCTGCGGAAGGGCAAACTCCAGTGCCGCCCGTTTTAGATCACGGTCGGGAATCCCAGCGCTCATTCCACCTGGTTTCACGAAAGGAAAGAGGTTTGTCCCGTAGACGTCGGAGAGTGACAAGCCGAAGGTGTCATTTAGAAGTCGAACGAGATTGATATTGGTCGTTAGGCTCCGCGTATAGCCCAAGTCTCGCGCGTCTCGGTCGAGAGGACCGCTCAACGCGCAGTCAGAGGCCCAATCCAACAGAATGACCATGATATTCGCGTCAACATTACGGGCAGTCTTAGTGTAAGGCGACACGGAATCGCATTCGTATGCGCCATCGTGATAGTCAGCGATAGAATTGTAGCCATCCCATCGGGTGGATTGCCTCAGCCTTGCCAATGACAGCAAGCGAGAGCGTTTGTTCAGTTCATCCGGCATTGGACTTCTCCGTATAGGCAGGCACGGCAGGGATTCATGCTTTCGAGTGAATTTGTTCTGCCTCCTGCGGATTTGTTCTTGTACTTGAGCGGAATTGCTCATCTCCTATAGTAACGCAGGGGTTGGTCAGATTGTGGGTAAGCCCAAGCAGGTAAAGCGATCTATGTCCCGTAAAGGCTTCCTTGCCTGTGTAGAAGACCGCTCCCGATCGTGCGAGTAGCGTGGGAGGAAGTGAATTAATCGCTACGTCGATTGAAGTGGTCATAGTCTCCGCAATCTCCATTTTGCCAGCGCAGCAAAAAACCCGCTTCGATTGGTGTCCAGCCAAACCGGAAGCGGGCTTGATGCCTTGCGGCATGCTTCGATGTTTTGGGTGTTTGGCTGGACTTATTACCTAAGCCATTATAACGCGCTATGCAACCAAAGTAGGTTATCGGTACAAAAACTTTTAAGCCGTGACCGTCCCGATGCTTTTGGTTTATCCTTCGTTTCGCTTTGTTCGACTCCGTTTTGGCCGTCGCCGGTCTGCCGGCCAGCGAGGACCGCAAATCGCTATGGTTCGTAGTTCCGCCAATCCAGCGGAAAAGGCGTGACGAGCACAAACGCATCTACGACATCCCAAAAGCGCGAGTCCGGCCAGCCATTGATGACCGCGTGGGCAGTGATTCGGTTATGGGCAGTGTGCGATGGAACAGGGATGACGTGATGCACGTCATGACAGGGAGTTCGCCTCTGGAACAGCCTCAAGATACCGTCAATCCGGTTGGCCGCCTCGATATAGCGGGCACCAGCGCCGCAGCACCCACCCCCGAGTTACTCCGCCAACAAACCTTTTCGCCCCCAACACCGCCCCTCACGACCCAAGCCTCGAATCTATTCCAGTCGGTCGTCGCGTTCGTAGGCGATGGCTGCGGCGTTATCCTCTTGTTCCGCAGTTTTCGCGCCAAGCCCAACTTTGCATCGCGCTAGGCTAGCCCTTGGACGGGCTAGAAACGTAATGCATGGATGCGAGATGCCAGCAAAACTCTTGGGGCAATAAATAGCGAATTTTTTTGACCCCCGACTAATGCCTTTTGAAAAAAGGGAGGCGAAGTTGCCAAACTTGCCAAAAACTTGCCAAAGTTGCCAGAAAGTTGCCAAAGTTGCCAGAAAGTTGCCAAACTACTACCCATCCTTTTGTGTATCACAAACACTCTCAGGAGTGTAAACCCGTGTTTTTCCGCAGTATTCTTCGTGTGATATCCATCCTTTGGTCAAGGCGATTCCGCTATACGTGGTAGTAAACGGTCAGGAAAACTCCAGATACCATGAAACTATTGATATGATTTGATGAATCTGCTATTTTGGGGGCATGGGGCCTCGATCATAACCTTGCCAACTGCTAGCAGTGACCGCAGGCCGTAGGGTGCGTGGAGCGAACCAGCGGGGAAATGGTGGGTTGCGCACGGAGTCGATCCTTTGGGAACACTTACCCCTGTTCTGGACCGGTTCGCGTAACGCACCATTTCGCTTGCGGTCCGTGCTTCACCCACTGAGCTCCGAAATCACCTTAATCGGCGTACCGACCTTGTCTCCCGAGGGGGAAGGCCACGCCGGACAGCGCAAATCGCGAGTTGTTCACCGACGCCGCGGAGTCAGAGACCCTGAGCATGTGTGGAAACTCCATGCGCGAGAACCGGGAGACCCTGGAAACTCCTACAAACACTTTGATTCCGTCATTTTTTAACATGCCTTCAATGACCGTTCGCACACGATTTGCTCCCAGCCCCACCGGCTATTTACACATAGGCGGTGTTCGAACCGCGCTTTTTTGCTGGCTTTTCGCCCGGCGGCACGGGGGGCAGTTCATCCTCCGCATCGACGATACCGATCAGCAGCGGAATGTCGAAGAGGCACTGGCCCCGATTCTGCACGGCCTGCACTGGCTGGGAATTGATTGGGACGAGGGACCGGAGGTCGGCGGCCCGTACGGTCCCTATTACCAGTCGCAACGGGGCGATCGTTATCAGGCAGCGGTCGAGAAGCTGCTGGCTGCTGGGGCAGCCTACTACGACTACGCCACGACAGAGGAGTTGCAGGCCGAGCGGGAGGCGGCTGAGCGCGAGAAGCAAGTTTTCCTCTATAGCCGCCGATTCATGGCCGAGACGGCGGCCGATCGCGCCCGCTTTGAAGCCGAGGGGCGGAAACCGGCCGTGCGGCTGAAAATGCCGCGAGCAGGAACTCTTGTCATTCAAGACATCATCCGCGGCGATGTGGCGGTGGACTGGGCACGCGAGCAGGACCACGTCATCCAGCGGGCTGATGGTTCCTTCCTTTACCACCTAGCCAATGTGGTTGACGACTATGACTTCAAGATCTCGCACGTTATTCGTGCCGAAGAGCACCTGTCGAACACGCCGCGGCAGATTTTCATCGCCCAATCGCTCGGATATGATTTGCCGATTTACGCCCACTTGCCCTTTGTGGCCGAGCCGGGCAGTAAGACGAAGCTCAGTAAGCGGAAGCTCGACAAGTATCTAAAAAACGCCGACTTCGCCGCCCTGTTGAAGCATGGCCGCAAGGTGGCCGACGCCTTGGGATTAACGGTCGATCAAAATACGTTCAACCCGGTGGTGGTTGATTTCTACGAGCAGGTCGGCTATTTGCCGGAGGCGATTACCAACTACCTGGCCCTGTTGGGCTGGGCCTTGGACGATCAGACGGAGCATTTCAGCCTCGCGGAGTTGGTCCAGTATTTTTCGCTGGAGCGTGTGAACAAGGCGGCCGCCAGCTTTGATCCGAAGAAGCTTTGGTCCTTCCAGGATCGGCATATGCAGCGGCTGCCGCTGGAGCAGAAAGTAGAGCTTGTCGTGCCCTACTTGCAGCGAGCTGGAATCGTGGAGCGTGGAGCGTGGAGCGTGGAGCGTGGGGCGTTGGGCGTGGAGCGTGGAGCGGCGTACGATTCCCTACCCACGACCCACGACCCACGAATCACGATCGAACATGTCGTCCGCGCCGCCGGCGACCGCATCAAAACTTCGGGCGACATCCTCGATTACGTCTACTTCTTTGTTGCCGACGACCATCTCGTTTACGACGAGAAGGCCGTGGCCAAGTCGCTGCAAAAGCCAGGTGCGGCCGAACTCTTGGCCAAGTATTGTGGCCACCTGGCCGTTGCGGAATCGTTCGAGGCCCAATCGCTGGAACAGATGACCCATGCGTTTGTCGAGGCTCAAGGCGTTAAGATCGGCGACATCGTCCACTCCCTCCGCGCCGCGGTGACCGGCCAGTCCGTCGGCCTCGGGCTGTTCGACAGCCTGGCGATTCTTGGCAAGGCAAGTTGTTTGGCGAGGATCGAACGGATGCTGAAGCAACTGGAATCAAGTAATAATAAATGTCCTGACTGAAGTAGAATGGTTTCTACTTCCTACAAACATCAAGTCGATTTACCATGCGTCCCAGGCACTTCTGCCCATGACTAACAACGATTTCAAGAAATCAAAAAGGAGGACACCATGACCACCGCAACGATCGAAGAAGTTCAGGCGAGCCTGCCCTCGCTGCTTGCTGAGTTAAAACCAGGCGAGGAGTTGCTGATTGTCGAGAACGATCAGCCGGTGGCGAGGTTGGTGGCAGAGCCGGATTCCCCAGTCAAAAGCCGCCAGCCCGGAAGTGCCGTTGGAAAGCTCAGGATCATCGAAGACGATGACGAACATTTAGAGGATTTCAAGGAGTTCATGTCTTGACAGGCAGTCAAGATGACGCAAGGATATTTTTCATGAGCACACCCGACTCTACCCCGACTTCCACGGACTTCCTCCGCGAACACATCAACGATGACTTGGCCAGCGGCCGCTACGACCGCGTCCATACGCGTTTCCCGCCGGAGCCGAACGGCTACTTGCATATCGGCCATGCCAAGTCGATCTGTCTGAACTTTGGCATCGCGCGGGACTACAACGGCCTATGCAACCTCCGCTTCGACGACACGAACCCAACGAAGGAAGAGGTTGAATATGTCGACTCGATCATGGAGGATGTCCGCTGGCTGGGCTTCGATTGGGAAGACCGCCTGTACTACGCCTCCGATTATTTCGATCAGCTCTACGATTGGGCGGAAAAGATGATCCTGGCCGGCCATGCCTACGTTTGCGACCTCACGGCCGATGAAGTCCGCGAACACCGCGGCACACTCACCACGCCCGGCCGCAATAGCCGCTTTCGTGATCGTTCTGTCGAAGAGAGTCTTGACCTCTTCCGCCGCATGAGGGCGGGCGAGTTCCCCGACGGCTTGCGAACCTTGCGGGCGAAGGTTGACATGGCCTCACCCAACCTCAATATGCGTGACCCGGTCATGTACCGCATCCTCCACGCCACACACCATCGCACGGGCGACAAGTGGTGCATCTATCCGACCTACGATTACACCCACGGCCAGAGCGACTCGCTGGAAGGCATCACACATTCCATCTGCACCCTGGAATTTGAGAACCACCGGCCGCTTTACGACTGGTACATCAAGACGCTCGGCATCTTTCATTCGCGGCAGTTGGAGTTCGCTCGACTGAACATCACCTATACAATGATGAGCAAGCGGCGGCTCTTGGAATTGGTGAAGCAGGGGATCGTCCAAGGCTGGGACGACCCGCGGATGCCGACGCTCTGCGGCTTTCGCCGTCGCGGCTACACGCCCGAGGCGATTCGCAACTTCTGCGCGCGGATCGGCGTCGCCAAGGTCGATAGCGTGATCGACATGGCCTTGTTGGAGCATTGCCTCCGCGAGGACTTGAACAAGCGGGCCGCGCGGGTGATGGCCGTGCTGCGGCCATTGAAGGTCGTGATATCGAACTATCCTGAAGGCCAGAGTGATGACCTGGAAGCGGTGAACAATCCCGAAGATCCGGCGATGGGCACGCGGAAGGTGCCGTTTTCACGCGAGATCTGGATCGAGCAGGATGACTTCCGCGAGGATCCGCCCAAGGGCTATTATCGGCTTTCGCCCGGCAAGGAAGTGCGGCTCCGCTGGGGCTATTTGATCACCTGCACCGATGTCGTTAAGGATCCGAAGACCGGCGAGGTCGTTGAGCTGCAATGCACCTACGATCCGGCCACTCGTGGCGGCAACGCCCCTGACGGACGTAAGGTGAAAGGCACCATCCACTGGGTCTCGGCCGCGCATGCCGTACAGGCCGAGGTGCGGCTCTATGAGAACCTCTTCAGCGTGCCCGATCCCAGCGATGTGCCGGAAGGATTGGATTACAAGGTACACCTGAATCCCAATTCGCTGGAGGTGCTGCCTTGCTGTTACCTCGAGCCAAGTCTCACATCGGCGCAGGCTGGCGATCGCTTCCAATTCGAGCGATTGGGCTATTTCGCCGTCGATCCGGATACCGCGCCCGGCAAACTGGTGTTCAACCGCACGGTATCGTTGCGCGACACCTGGGCGAAGATCGAGAAGGCGCAAAAATGAGCGGTGAGGAGTGTGCGCAATAGCAGTACACTCCGTGTGCCACCTGCTGTAGGATGCCAATTCATTCGGTTTACTTTTCGAGGCTCTCCGCCAAGTTTGTGGTGCGGGCGTCTCGCCTGCCTGGTTCAACCACAACATCTTGGGCAGGCGGGACGCCCGCACCACAATTATCCGCAAACTCGGCGGAGAGCCCTTTTCGATCAAGGCAGCGGTGGATGAATCGCAGCTTGCCTACTCATCCCATCTTAATTGCCTCTGTGGTTTTTTCTATTTATGCCGATTATGCCCAATATTCCTTCAATACCGATGGCAACGACTGCCGATGCTCAGAGGTACGAACTCTGTATGCTCTGAGAACCTATCGGAGAATTCTGAGATGGCCTGGATCCTGCGGGGTTCAAACCGAATTCTCGGATAGTTTCTGAATCGAAGGGGGAAAATCCATGATTCGCCGCATCATCCTTGCGCTGGCTTGCACCGCCGTCCTCGGAGCGGTCTACCTCACACCGAAAGCCAATGCTCAGCAGGCATTCAATCAACCGTGGGGCCAGTCCTATAGCACTCAGGACTGGAACCGCATGTATCACTACCCGTATGTTTATTATCCCCAGAACTTTTGGGGGCCAGACTACTACCGCAGTTCGGGAAACATGTATAACCGCTACCCGCCCGAAATGCAAATCCCGGTCTACAACCGCCAATGGCATAATGAATACCCCCAGGACAGGCGGTATTACGGTGGGCACCACTTCAATTTGGACGTATTCTAAGTTGGAAAAATACCTTAGAATGATTGTCTAAAAGTTACTCGACGGACCCAATCTGGTTGCTGATAATGGAAACGGTGAATGCCGTCCCAGTGTTTCTCTTGTTTGGCTGCGTGGCGGGATTGGCCGTCGCGCTGTTCGCCATTGCCGCGCTCTTCAATCCGCGGCAATACGTAGGCCCCGTGCAGAAAATGCCCTACGAGAGCGGGATGGATCCGATCCACGATACCCGCCGGCGGTTTGACGTTCGATTCCACCTAATTGCCATCGCCTTCCTCGTATTTGACGTTGAAGTCTTGTTCCTCTACCCTTGGGCGGTGGCCGCCAAGCGACCCAATGTCACAGCGGTGGCCCCCGCAGGACAGGCTTTCAGCCTGTCAGATTCAACGCAGGCTGGAAGCCTACGCAACGACGGAAATGCGACAGGTCAGGCTGGAAAGCCTGACGTGCCAACGGCAGCCAAGTCGTACGACATTTCCGCCGCCGTGCAGGACGGCTTAGCCAGTGACCGGCATATCGTTTTTGGCGGCGCGATGGTGTTTATCGTGCTGCTTGCTTTGGGGTTTGTTTACGATTGGCGGAAGGGCGTTTTTCAATGGCGATAGCCGAACGGACTAGTCAAGCGATGGGGGTACAATGGCGATAGCCGATCTCATGGATCAAGTCGTCACGACCCGGCTCGACGAGTTGGTCAGTTGGTGCCGCAAAAACAGCCTCTGGCCGATGCCTTTTGCCACGGCCTGTTGCGGCATCGAATTGATGGCCGTGGGTGCCAGTCGTCACGACATCGCGCGGTTCGGTTCGGAAGTGTTTCGCTTTAGCCCGCGACAGTGCGACCTGATGATTGTTGCTGGCCGTGTTGTGATGAAAATGCTGCCGGTGCTGCAGCGCATCTGGCAGCAGATGCCCGAGCCGAAGTGGTGCATTTCGATGGGCGCGTGTGCTTCAACGGGCGGTGTCTTCGACACCTACTGCGTTGTGCAGGGGATCGATCGCTTTATCCCAGTCGATATGTACGTCCCCGGCTGTCCGCCACGGCCGGAGCAGTTGATCCAGGCCGTGGTCGATTTGCAGGAAAAGATCCAGCGTGAGGGAACGATGTTCGGCAAGGAATTCTATATAGCCTCGCGTCAACAGACCAAGCGTGCCTTGCAGGAGCCGTGAGATGATAAGGCTCGTCCAAAACAACCTACCGTAGGATGGACCTCCGAGTCCGTCCACGACAAACACGGACGGACTCGGAAGTCCATCCTACAAAGAGTATGAACACTGCGATCGAAGAGACCGTCAACGCCCTTCGCGCCGCCTTCGGCGATTTGCCCGCGAGCGAGTTTCGCGGCGACACCCGAGTGGTCGTTTCGGCGGAAAAAATCTACGATGTCCTGGAGTTGCTCAAGGAAAGGCACGGATTCGACCTGCTGATCGATATCACCTGCGTCGACTACTTGAACTATCCCGGGACCAAGGATCGCTTCGGCCTGGTTTATCTGCTGGCCGGCACGGTAGCCAATCAGCGGCTGACGATTCGGGCGTTTATCAACGAGCCGGAACCGGCAGTCCGCTCGGTGGTGAGCCTTTGGGAAGGGGCCAATTGGCTGGAACGCGAAGTTTGGGACATGTTCGGTATCCAATTTGAAGGTCATCCCGACCTGCGACGGATTCTCATGCCCGAAGAGTTCACCGCCTTTCCGCTTCGCAAGGACTATCCGCTGCAAGGACTTGGCGAGCGGCATAACTTCCCTGTGCTGAAACGGGGGGAGAGTTAGTAACCATGCCCCTGACGCTTTCCGAACTTGCCGACGACCATGCCCAGGACGGCGGGCAGCCGTACTTGTGGACGATGAATTTTGGGCCACAGCACCCGGCAACTCATACCACGTTGCGCCTGGTGCTGAAGCTGGACGGTGAGCGGGTGGCCGACGCCATTCCCGACATCGGTTTTCTCCACTCGGGCTTCGAGAAGATCGGCGAGAGCCTCGATTTCAACCAGTACGTGACGGTCACCGACCGAATGAACTATATCTCGCCCATGTCCAATAACGTCGCTTGGCATGTAGCGGTCGAGAAGCTGTTGGGCATCGAAGTCACGCCGCGGTGCAGTTACATCCGAACGATCATAAGCGAACTGATGCGGATTAGCGATCACCTGCTTTGTCTGGGGGCGATGGGTCTGGACGTCGGTGCTGTCACGCACTTCATGTACGCATTCAACGCGAGGGAGCCGATCTACGAGATCGCCGAGGCCCTCTGCGGTGCCCGCTTCACAAATAGCTACACCCGCGTGGGGGGTGTCATGCGCGACATCACTCCGCTGGTCGTGAAGTTGATCCGCGAGTTCCTTGTCGAGTTGCCACCGGTGATGAACGACCTGGACCGGCTGATGGGGCGCAACCGCATCTTTGTCGATCGGATGCAGGGTGTCGGCGTGTTGACCGAGGAAGAGGCGATCAATCGCAGTTGCTCGGGTCCTATAGCTCGTGCGAGCGGCGTGGTCCGCGATCTCCGCCGCGACGAACCGTATCTATCCTACGCCGATTTTGACTTCCAGGTCTGTTGCGCTCGGGAAGGCGACTGCCTGGCGCGGTATCATGTCCGCATGGCCGAGATGCAGGAGAGCCTGAAGATCATTCGCCAAGCCGTGGAAAACATTCCCCAGGGGCCGGTCAATGTCGGGCCTGACCAGCGTTCCATCCTGCCGCCACCGGGCAAGGTCTGGACGACGATCGAGGGCTTGATCTCGCACTTTGAAATAGTAATGCCGAACCGTGGCATGTCCGTTCCCAATGAGGAAGTGTATTGTGCCACGGAGGCACCCAACGGCGAATTGGGTTTTTATATCGTCGGCGATGGCAGCCCGCGGGCCTATCGCGCCCGCTGCCGGCCTCCTTCGTTCATTCATTTCGCCATGTTTCCGCACTTGATCCGCGGCCACACCCTGAGCGATGTAGTCGCCGTGTTGGGCAGTTTGAATATCATCGCAGCGGAGTTGGATCGCTAGAAACGGTAGAAGCAAATTGAACCAGACACGGTAGGATGGACTTCCAAGTCCGTCCGTTAAACTCTGGACGACTTGGAAGTCCATCCTACAAAAAACCATGCAAACGACACAAGCACAATCGACCGAAACGCTGATCAAGCCGTTTCTCAGCCAGGAGATCCGCTCGGCGATCGAGGCCTATTATCCGCGCTACCCGTCGCGTCGGGCCGTCGTGCTGCCCGCACTGCATATCGTCAACGAACGGTTGGGCTACGTGCCGCTGGAGGCCGTGATCGAGATCGCCCGCATGCTCAGCCTCGCGCCGGCCCAGGTGCAGGACACGCTTAGCTTTTATCAATTCTTTCCCCAGGACATGCCTTGCGGCAAGTTCAAGGTCTGGATGTGCCGTTCGATCAGTTGCTCGTGTTGCGAGGGCGAGGTGCTGATGGATTACCTGGCCCAAAAGCTCGGCATCCGGCCCGGCGAGACGACGCGCGACGGCCGCGTCACGCTTTTGCCCGCCGAATGTCTCGGGGCCTGTGATTTTGCCCCTGCCATGCTTGTGAACGATACTCTGTACAAAACCATGACCCGTGAGAAGATCGATGCTTTTGTGGAGATGGTCCAATCCGAATGACTTACAAACCCGTACTACTGGCGAACATCCATAAAGAGAACAGCCACAAGCTGGCCATCTACGAGGCGGGTGGCGGGTATCGCGCCCTGCGCAAGGCACTCAAGGAAATGAGCCCGGACGACGTACTCGGCACCGTGCGGGCGTCGGGGTTGCGAGGTCGGGGCGGGGCGGGTTTCCCCACGGCCTTGAAGTGGTCGTTCCTGCCTAAAGATCACCCTGGGCCGATCTATCTCTGCGTCAATGCCGACGAGAGCGAGCCAGGCACGTTCGTCAACCGCGTGCAGATGGAAAGCGACCCGCACCAGATCGTGGAAGGCATTATCCTTAGTGCCTACGCCACGAAGACGACGACCGCCTACCTCTATCTTCGCTATGAATACCCGCTTTCCTATCAGCGCATGCAGGCGGCCATCAACGAGGCCTATTCGGCCGGCTACCTGGGCAAGAGTATCCTCGGCTCGAACTATGCGCTCGATCTGTTCATCCATCGCGGGGCAGGGGCATACATCTGTGGCGAAGAAACTGGTCTGATCGAGAGTCTGGAAGGCAAGCGGGCTTGGCCCCGGATCAAGCCGCCCTTTCCCGCCGTGGAGGGCCTCTTCCGCAAGCCGACCGTGATAAACAATGTTGAGACGATGGCCTGCGTGGTTCACATCATCGACCGTGGCGTCGCATGGTTCCGCTCGATCGGCGTGCCGCCCAACCCCGCGGATCCCCGCGACGTCGGCAGCCTGGGACCAAAACTCTATGGCATCAGCGGCCATGTGAATAAGCCGGGCTGCTACGAGGCCCCGCTGGGCATCACGGTGCGACAGGCGATCGACGAACTGGCCGGCGGAGTGTGGAAGGGCCGCAAGCCAAAGGCCGTGATCCCCGGCGGCCTGAGCACCGGCGTGATGACGGCCGATGAACTGGATACGCGGCTGGATTTCTCCAGCCTAATGAAGGTCGGCTGTCTCGGTCTGGGAACGGCCTGCCTGATCGTAATGGACGAAACCTACTCGATGATGGATTTCCTGTATAATAGCTGTCGTTTCTATGCTCACGAAAGCTGCGGCCAGTGTACGCCCTGCCGCGAAGGCACACACTGGTCAATGATGATTCTCGACCGAATCAAGGCTGGCCGAGGGCGGTTGATCGATCTGGACTACCTGGCAGAGATCGGCAACACGATCGGGATCATTCCCGGCACCACGATTTGCGGTCTGTCCGACGGTGCCGCCTGGCCCATCAAGACCACGATTTGCAAGTTCCGGCCCGAATTGGAAGATTTTATTAAGCGGACCAACCCGACCGGCTATGTCGGCACGGAAGCGGTCCCGGCACTGGCCCACGGGAATGGAAAACCACATTAGGAAATTATGAAATTGAAAATTGAAAATTGAAAATTGAAAATTTCAGACGAAACGCTAGTCCGCCTACTGCCCACTGACAACCGACAACCGACAACTTCCCCATGCCCAAAATCACCATCGACGGGCGCGAAATCGAACTGCCTGACGGCCAGCGCATAAACGCGATCGAGGCCGCTAAGCTCTCCGGCGTCGAGATTCCGCATTACTGCTACCACCCGGGTCTGCCGGTCGTTGGCAGTTGCCGCATGTGCCTGATCGAGACGGGCAATCGCGACGCGAAGACGGGCGAGATCAAGATGCAGCCGAAGCTGGTGCCTGGTTGCACCGTGCCAGCCACCGACGGCCTAGTGATTGTCACCGCGAATGAGAAAGTGCGGCAAGCCCGGGCGATGGTCGAAGAGGACCTACTCCTGCGGCACCCGGTCGATTGCCCGATCTGTGATAAAGCGGGCGAATGTACATTGCAGGACTACTATTTCAAGTACGGCCAGGCCAGCCGGCGGACCGACGTCATGCCCTTCACCAGTCGCAAGCGAGACTTGGGTGATGTCAATTTGTTCATCGACCGTTGCGTACTCTGCTCGCGCTGCGTCCGTTTCTGTGCCGAAGTGAGCGGCACAGCCGAACTGATGATCGCCAACCGCGGTGCCCACGAAGAAATCGACGTCGTGCCCGGTTTCCCGCTGCACAACGAGCTTTCGGGCAATGTGGTTGACCTCTGCCCTGTCGGTGCGCTGGCCGACAAGGACTTTCTCTATCAGCAGCGCGTCTGGTTCATGCGGCGGCATCGGAGCGTTTGCACCGGGTGCTCTGTCGGCTGCTCGATTTGGGTCGAGGAGAACCAGGACCAGATTTATCGCCTCAAGCCTCGCGAGAATCCTCACGTCAATAAGTGGTGGATATGTAACCAGGGCCGCTATGGTTACCATCATGTCCACGATGCCAAGCGGCTGGCTGCTCCGCGGCTTCGCAAGGACGGTAAAACCGTCGAACTGAATTGGAATGGCTTGCCCGAAGAATTAAAAAGCAAGCTTTCCACGGCTGGCCACTTGGGTGGTGTACTCTCGCCGTTTATTAGCTTGGAAGAGGCTTATCTGCTGGCCAAGTTGCTGCGGTCGATCGATCCGCAGGCGATACTGGCGATGGGGCCTGTGCCGACGGTCGGCGAGAACCAGAAGTTTCCCGGTGGGTTTGTCATTGCGGCCGAAAAAGCACCCAATCGCCGCGGCGTCGAGGAGATTCTTGGCTACTTCATGCACAAGGTACTCTCGTTTGAGGACTTTCTCAAGGAGATGCAGCGGATCGAGTTTGGCGGCGTGTGGGTTTCCGGCGGTTACAAAGGGCCGTGGATTGAGGAGTCGGCCGCACGGCGATTCGAGAAAGTTCCGCTGTTGGTCGTGCAAGACCTGTTTCCCTCGTCGCTGTCGGAACGAGCCACCTATCAGTTGCCCGCCGCAGCCTTCGCCGAGCGAGAAGGTTCCTACATGAACCGCAGTGATCGGCTGCAAACTGCGAACATGGCCGTGCGTCCGCCGTGGGGCGTGAGGGCCGAGGGCTCCTTGTTCTGGCAGATGCTCGGCCGCAAGGGTCTTTACCATTCCCGTGCCGTGCTGGACGATCTCAGCCGCGAGGGCCTCTATTTTGCCCCAGCCGCCAGCCCCTTGCCAGAAACCGGTCTGGATATGAAGATCAATAAGCTGGCTGAGGTTGGCGCATTGACGGCCAAAACGGCGTAAGGAAATCTCTCATGACCGACTACGACAGTCCCTGGAAAGAAGCCCTGGATATCTATTTCCAGCCGTTCTTGGAGTTATTCTGCCCCCAAGCTCATGCCGAAATCGATTGGAGTCGGGGTAACGAGTCGCTTGACAAAGAGCTCCAAAAAATCGTGCGAGAGGCAGAACTCGGGCGGCGTTTCGTTGACAAGCTGGTGAAAGTCTGGCTGAAAAGCGGCCGAGAACAGTGGGTGCTGGTCCACGTTGAGGTCCAATCAAGTGAAGATGCGGATTTCGCCCAGCGAATGTACGTCTATAACTACCGCCTGTTCGATAGGTATAATAGAGAGGTGGCCAGCCTTGCCATATTAGGCGACGACAATCCGCGCTGGCGGCCAGAAAGCTACGGTTACCGTCGCTGGGGTATCGAAGTCGGGATACGGTTTTCGGTGGCCAAGCTTCTGGACTATTTGCCTGGGCGGCAGGAGTTGGAAGAAAGTCCCAATCCTTTCGCGACCATTGTGCTCGCCCATTTGGATACCTTGGAGACGCGTCAGGATCAACACGAACGAAAAAATCGAAAGTTCCGCTTGATCAAGGGCCTTTTTGAACGGGGCTGGGATACGAATCGAGTACGGCAATTGTTTCGCCTGATCGACTGGATGATGGAACTTCCCGATCCATTGGGAATCGAGTTTTGGCAACAAGTAAAGCAATTTGCAGAGGAAAAGCACATGCCTTTCATAACGACACCCGAGCGAATCGGATTACAGCAAGGGCTCAGTCAAGGGCTCAGTCAGGGACGCATTGAGGGTATCGAGGCGTTGTTGAGACTGAAGTTTGGCGAGCCGGGGTTGCGATTGATGCCGGAAATACGCGAGATCGCGGAAATCGAAAAACTGGAAGCAATCCTCCACTCCATCGAAGCGGCCGTTAGCCCCGAAGATCTACGGCGGAACTTTCTATGCTTCCCATCGTCCTTGTAGCTCTGATCAAGATCGGCCTAGTAATTGGCGGGCTGATGACGGCTGCCGCCTACCTGGTGCTGGGCGAGCGCTGGATCGCCGCTTGGATTCAGGATCGTAAAGGCCCGAACCGGGTCGGCATCCCGCTGACCAAGATCCGCCTCTTTGGGCTGGGGCAACCGCTGGCCGACGGTGTGAAGTTTCTCTTCAAAGCGGAATACACGCCCGATCACGTCGATAAGGGGTTGTACTTCTTCGCCCCCATGACAATTTTCATCACGGCGATCGCGGTCTTCGCCGTCATACCCTTTGGCAGCTTCTTGCCGGGCGATATCTTCCCGGCAAGCTGGGGCGTCCACGAGCCGATCAACCTAGTCATCGCCCCAGGCGTTGACGTCGGCATGATCTTCATCTTCGCCATGGGCAGCATTGCCGTTTATGGCGTGGTGTTGGGCGGTTGGGCCAGTAATAGCAAATATAGTTTCCTGGGTGGGCTGCGGAGTAGCGCGCAGTTGATCGGCTATGAATTGCCCTTGGGACTGGGAATCCTCGGGGTGGTGCTCAGTTCAGGCTCGTTGCGATTGGATGCAATCATGGAGCACCAAGCACAAACGGGGGCATGGAACGCCTTTGTGCAGCCGTTGGGGATGATCGTCTTTTGTGTGGCTTCCTTTGCCGAGGCCAGCCGTCTCCCCTTCGACTTGCCCGAGGCCGAGCAGGAACTGATCGGCGGTTATCACACCGAGTATTTCGGCATCAAGTTGATGATGTATCTGGTGGGTGAATACCTGCACATGGTCGCGGCAGCCTTCCTGATCGTGATGTTGTTCTTCGGCGGTTGGCACTTCTGGGGCCTGACCGGTTCGGGCAACAACGTCACCTGGAGCGAGGCGATCCTGCGAATCGTGGTACTCAACGTCAAGGTGCTGGGCATGGTCTTTTTCTTCATGATTGCCCGTTGGAGTTGGGCCCGATTCCGCTATGATCAATTGATGTCGCTGGCCTGGCTGGTAATGCTGCCGATGGGCATGGTCAACCTAGCATACGTGGCGATTTGGGAAGAATACGGCGGAGATTGGGCACGCAGTGCCGGTTTTTCGCCGCAAATTGCCATGACCCTTTGCGGTTGGGCTGTATTTTCTGTTACTTGGTATGTGGCCACGAAGATGTCGCCGTCGCAGGGTGACAACCGGCCTCGCCGACAATCACGGGAGTCGAACATCCGGCCGGGTTTTGAAGCAGAAAAATGAAAACTGATGATGCCAAAATCCGGTGGGTCGAGTCGCCGAAACTGGGCATGTTGGGTAAAAGCTACCTGACGTTGTTCATCAAGGGGTTGACGACGACCCTGGGGCACTTGTTTTTTCACAAGAAAGTCACACTTGAGTCGCCGGAGCAGCGACACGAAGTCCTTGATCCAGTAAACTATCGTGGCGTACATCGTTTGAACAAGGACGAGCAAGGCCGCGTGAAGTGCGTGGCCTGCTTCCTTTGTGCCACGGCCTGTCCGGCCCACTGTATCGACATTATGGCCGAGCCAAGCCCCTGGCCCGACCGGGAAAAGTACCCCAAGGTCTTCAATATTGATGAACTTCGTTGTATCTTTTGTGGGATGTGCGAACAGGCATGTCCCGTTGAGGCGATCGAGCTGACGAGCTTTTACGATCTGACGGGGACGAGCCGCGAGGAAATGATTTTCGACAAGGAAAAGCTGTTGAGCGTTTTTGACCAGACCAAGGATCGCGAGCCGATGCCCTCGAAACATCCGAACGATGCTGTTCAAGACAGGTTAAAAACCTGTCCTACTTCAGGAGATTCGCCATGATTTCGCCACAAGCGATTCTCGCCTTGGGGACCGCGTTGGCGGCCGTAGGTATCTGGTGGCTCTTGCCTGGCAGCAGCACTCAGCGGCGGATGCTGGGGGGCGTGCTGGCACTGATGGGCTTTGGCTGCCTTGGCTCGCAGGTGCCCGCCGTGGGCGATTGGTTTACCAAGGGCATATTTCACGCCATAGCCGCCGCGACAATCGTGGCTGCCGTGGCCACGATCAGTTGCCGTAAGCCTGTCTATTGCGCCATCTGGTTCGGCATGACGCTCACCGGCACGGCTGGATTGTTCCTGCTGGCCGGGGCCGAGTTCCTGGCCGTCGCCACAATCGTCGTCTACGCGGGGGCGATCCTCGTCACGTTCCTCTTCGTACTCATGCTTTCCCAACCGGAAGGTCATACGTCTTACGACCGGCGGAGTTGGGAGGCCATGCTCTCGGCCTTCACCGGCGCGGTACTCGTGGGAATACTGACGACGATGATCGGATCGGCGATCACGAAGGCGGACCAACTCCCCTCTCCCTTTTCGGGTGATGGACAGGGGGCGAGGAGTGATGCAGGGCAGGCTCTAGCCCGTCCTCCACGCGAAGGCGGGCTAAAGCCCACCCTACAAAAACCCACGGTCTCGCGGCTGGGTGCTGAACTTTTCACCCGTTACCTCGTCGCCGTCGAAGCCACGGGAACCTTGTTGTTTGCGGCTCTGGTGGGTGCCGCAGTAATCGTGTCCCAAGGTCGCGCGGCCATGAGGCGGCCTGATGCAACGCGGGAAGGGGGAACTACCGATGCCTCCTGAACTAGTAGCACTACAGAGCTTTTTTATTGATACTCCCTACTTTTTCCATCATGAAGATCACCATGCCTCCTGAACTAGTAGCACTACAGAGCTTTTTGGCCATCGGAGCCGTGTTGTTCGGCGTCGGGCTGATCGGCTTTCTGAGCCGGCGGAACATGATCGTCATGTTCCTCTCGGCCGAGATGATGCTGCAGGGCGTGTCGCTCAGTTTGGTGGCTTGGGGCCGTTATCATAACGATCTCGGCGGCCAGATGCTGGTGATCTTCATCATTGCCGTGGCTGCCTGTGAAGCGGCCATCGCCCTGGCCCTGGTGCTTATGCTCTTTGAACGCAAAGGCAATCTCGATATCGCCGTATGGCAAGAACTGCGAGAATCAAACCAGCCGCCGTTTGAAGAAGAGCCGCCGGAGAGCGAGGAGGCACCCGCGGATTGGCCACACTTGACTCGGTCGGGCGTGTTGCCGAAATCGATTTCCGAAAAGGAGTCTTACCGCCGCAAGGTCTGAACCATGGAATCGTACATTCCCAAACTGCTGATCCTGATTCCCACGCTGCCTTTGCTGGCCGCAGTGGTCGTGGCCGTGCTAGGTAAGCGGGTCTTGCGCGAGCAAAGCCACTGGCCCGTCGCTCTCGCCCTGGCTGGCTCCTGTTTGGCCAGCGTTCTCTTGATCTTCGCCGTCCAGCAGGCCCAGAAGAACCATCGGCACGAGCATGTCGTGAGGCTTTGGACTTGGGCGGCCGTGGAAGGGCGGGGAGCGGGGAGCGGGGGGCAGGAAGCCAATACTCAGTACCCAGCACTCATTACTAAGAACTCAGTGCTAAGTACTAAGAACTCAGCACTCATTACTAAGAACTCAGTACCAACTACTCCCGCCTTCCGCATGGACATCGTGCTGCGTGCTGATTCGCTGACGGCCATCATGTTGGGCATGGTCACGTTCATCAGCACGCTGGTCGTAATCTACGCCAGCGGTTACATACACGGCGACCCGGGCTACTGGCGGTTCTTTGCTTACGTGGCCCTCTTCGTCTTTTCGATGACGATGCTCGTTTCGGTGAGCAACTTCGTGCTGTTGTATGTCTTTTGGGAAGCGGTGGGGCTGTGCAGCTATCTGCTCATCGGTTTCTGGTTTGAGAAGCCGGCGGCTGCCGCAGCCGGCATGAAGGCATTTCTGGTCAACCGCGTTGGCGATTTTGGGTTTGCCCTTGGCGTATTCTTGCTTTGGACGACTTTCGGCACACTGGATTTTCATGATTCCAAAGTTCAGACCATCCCTGCGGCCGACGGCCACGCGGCGACGACCGTCGTTCATGTTGATCCGCAAGCGGTTGAAAACCCAGAGATTCCTGGTACGGTCGAGCACGGCATCTTCGGGCACTGGCGGCTCGCGCAAGAGCACCCGTTCGGCGAAGGCAGTGTCGTCACGGCCATTTGCCTGCTGTTGCTCGTGGGTGCTTGCGGCAAGAGTGCCCAGTTCCCGTTGCACGTCTGGCTGCCGGATGCGATGGAGGGCCCCTCGCCGGTTAGTGCCTTGATCCACGCGGCAACGATGGTCACCGCCGGTGTCTACCTGATCGCCCGTTGTACGCCGCTGTATGCGGCCTCACTTTACGCCCAGGAAGTGGTTTCCACGATTGGCGGCTTCACGGCCCTGCTGGCCGCGCTGATTGCTCTGACGCAGACCGACTTGAAGCGGATTCTGGCCTACTCGACCGTCAGCCAACTCGGCTTCATGTTTCTGGCCCTCGGCACAGGCAGTCAGCTCGGTGTAACCGCCGGCATGTTTCATTTATTTACGCACGCATTCTTCAAAGCCTTGTTGTTTCTCGGCGCTGGCAGCGTGATGCATGCCATGGGCGGAGTGATCGATCTTCGCGAGTTCGGCGGGCTGCGGCGGAAGATGCCGATAACCCACTGGACGTTCCTCTTCGGCTGTCTGGCCCTGTCGGGCATCATTCCCTTCGCCGGCTTTTGGAGCAAAGACGCCATCCTGGCCGCAGTAGCAGAAAAAGCGAGTGAGGCCCCGGGTTCGATCTATGGATACCTTTCTTATGGTGCGATGTTTACGGCTTTCCTCACGGCGTTTTATACCTTCCGTGCCTATTTCCTCGCATTTCATGGCGAGGAGCGGATTCCCAAGGAAGCCGGCCACCACGCCCACGAATCGCCTGCGGTCATGACCGGCCCGCTAGTGATTCTGGCGATCGGCGCGCTGACGGTGGGGGCCTATTTTCAATGGACGGGCGACTTTCTCGGCCACAAAGACCACCCGGGGTTCCTCATGCAAACTCCGTCGCTGACAGCCTTGCAAACCGAAGTCGTGGCGGAAGGTTCCGGCCCGTCACACCTCACGGTGGCGTTGATCAGCACGGTCGTGGCTCTTGCCGGGATCGGCCTGGCCTGGCTGTTTTATATCGCACGGCGGGACCTAGCTGAATCAGCGGCGAAGTTGGCTAAGTCGCTTGGCCTTTATACCCTTTCGCACGGCAAGTTTTTCATCGATGAGATAGATAGGGCTTTGATCGTCCGGCCGCTGGAGGCACTCGCCGTATTGCTGGCCCAGATCGATCGCTCCGTGATCGACGCAGTTGTAAATGCCTTTGGGGCCTTTCCGCGCGCGTTGGGCGCGACGTTTCGTCCGTTGCAAGGCGGGCTTGTGCAGTTTTATGCCCTCGTGATGGCACTCAGTGTGCTTGCACTGCTTGGGACATTGTTATGGTAAGCCTATGAAAACCTTTCTACTCACGGTTGAATCCGACCGATCGATCCGATCAATCCGATATGTTGTAGCAAGCCTATGAAAACCCTGTTGCTCGCAACTCTATTCCTGCCGGCGGTGGCCGCGACCCTGACCGGCGGCGGGCGAATGCAAGCCCGCTGCTGGGCACTGGTGGCATCGCTGGCAACGCTCGTGGGGGCAATCGTGCTGGTTGCTGGGTTCCCCATCGGGGCCGAGGACTTCGCCGGTACACACTGGCATTGGTTTGCCGCAATGGATAAGGCGTTGGATATCCAGTTCAGCGTCGGGTTGGACGGACTAAGCCTCTGGCTCTTCGCACTCACGGCCCTGTTGCTGGTTGTCGCCGTCTTGGTAAGTTGGGAAGCGATCAAGGACCAGGAATCGCTCTACTACCGCTTTTTGCTCCTCTTGGGCACCGGCATGTTGGGCGTGTTCGTTGCCCGCGACATTATTCTCTTCTATCTGTTCTTCGAGTTCACGCTCGTGCCGTTATTTTTCTTGATTGGTATCTGGGGAAGTGAGCAGCGGCGCTATGCGGCGATCAAGTTCTTCCTCTTCACGCTGGCCGGCAGCGTGCTGACGCTGTTGGGGTTATTGACCATCGTACTATGGGACTGGAACAGCGGCAGTGGGCATCCGATGACGTTCTCCATCCCGGAATTGACGGCCCACCTGCAAGCCCACTCCATGCCGTATCACTTACAGGTTTGGCTCTTCCTGGCCCTGTTCGCCGGTTTTGCTATCAAGGTTCCGTTGTTTCCCTTGCATACATGGTTGCCGCTGGCCCACGTTGAAGCTCCGGCTGCCGGCAGTATCCTTTTGGCCGGTGTACTCTTGAAGATCGGCACCTACGGCTTTCTGCGATTCAGCCTTCCGATGTTGCCCGATGCCGCAGCCGCCTGCATGCCTTGGATGCTCTGGCTCTCGGTGGCCGGAATCCTCTACGGTGCCTTGGTAGCGTTGGCCCAAACCGACCTTAAGCGGTTGATCGCCTATTCCAGCGTCAGCCACTTAGGCTTCTGCATGTTGGGCATTTTCGCCCTCAATCGCGTTGCTTTGCAGGGCGGGGCGTTGCAGATGATTAACCACGGTCTCTCGACGGGCGGCTTGTTCGCGCTCGTCGGCATGCTCTATCAACGCTATCACACGCGTCGGATTGCCGACTTCGGCGGCATTGCCCGCGAAGTCCCTGTGCTGGCCTTTTTCATGCTCTTTATGACCCTGGCCAGCATCGGACTCCCCGGTCTGAACGGTTTTGTGGGCGAGTTCCTCTTGCTGATGGGTATGTTCCAGCGGGCCTGGGGAACGGTAGCGACCGAATGGACCGTGCAATACCGCGTGATCTCGGTGCTGGCCGTCAGCGGCGTCGTGCTGGGTGCCTGGTATATGCTGTCGTTGGTGGCCCGTGTCTTCTTCGGCCCCCTGCGGGAGCGGAAGCACACCGAGCCGATCACCGACCTCACCCTGCGCGAGGTAGCGGCCCTGGTGCCTTTGTGCCTAGTCATCGTCTGGATCGGTGTGCAACCGAAGTTCTTCCTCGACCGCATGGCCCCCGCTATTGATCAGTTGACCGGCCAGGCAATGTGCGCCGCGGATCCAAAGGAAGAACTCGCGCAAAGGCGCAAAGGCGCAAGCGAGCAAAGGAATGAAGAAATGGACGATATTTTGAAGTCAGCAATGGAGATCGCCCGTGAACCTTGAAGTCGTCAATTTCCTGAGCGCCGAAATCGTGCTCGTCGTGGCGGCACTCGCCATTTACTTGGGCGGTGCTTTTTCGACGTCGCAAAAGGTTTGGGCCCCGATTGCCTTGGGCGCAATCTTGCTCTCCGCAGTAGCACTCTGGCAATATGGAGCAAAACCGCCGACGCCGATCCTCCCGGCCGAAAGCGCAACATGGGACGCATCGCCGGCCGGTCTAGGAGTTGCCGCCATGGTTTATGGTGCCCAAAACACACCGGTGATCGCGGACTCCCTGGCTGCCTACGGCCGCTGGCTCGCGCTGGCCATTGGCGCGGTCATGGTGCTTATCGTCTGGCGGCCACTGGCCATGGGTGGGATGCCCGAATACCTTGGCTCGCTGCTCTTGATGATTGCAGGGTTGATGCTGGTTGCCACCGCGGCCAACCTTGTGCTGTTGTTCGTGGGGTTGGAGTTGATCTCGATTCCGACTTACATCCTGCTGTCGCTGGGACGTCGCGACCCGGCCAGCCAGGAAGCAGCCGCTAAGTATTTCTATCTGAGCGTGCTTGCCTCGGCAATTTTGCTCTACGGTCTGAGTTTTTTCTACGGAACCGCCGGCACCATGCAACTGAGTGCGCTGCACTCACCAATGGCTGTGCCGACGGAGTTTGAATCTCTCGGCAAAGTGGCCATGGTCCTAATTGTCGCAGGACTTTGCTTCCGCGTTACGGCAGTACCGTTCCACTTTTACGCCCCGGATGTTTATCAGGGCACTACTCAGGCCAACGCGGCCTTGCTTTCCTCGCTGCCTAAGGCGGCCGGACTCCTGGCCTTGGTACGGCTGATCGTGCTGGGCATGCCCGAGATGGAACCCTACTCCTGGCATATCTTCCTGGCCCTCTCGATCTTGACGATGACGCTGGGTAACGTCCTGGCCCTCTGGCAGGAGAACGTGCGGCGGCTGTTTGCTTACTCCTCGATTGCCAATGCGGGCTACATGTTCATCGGCTTGGCCGTCGGTCTAGCACCGGGTACAGCCAGTGGCTTGTGGGGCGGCATCGGGGCCATGTTTTTCTACCTCTGCGTGTATGCGGCGGCCACACTCGGCACTTTCGCGGTATTGGCTTACCTCAACCGCCAACGGCAGCAGATCGAAACGGTCGAGGAACTAGCCGGCTTGGGCCGCACCCACCCCACCATGGCTGCCGCGCTGGCCGTTTGCATGTTCAGCCTTGCCGGCCTGCCGCCTGCGGCGGGACTTTGGGGCAAGCTGATGCTCTTCGGCAGTGCCTTGAACGTCGAGTCGGCAAGTGGCGGTCCTTTGCGACCATGGTTCATCGCGCTGGCGATTATTGGCGCGTTGAATGCGGCGGTGGCGGCCTACTACTATCTCCGCATTGTCAGCCTGATGTATTTCCGCGAACCGCTGGTCACGCTCCAAGCGGAAGGCGGCCCAGGCCCTTACGTCGCGGCCCTGCTATGCAGCTTGACCGTCCTAGTCTTGGGCTTCTACCCCGGGCCACTGATGAAAGAGTGTATCGAGGCGGGCAAGAGCAGGGAGCTGGGAGCGCAGAGATGGGAGCAGGTAATCATCCGTGAGAGTTCAGGAGGAAAATCCATGACGGAAAGATGAAAAGAATTTGAGATTTGGGATTTGAGATGCATCCGTCCTCCGTCCTCCGTCCTCCGTCCTTTCACACCATGTCCCGACATCGCTTTCATACTGCCGAACTCGTCAAGCTGCTGGAGCCGGCCGCGCAGCCACTCTATGTGCTCGATGACGATTTAACCATTATCTACCTGAATGAAGCCTGCCGTAATTGGTTAGGGGCCGATGCGGAAGAATTGTTGGGACGGAAGTGCGTCTATCATTCCGGCAATGAGCTAACCGGCCTCGGTCGAATGGCCGCAGGGCTTTGTCCACCGCCGGCTGTTCTGGAAGGCCGTGAAGTATTAGCCGACGTGACCAAGTTCTCCGATCAGCCGACGTTGTTTCGCCGCACCCGTTTCGTGCCTCTCCGCCAGCCCGATGAGGAGATTCTCTGCATCATCGCCCTGGTTGATCCGCAGGATCTCGGGGAAAATACGCCCGAAATCGCGATATCCGAAAGCAACGAATCGCAGGAACTTCACGAGCAATTGCAGCGATTCCGGCAGCAGACGGCTTTGCGTTACCGCGCGGAGCGGGTTGTCGGTGTTACACCGGCAATGCGGCGAGCCCGTGCCCAGGCCAAAGTGGCAGCCGCCACGCGGGCTAGCGTCCTATTGTTGGGACCGCCGGGTAGTGGCCGCCGTCACTTGGCCGAGTCGATTCATTATGGTGGTCCGGCTGAATCGCGCGGCGTGCTCGTGCCGCTGGAATGTGGGCTATTAGACCTCGAATTGATCCAATCGACGCTCCGCAGCTTGGCCCTTGGCCCAGCGGGTGGAGGCACGCTGCTGCTTTGCGATGCCGATCAGCTCTCTGCCGAAAGCCAGGCAGAGTTGGCCTCAATTTTGCCAACGGCCAAGTACCCTTTGCGCCTGATATCGACCGCCACCACGCCGTTGGTCGATCTGCCGCCGCGGGGACTTTTTCGCGAGGATCTAGCCGCGATGTTGAGTACGATCACCATCGAGTTGCCTTCGCTGGCCAAGCGGCGAGACGACCTGCCGCTGTTGGCCCAAGCACTTTTGGAGGAACAGAACGCCCGCGGCAGCAGGCAGCTTGGTGGATTCACGCCTGATGCGCTCGATCGTCTTTGTGCCTACTCCTGGCCAGGCAATGTCGCCGAACTGGCGCAAGTGGTTGCTGAGAGCCATGCCCGAGCTTCCGGCACGCTAGTCACACGCGATGAGCTGCCCGAGCGTCTACGTCTGGCTGCCGAGGCTGCGGCTCGTCCGCGGCGCAAGGAGGAACCGATCCAACTCGATGAATTTATTGCGCACATTGAACGTGAGTTGATCCGCCGAGCCTTAGTCCGCTCGAAAGGAAACAAGACCAAGGCCGCGAAACTTTTGGGACTGAACCGGCCGAGGCTGTACCGCAAAATGGTCCAGCTCGGCCTGGAGGAGGAAGGGGAAATTGAAAAATAAGAATTGTAAATTGCAAATTGCAAATTGAGAATTGCAAATTGAGAATTGGAGGAAAGTTTTCGCGTCGCCTCGCCCGGTTGATTGCGAGGTTCGCCGTTTGTGGCGGCGGTAATGACGCATGACGGCATTGGAAAGGCTTGTTCCGACAATTTTCAATTTGCATTTTTCAATTTGCAATTCTCAATCTTTTTACCGTTATGATTTCTTCACTCACCAACACGTCATCCGTGGCTCGCTTGATCGTCTGTGAACACAGGGGTCAGTGGTCGATTGGCCTGCGCAACGAACTAGCCGAAACGGGCGTCAAGGTTTGGGAATGCCGTAGCTTGCCAGAGGCTTGGGAGGCTTTAGGGGAAACACCGGCGGCCTTCGTGATCGCGGAAGCCGCCCGCGAGAACCTCGAAGACCTGCTGCGACGGATGGCTTGGTTCTCCCGTGATTATCCTCGGGGTCGATTTGCCGTGGTGGCCGAGCGGAGCATGGCTCGTTTCGAGTGGATCTTGCGCGAGGCAGGGGCAGTCCATTTTCTCACATCACCCCGGCGACTGACACCTCTGGCTGGATTGGTGGTCCGTCATCTGGCCAATGTGCCGCTGCCCTCGCAAACCATGGTGGAACGGATTTGGGCAAGCCTACCCTGGGGCCCGCGGGGAACGTAGAATGGATCTGCATCTTGCGCTCGTAAGAGAATGTTTTCGTCACGTTTGTAGGATGGCCTTCCTGACCCGTCTAAAATCGACGGACTCGGAGGTCCATCCTACATTTCGTTGTTCCAGGAGCCTTTTGAAAAATGTCCCAACCTGTCACTGAACCCGCCGTCCGCAACGCCCTTTCCAGTTTCCAGGATCCCGAAACCGGCCGCAGCGCAGCGCAGCTTGAGCAAATTCACCAGATTCAGCTTCGCGACGGCAATATCTCCGTAACCTTGGGGCTGACCACTTGGGCAGCGCCGCTCTGGAACGAAATCCGCGATGAACTCTGCACGCTGCTCAAGAGCCGATTTCCCGGTCAAACCGTCGAGGTACACGTCGAAGAGCACTGCCGCCCGGCTGAGCCGTCGGGCCAGTTCGGGCTGACCGCCAAGAGCGTGATTGTTGTGGGAGCGGGCAAAGGCGGCGTGGGCAAGAGTTCGATCGCTTCATATCTTGCCTGCGGTCTGGCTCGTGCCGGGGCCAAGGTCGGCCTGATGGACGCCGATGTCTACGGTCCCAGCGTGCCGCATCTATTCGGAATTAACGAGACCCCGCGGCTGGTTGAAGGCAAGATCCGGCCCGTCGAAACCGCCGGTGTGAAGGTCCTGTCTATGGGTCTTTTGGTTCCGCCGGGGGAAGCGGTCATCTGGCGAGGACCGATGTTGCACAGTGCCCTGACGCAGTTCGTTCGCGACACGGCCTGGGGCGACCTGGACTATCTCGTGGTCGATATGCCGCCAGGCACCGGCGACGTGGCCATTTCGCTCTCGCAGTTGCTCACCGTCACGGGGGCGGTGGTGGTCTGTACGCCCCAGGATGTCGCCTTGTTGGATGCCACGAAGGCTATCAACATGTTCCGCAAACTACAGATCGAACTACTCGGCATGGTCGAAAACATGAGTTTCTTCCTCTGCCCCACATGCAGCACGCGGCACGAAATTTTCGGTTCGGGCGGGGCCAAGCATCGGGCTGTCGAGATGGAAGTGCCGCTGCTGGGCGAGGTGCCGCTTGATACGCAACTTCGCATCCTGGGCGACGAAGGCCGGGTGTTCGCCTCCTTCGACCATGCTCCCACGCGGGAATATCTTGAGTCCATTCCCCGCACGCTGGTAAGCAACCTGATTCGCGCCCGCCGCAGCCGCCCCGTCATGCCTAGGTTGCCGCTGTTGTGAGGACTTAGAGCTTAGAACTAAGAACTAAGAACTAAGAACTAAGAACTAAGAACTAAGAACTAAGAACTAAGTTCTCAGTTCCCCGCTCTCCGCCCTCTTTCCTCACTTCCCCTCCCGGTAATCGCGGAACGAAACGCTTTGGAAGCTTCGCTGGTACTCGCGGGCTTCGGCCACGCGATTCCTATCGGCCGAATCGAGTTGCATGACCAGTTGATGGCGGCTAGTGATTTTGGTCGGCACGTCCTTCGGGCTCAAGGCTGTCGTCAAGTGTACTTCCTTGGCGATACCCTTGGAGCGATCGATAGCCTCGTTGAGCATCATCCGCGGGAACGGCGGCCGCGATTTCGGGTTGACCGCGAAGTTGAACTGCGCGTACCAATCCGAGAATTCGTGATACTGGGCTGCCACGGCCGGGACCGTGGATTGCACCTGGGCCTGATAGGTCATGAAGGTGCTTTTCAGAGTCAACTCGGAGGTCTCGCGGATGAACGATTCTTCAAACGAAGGATCGGCCAGCCACTTCATGTTCGGATTGGAATGACCGGATAATCGCTGCTTGACTCGATTGACGAATGCCTGAACATCGTCGATGGAAATTTCACTCCGCACATGGTGGCCAATATCGAGAAGAGTGAACCGTCGATGGGCTTTGTCAAAAAGAATGACCTCGGCAGGTTCGTTGAGAAAATCGTAGACAAGTCCCTCGTGAAAGATCGTCACTCCTTCGCTTTGCGGCTGGGACTGCCCTTCGACATAGATCGCGTTGTCAACGCGAAAATCGGCGGCGCGGGCTGCCTCCATGATGAGTGCCGTTCCGAAAAAGAGAAATAGCATCGCAGCGAGTAGACGATACGTAGGCATTAGACGTTTCGGGCTAGAGTCAAAAGCGGTTTCAGCACCGGAGTCGCGGCGCACGCGGGTGATCGTATACCCCCCAACACGTGGCATAAGTGTCTGTGTAGGGGCGGTTCTGAACGGATTCTTCATGAACCTGCATTTTCAGCGGGAGGATACTGGAATCTTGGTGAGCGTGTAAAGGGAGAAAGTACCGAAAGTTGCTCCATGCCGTCAACAATCGGCATTGATCATAACCTTGCCAACTGCTGTCGTCTTCTAATGGTGCGTTACGCGAACGGATCTGGAACAGCGGTAAGTGCTTTCAGAGTCTCTGGGAGCGGCGCGAGAAACGGAAAGGGGAGCATCAGCAATTCCAGGACAGAAAAGAAACCCATCATCAAACTTACATTGCCTTGCCGTCGATGGAGCACCGTCATGCCGCCCTAAAGGGCTAGTACAAATCATTAGGCACCGCTCCGATCTTTCCTCACGGGGGCTCGCGGTTTTCGGGGGATTTCATCATGGGTGTTTCAAACTAGACTTAGCTGGTGTTGGATTGGGACGGGGTTCCACCCAAGAAAAGCTTCTCTCTGGTGCAGGGAGAGGGGGGGGGAGGCGGTTCCTAGACAGTTAAGGAGTAACTTCTCGTTCAACGCCATCGGCTTTGGCCCCGAGTACTTCGATCGTGCGGTCGACCTCGCGGGAACACACCCTATTTGAGGAGAGATCGCAATGTCCGAGTATCGACATCTTGAGTTGCTCAGTGGTGGGCGCGTGTCAAAAGTGCGCCTTCCGAATTACAGACGCTTTTGTGATGAAGTGATCGCGGAGTTGGTGAGCGAGTGGAACTCGGTAGCCGATCGTGCGGATTGTCACGTGCTCTGCGCGGATTGTTCCAACGTCCAACTCATGAGTAGTGACATGCTGAGCAAGTTGATCTTGCTTCACCGACGATTGAAACAGAAGAAAGCCAGACTGGTACTATCCGGCATGCAGGCTGAAGTCCGGGAAGTCATGAGGTGGACTAGGCTCGATCGGTTCTTTGAGATCGAGGAGAACGAGCGAGAGGAATCGGTCACGTTTGGCGTAGACGTCCATGACCAGTTGGAGATTGCCGCAGCGTGCAGAGACAATACGAAAGTTGCTACTCATGCCTGAACACTCCGAAGAAAGAACGCTCCCCCGTGGTGAGGGCAAGACCCCTGTCCAGTACGCCAAGTTCGCCGAACCAGATGTTCTTCAGCCGTCCGGCCGTTCTTCAAAGAGGAATGGGCGGCACGTTTCCTGCGAAATCCCCGATGGCCTGCCCTCGGTCGTTAGCAAGGCAGGCGGCCACTACGTCTCGCGCAAGGGTGGTTCCCGGATGCTGGTCCTGGATTGCCGTCCAGGCGAGCGATTACGGATCAACGGCACGACTGAGGTTGTCATACTTGAGATTCAACCTGGCAAGGTGAAAATAGCTATCGAAACATCGCCGGACGACGAGACAAAGCCGCAGGGGGCGGTTCTCTCCAGCGGCCATGAATGCGTGAGGGATGGGACGTGAGCATTCGGCCTGAATAGGGTGGGTGGAGCAGGATTGGTGCGTTGCGCGAACAGGTACAAAACAGCGGTGAGAGGCTATCCAAGAAGTGGTCTTGACCTAGATTGCCTGAATTGCGCATTGTGCAGACCTTTGTTTCCCAAAACCAAGGTGAAGGAGTCTGCACATGAAATGTTGACGCGCAAAGCCTATTCGACCGGCCTGACTGGTGCGCGGCTGGTGCGCGGCTGTTGACAAGTGATCGTCGCGCAGCGAAAATTCGATGTTCCTGGTGCTCGGGCAGGGCGTGGCCGGCACGAGACGGATAGCCGGCAAAACCGGAATAGGGGGCACGACCCTTCCAGGCCGTTTCGCGAGAATCAAATCCGCAGATTTACAGGTCTTCCCGACCGGCATGTGTAAAGCAAATAGCGCAAGTTGACGATAGCTTGTCATGTAGCACACGAATCTGCGTAACATGGGTCATATGGACCGTGCTCAACGAACACGTCACGTGCGAATTTTTCGCAACATGGCTAATGTGCATTGATTGAGTAAGACGAATAGATTGTAGGCAAGGAAAGCCTACGGACTATCAGACTAGGCCTTTGGCAAGACAACACTGGGTGCTTTTTAGGAGAAATGCGATGAAAAGGATGTTAGCCCTATCACTGACCGCCGTAGTATTGGCGGTATTTGCGGCAAGCTCGGCTCAGGCCAGCTTCTGCGGTATCGCCCGCAGCCATTGCCGATCAGGCTGTGGGGAATGTTCCGCGCAGCAAACTTGCACGGTTATGAAGACCTGCAAGCAGATTGTTTATGAACAGCGTCAATACACACGCTACAAGACCAGCTTTGAGCGGGTGTGCGAGCAGAAGACGATCAATTGTGTGAAGTACGTCCCCGAGACATGCTACCGCGAAGTCAAGTACACGGTCTGCAAGCCGGTGTGGGAGACTCGCGTTCGCACGTGCAACTACACGACCTGTAAACCGGTTTACGAGACCCGCACGAAGGACTACACCTATACGGTGTGCAAGCCGGTCTATGAGACGAAGACCCGGCAGATTTGCTACACGGTCTGCAAGCCGGTCTATGAGACCTGCACGAAGAACTACAC
>JBAWVO010000026.1:0-37622 GCA_037147235.1 Planctomycetota bacterium | reverse complement strand
TGGTGGGGCTCGTTTCACTCTCCCCACCCTACTTCTGCACCTAAAACCGGAAGAGTGCTGCACCGCCTATGCCGATTATACCATTTTTTCCGCACGATCCTTTCGCGTTGTCTCTCTCATGCGTGGATTTCTTATTGATTTCCCCGCCAAGCCCACGTCGATAACGAAAGTGACAACCTAGGATTTTATATTGGGCATGGATGCGCCCAGGATCCCACGGCGATAACCGCCGGGGGAGCCACTGTACCTTGGTCTGCGCGTCTCATGCTCGAACAACGTGACCTGAAAAAGGACCTGCTGGCCCTCGGCTTGCTTGCGCTTGCCGTGTTCTTAGTGGCTGCGCTGCTAAGCTACGACCCCGGCGATCCTCCCAGCAAGCTCGTCTATCCCGAACACGCGGACATCCTGAATGTCTGCGGCCGTTCGGGGGCTTTTGTCAGCCGATACCTGTTCAGTGCCCTGGGGCTGGGTGCCTATTATCTGGTATTTTCGCTTGGCGTACTCGACGCCATGCTCCTAGCGAGAAGGCCACTGACCCAGCCGATCACACGGCTCTGCGGCTGGCTGATTTCGCTGGCCGGACTAACCACCTTCGTGGCCATGGCTATACCGCAGTTCTCGCCGGGTCCGGTGATCGGCTCCGGCGGTTACCTCGGCGCGGCCGGGCGCGGACTGCTGGAAATGAATTTCGCTACGGTTGGAGCCTATATCCTCACATTCAGCCTAGTCCTCGGCGGACTCATGCTCTCGACTGACTACCTTCTTGTGCATATCGTCGCCTTTGTCGTAGGCAGGCCGGCCCAAGGAATCGGCCAAGGCATGTTGCATGTCGGCGCGGCTGCGGCCAAACGACTCCGCCGCAAGTCGGACCTCGACGCCTATGAGCTTGATGAAGACGAAGCCCACGGCGGGGCCAAAATTCTTTCGGTCCGTGTCAAGGGGCGTCTCAACGAAGAGACCAAAGCGGACGCTACGGCCGATGCTGCGCTGGTACAGTCAGGGAAGAAGGACTCCCAACCGGCCGGCAACGCGCTACCATCGCAGCCGGAACCTGCTGTCGCAGAATCGACAGGCGGCGGTCTAGCCTCGCTGCTGCGGATTCGCAAGCCGAAAACCCCAAAGAGCAACGAAGAGTTGCAACTCAACGAGCCATCGCAAAACCCGGCCGACTACGAACTGCCAAGCATCGAGCTTCTGCTGCCCAGCGAGACCTTTAACTTTGACGAGCAAGAAAAAGAGGTTCGCCGCAGGGCCAAGATCCTGGAACAGACCTTCAAGGATTTCGGATTCAATATCCGCGTGGTCGAGATCCAGACCGGCCCGGTGATTGCACAATTTGAAGTCGAGCTTGAGGCTGGGCTACGGCTAAGTAAAATCACGGGTCTGGCCGACGATCTAGCGATCGCCCTGCGGGTGCCGAGTGTCCGCATCGTCGCGCCAATCCCCGGAAAGAACACCGTCGGCATCGAAGTGCCCAACACCACGCGGCAGATTGTTCGTCTGCGCGAGGTCATCGAAGAGGCCAACGGCAAGGTCCAAAAGATGCGCATCCCGGTCTATCTGGGCAAGGACGTTTCCGGCACTCCCATGGTGGTCGATCTATCCACTCTGCCGCACCTCCTGATTGCCGGCCGCACCGGCACGGGCAAGAGCGTCTGCCTGAACTCGATCATCACGTCGATGATCATGACTCGGCGGCCCGACGAGGTTCGCATGTTGATGATCGACCCCAAGATGGTCGAGCTTAGCCCCTACAAGAATCTGCCGCATCTCATGCATCCCGTGGTGACGGACATGAAGAAAGCGGAGGCGATCCTTGCCTGGGCCGTGGAGAAGATGGATGAGCGATACCATCTGCTTGCCCGCGCGGGCGTGCGGCATCTCAGCGGCTACAACCAGTTGGGCGAAGAGGAACTGATGGAGCGGATTCGACCCGAGAACGACGACGAACGCCGCCAGATTCCTACGCACATGCCTTACATCGTGATCGTGGCCGACGAACTTGCCGACCTGATGATGACTTCCGCCAAGGAGGTCGAGACGCATATCATTCGCCTGGCCCAAAAGAGTCGGGCGGTCGGTATCCACCTCGTACTCGCTACGCAGAAGCCGACGGTTGACGTGATCACCGGTCTGATCAAGTCGAACCTGCCGGCGCGAATATGCTTCCAGGTGGCCAGCCGCACGGATAGCCGTGTCGTGTTGGATGAAATGGGCGCCGACAAGTTGCTGGGTAACGGCGACATGCTCTTCCTATGGCCGGGCACAAGCACGCTCTTACGCGGACAGGGAACCTACCTGAGCGACGACGAGATCAATGGCGTGATTGCCGCCGTGGCCACGACCGAACCGCAGTTCGTCAAGGAACTCGTGCAACTGAAAACCACGACGACCGAAGGCGACGGCCAGAGCGGCGTGAAGAAGTTCGCGGATCGCGATGAGTTGTACGAAGCGGCCATCGACATCGTGGTGCGCGAAGGTCGCGGCAGCGTATCGCTGCTGCAACGTGCCCTGGGCATCGGCTACGGCCGAGCGGCCCGGTTGATCGATTTCATGGCCGAAGACGGCCTTGTCGGCCAGTACAATGGATCGCAGGCCCGCGAAGTGATTATCTCCTTGGAGCAATGGGCCGAGATGAGCGGCAGCGGTTCGGTGAATTTGGTGCCTGCCGAGCCGCCGAAACGCAACAACACGATCATGCTCGCGCCGCCGGGAGAGCGGCGATCCACTGAGCCGAAGACAATTTCGGCTGCCGGCATTGCCGAGGAACTCGAAGACGAGGAAGAGGACGAAGACGAAGACGTCGAAGAGCAAGAGGATGAAGACGACGACTTCGACGATGAAGACGAGTACGATCAGGCCGATGACGACGCATTGGACGGCAAATCCGGTGAGAAAGTCAAGGCGGACGCCGATCCCCCCGGCTTGTCAAAACGGGGATGTGCCTAGTTTCGTATGCCTCAACTCTTGACTAGAGCGGCTTTTAGGATAAACTAGTGCTGCTCGGCCTCAATATCACGTAGCTCCTAGCCCCTAACTCCTAACTCCTTCCCCCATGCCTCGCATTCAAATCTACGATACAACCCTCCGCGATGGCTCGCAGGCCGAGGGGATCAGCTTCTCGCTACAGGATAAGCTGGCTATTACCGAGCGGCTGGATAGTCTTGGCGTTGATTATGTCGAGGGTGGCTACCCGGCCTCGAATGAAAAGGATTCGCAGTATTTTCAGCGAGTCTGCGAACTGCCTCTAAAGCACGTTCGGGTCTGTGCGTTCGGAATGACTCGCCGCAAGGGTGTGAAGGCGGCGGAAGACGAAGGTCTGCGAGCGTTGCTCGACTCTCGCGCCAAGACGATTACCCTTGTCGGCAAGAGTTCGCTTTTTCAAGTGACCGAGGTTCTTCGCACCAATGCCGACGAAAATCTAACGATGATCCGCGAGAGCATCGCCCACCTAGTGGCCAACGGCCGTGAGGTGATTTTTGACGCAGAGCACTTCTTCGATGGATGGAAAGCCGATGCCAAGTACTCAATTGCAACCTTGCGGGCGGCGGCCGAGGCCGGTGCGCGGATGGTCGTCCTCTGCGATACCAACGGCGGCACGATGCCCGAGGAGATCACCAAGGCCATGCGGAATGTGGTCGATTCGGTCTCCGTGCCGGTGGGCATCCATTGTCACAATGACTGCGAACTGGCGGTGGCCAATTCCTTGGCCGCCGTTGACGCTGGGGCTGTGCAAATCCAAGGTACCATCAACGGCTTTGGCGAGCGCTGCGGTAATGTCGATCTGATCTCCGTGATTGCCAACCTGGCTTTGAAGAAAAACGGCTATGAATTACTGATCCCCGGTGGGGTCGAGCATCTGACGGAACTTTCACGGTTTGTCTACGAAATTTTGAACATGAACTTTCGCCCGCATCAACCCTTTGTTGGCAAGAGTGCCTTTGCGCACAAGGGCGGGATGCATGTCAGCGGAATCGCCAGAAATACGGCCGCCTACGAGCATATCGAGCCGGAGTTGGTGGGCAACGAGCGTCGCGTGCTGGTGAGTGAACTGTCCGGCCGGTCGAACGTCGTGGCGATGACCCAGCGGCACAAAATCCCCAATGATTCAAAGCTGATGGATGCGATCCTGATGCAGGTCGTGTCCCTGGAGAACGTCGGTTACCAGTTCGAGGCGGCCGACGGTTCGTTCGACCTCTTGGTCCGCAAGTGCCTGGGCACGTTCCGGCCGCATTTTGAGCGGCTTAGCTATCATGTGAACGTGGAGACGAACGCCCAGGGCGAAATTCGCACCGAGGCAACGGTAAAGATCCGCATTGGCGACGAGGTCCGACACGAGGTGGCGGAGGGTGACGGCCCGGTGAATGCTCTGGACGCCGCCATGCGAAAGGCATTGAACGACCGCTTCCCCGCCTTGCAGAAGTTGCATCTCGTGGATTACAAAGTACGCGTGATCAACTCCGAGGCCGCCACCGCCGCCGGTGTCCGCGTGGTGATCGAGAGCCAGGACGAGACCACCATCTGGGGCACCGTCGGCGTGAGCGAAAACGTGATCGAAGCCAGTTGGATCGCCTTGGTGGATAGTTTTGAATACTGCCTTTGCAGGCATGAAGAGAAAGCCTGAAATCACGGGGTTTTCTTGTGTTTTTCGGCCCTCCGCCGAATTTGTGGATAATTGTGGTGCGGGCGTCCCGCCTGCCCAAGATGTTGTGGTTGAACCAGGCAGGCGAGACGCCCGCACCACAAACTTGGCGGAGAGCCGTGCTTTCTTGGTCTCCTGTTTTATCGGTTCGTCGTCTTCCGATGCGGCCGGTAGCCGGTGGCGGGCGTTTGGTTGGCCGGATGGCGCGGCGCCCGCTTGGCTTTCTCGATGATCTTCGGCGGCTTCGAGGAGATCAGGCATTCCGGGCCGTCACCGATCAGGTCGGGGCGGCCAGCCTCGGTGAGAGCCTCATGCACGTCGGCATAATCTTCCGGCTTGAAGTATTGCAGCAGGGCCCGCTGTAATCGTCTCTCCCGCGCGCCGCGCGGCACGTAAACCGGCTTGCCACTCATCGGGTCCAGGCCGGTATGGTACATGCAGGCGGCGATGTCCATCGGGCCGGGAATGAAATCTTGCACCTTGTCGGGCTTCAGACCGTGCCGTTTGAGATACAAGGCCAACTCGATCATCGCCGACAGGTCACTGCCCGGATGCCCAGCGATGAAGTACGGCACAAGAAACTGTTGCTTCCCCGCAACGGCCGACTCTCGGTGGAACTCGCAGGCGAATGCCTCGAACTCCTCTATGGGCGGCTTTTTCATCAGCCGCAGCACCTCGGGATCGCTGTGTTCGGGCGCAACCTTCAGCAGCCCACCCGTATGATGCCGAGCGATCTGGCGGATGTACTCCGGGCTACGCCGGGCCAAATCCATGCGAATGCCCGAGGCCACCAAGGTCTGCTTGACCCCCCGCTGCTTTCTGGCGGAACCGAGCAGGCACAACAATGGTCCGTGATCGGTGGCCAGCAGCGGGCAGATCGTCGGGTGCAAGCAGCTCAGCCGGTGACATTTGTCCCGCATGTCCGGCTGTGAGCAGTTCATCTGATACATATTGGCGGTGGGCCCCCCCAGGTCGCTGATCGTGCCCGAGAAGGCGGGGTCTTCGGCCATGCGACCGATTTCGTCGAGGATCGACCGTTCGCTTCGGCTCTGAATGATGCGGCCTTCGTGAGCGGCGATCGAGCAGAACGTGCAGCCGCCGAAACAGCCGCGCACGATCTGGATCGAATCCTTAACCACCTCGAAGGCCGGAATCCGTTCTCGGCCGTAACTGGGATGCGGACGCCGCGTGAACGGCAGATCGTAAACGCGATCGATTTCTTCCTGCGCAAGCGGCCACGCCGGCGGATTGATGACCACCGCCTCGCGCCCGTGATACTGCACAAGCCGCCGCGCGTTGTAGGGGTTGGTCTCGTGGAAGATCGTCTGCGTCATGGCGGCGAAGGCGGCCTTGTCGGTGGCGACTTCTTCGTAGCTGGGAAGGAGGACGGCATCGGAATGAGGAAGAATAGATGATGAGTGAGGAATGCCTCTTCCAGAAGTCTCAGGGCGGGTGCATTCCTCCTTCATCATTTTGCATTCATCATTTGTCTCACGGGCTCCCAGCCGGTAGGCCGTGCCGCGGATGTCGCGCAGATCGCGCACCGATTGCCCGGCGGCCAGCCGTTTGACGATCTCCATCAGCGGCCGTTCGCCCATGCCGTAGACAAGCAGGTCGGCCTTGGCGTCCAGCAGGATCGAGCGGCGGACCTTGTCGCTCCAGAAGTCGTAATGGGCGAGGCGTCGCAGACTGGCTTCGACACCGCCGGTGATCACCGGCACGCCCCTGTAAGCTTCGCGAGCCCGCTGGCAGTAGGCCAAGGTAGCCCGATCCGGCCGCCGGCCGATCTGTGCGCCGGGGCTGTAGGCGTCGTCGTTGCGGACCTTGCGGTTGGCCGTGTAATGGTTGAGCATCGAGTCCATGTTGCCGGCACTGACGGCGAAGCAGAGCCGCGGGCAGCCGAACGATCGCCATGGCTCGCACGAGTGCCAGTTGGGCTGGCTGAGAATCGCCACGCGAAAGCCCTCGGCCTCCAGCACCCGGCCCAGCAGGGCCATGGCAAAACTGGGATGGTCCACATAGGCGTCGCCTGTGACAAACACCACGTCGACGGCGTCCCAGCCGCGCGCAGCGACCTCGGCCTGCGTCATGGGCAGCGGCAACGGGGCGGACGGTAATGGACAACGCAAGGTAGGAATTGTGTTATGCACACCTGTAGTATACGATTTGGTGGACCAATGAAGAATGTTTGCTGTGGCCGGACTTTGCAGCTCTGCGCGCCGGCGGCGGTGATGTCACTTGCCCCGCCGGCCTCTTTAGCGGATAATAGACTTAGTTCTCTGCACCACCGAAGGGCGCGAGGTGCCAAAACGCAAGAAGAACCTGAAAAAATGATGGAAAAAGCAAAGAAAACCCACGCGAACAAGGACGAAACCGCGCCACCAGAACAGCTTCGAGAGCCGAACCACACGGAACGAATTAAGTCCCAAGTGCTGGCGAAGATCGGCAAGCCACCCCGACTGGACCGCGTGGAAGTTTCTCGGCATCACGGCAGCAAGTACCGTGTCAACATCTGGCAGCAGCCTGAGTCAGACAAAAGCATTGCCGTAACGATTGGTCCCCGCATTGGGCTGTCCTATTATTTGACGGTGTCTGATACGGGTGAGATTATTCACAGTGATCCGCCATTGACCAAATTGGGTTTCTCCGCTTAAACCTGACCATAATTCCGGCGCTTTCGGTTTCAGGTGCAGGATTCGTGAAACACTTCCGTTCATAATCCCGCCCCATGTTTGCACCTAGACCGGGAGGAGCCAAAAATAAGAACCGCCACGTTCCCTCTTGGGCCCGTGGCGGCTCTCGTAGAATCCACTCGCCGATTGCAACTGGATGTGTAGCTGCGAGACGAACTAAAGGTCGGGCGTGCTATGCACTTGCCTCAAACTGACCTTGGTTCACGCTAAATAGTTGGCACCTCCGTCGGAATAGCTAGCGAGAGGAAATTTCTTGGACTTTCTCACCACCCGAGAAGAACGAGCTTCCAAGGTAGTTTCACTATCGGCAGTTTTCGCGGCCCATCCGCAGACGAATTTTTCTGCCTTTCGGCCGGTGCCACTCGGCAACAGCCCCCTGCCATCTCTCTATTATACGCTAAAACCCCAGGGAAAGCAAGAAGGTGGCAGGAGAACTCAGGAGAATTGCGAAGTCTTTTTTGCGAACCGTGGAAAGGTTTGATTCGTAGGAACTTGGGTCGGACTGACGGCGACAACGCCCCATACATGAGTGATTTAGGCATAGTAGGTATTCAGTTGACTCAAGTGATCGGTGAATCTGGCGGGTGCAGGGGCATTTATGCCCCTCTTCCGCGAAGCGGTATCAGGCTGTCCTTACCCACAATTCCGTGGCAGGAGGGAGGTCGATCATGTGAGGGTCGTTTACGACCCTTATCCGCGAAGCGGTATTCGGCCCTGACAACATGAACATTCCGCAAACTGACAACTTAGCAGCATCGCTGCTGACAGCCCTACGGTTTGCCGCGCAGAAGCACAGTCGGCAGCGGCGCAAGGATTCCGACGCCAGTCCCTACATCAACCATCCGATTGCCGTGGCAGAAGTTTTGGCTCGTGTCGGCGGAGTTGCCGACTCGGCGATACTTCAGGCTGCGATTCTCCATGACACGATTGAGGACACGCAGACAACGCCGCAAGAATTGGATGAGCAGTTCGGGCAGGAGGTTCGCCTGCTTGTGCAGGAGGTAACGGACGACAAAAGCCTGCCCAAACAGGAGCGCAAGAGGTTGCAGGTTGAACATGCACCGCACTTGTCTACCGGTGCCAAACAGATCAAGATGGCAGACAAGATTTGCAATCTGGGCGACATCACGCCTATGGAGCCTGCGGAATGGCCGTTGCAGCGCAAGCGCGAGTACCTGGATTGGGCAGAAAAGGTTATAGCCGGATGCCGTGGTTGCAGTCCGCAACTAGAGCGGCACTTTGACGCCGTTCTGAATGAGAAGAGACGTGTACTTACCGGCAATTTGTGACCCGCCGCCTCACGCGGCATGGTCAGGCACTCCCTTACAGGACGGGAACCACGTTCACCCAGGAGTACGATTATCGGTGACGCCGGGGCCATTCAAATTACCATAATCTTTTGCCGATGGTCGCCAACGTCCGGTTGCAGACCTCCTGATCTTTCTCCCACATGGTCGCCTCGAACTCCGAGCCTAAATGGGAATCGATCTGACAATCGCAGATGCAACCCAGGAGTCTGGCTACGGTTGCCCCATAGAAGCCTTCCGCGGCACCACGCGTAGAAAAGATGAAGAATTCTCGTTCCGCGCTTCCGCCGCGCTCCGTTTGCAATTCGCTCAAGACATGCTTGCCGCCGAACCAGTCCAGCCAGAACCAGAGGGGCTGGCCGCCGACAAACTTCATGTTCTGGGGGTGCAGGCAGGCAACATACCACGTCTCCAATTTCGTGATTCCCGGCTTCGCAACGGCAATCCTCGCATGAGCCCAAGGGCTCCCCCGGTGATCGCGCATCAGCCTATATTCCGGATCGATCAAGTTCCTGCCATTGTGCAACGCATGGCAAACCGTGTCCAATGTCATCGCTTCCAGAGACAGCTCACCCGCATGGGTGGGATTGATGGCGACGAGCTTCAGCGTATGGGAGCAGGTGACTTCCAGCCGATCGCGCACTCGACCAAAACCCAAATCTTGGAGTTCCCATATTCCCGTTGCATCCGTCTGGCAGTAGTCTGCCGCAGTATCATAGCTGGAGAAACCTGGTAAGATGGCACACTCGGTGGATGCGTCAAATGTTTTCCACCCTTGAGGATTACCAAGCAGGAACCTGGGAATTTGTGTTCTCATTTTGGTTATCTCCGTGCTAAGATAGCTAGCCCATTTTGTCGAGGTGACCGAGAATGTCTTGTGGCCTGTCTTACCCAGTGCGTCAGGATTTTGGCCCAAGCCCGGCGATACACTGGTCCTCGCGGACCACTTTGCGTGGTCCGCCGTCCAGGCCCGTTGACCAGTCATGGGGCGGCACAATCTGCTCGAACGGATCGAGGATTCCCAACTTGCCGGCGCGGTCGTGGATCAATTGCCAACCGCAGTCGATATTTGCGTTGACTTCACATTTGCCGTCGCGCGAGCCACCGCAAGGACCGTTCAGTAGACGTTTGGCACAGCGCGTGATAGGACAGATTCCCGCGAACTCGCCAAGACGGCAATTGCCGCAGCCGGAGCATTTCTCCGTCCACACGCCCTGCGACTCCAAGATGCCCATGAATTGCGTGTTCAGCCCCGGATAGACCGCGATATTGGAGAATCGTTCGGCCAACGCTTGGACGCCGGCACCGCAGCCGAGTGAGCAGATTGCATCGTACTCGGGAGCCCGCTGGGCCAGGATGTCGATGAAAGCGTCTTCGCATTGCCGCTCGATCGTACATTCGTCCACGACCACATCATGATGTTGCAGGCGCAAGGCCATGCGCAGCGCAGACCCGAGGATACCCACCTCGCGTTCGCCGCCGGCCAGACAGACCGTCACACAGGTGCCGCATCCTACCAGGAGCACGCGGCGGTGATTTTTAACCATGTCCCGGATTTCGGGAATCTTTTTGCGATCGGCGACTATCATCGTTTGTCTCCTGCCAACATGGCCTCGGCCTGTTGGTTCATTTCCTGGACGCCCCGTTCGATACGTGTCGGGTCGGGCCGCAAAGGGCTCGTCCCTAACCGCTTGAGGCGTTCCACCATTGTTGTCACAATTTCTGCAAAGCGTGGCCCCTCGGCGGAAGACAGGTTGAACATCTCCAACCGCTCCGGTTCAAGGCCGATTTCGGCGAGCAACTTGCGAGCGCGTTCGACCCGCCGCCTAGCCCGCAGATTGCCTTCAAGGAAGTGGCAGCCTCCTTCGAGGCAGCCGGCCACAATCACCCCATCGACTCCGCGCTCAAATGCGGCCATCAGGTAGTTCACTTCCAGTTTTCCCGTACATGGGAGCCGCAGCACGCGGACGTTGCCCGGATACTGCAGACGCATCGACCCAGCCAAGTCGGCTGCGGCATACGCACAGTAGTGGCAACACATTGCGAGGATCAAAGGTTCGTCGGCCATGATTTTTTTCTCTGTCAACTCTTGTGCCAGCGCGGTGGCGCAACGCCGACTTGTTCCGGGTAAAGGGGCAACAAGGTCGAGGCTCCAAAACCCTCGCCCAGCAGGCCGCCAACGGCCGCCAACACTTGGGCGTCCAGGTAATGCCGTAGCGAAATGGCCTTGGCCGGACATTCAGCCGTGCAACTCCCACAGCCCATGCAAACCGACCCTTGTACCTCGGCCTTATTAAACTCGTTGACCTTCGGCGCTATGTAGGGGCAAACGTGAACGCATGTCATGCAGGAAATGCACTTATCCGGATCGACCCAAGCGATCTGCCCGCTGACGGACACCTGTTTCCGTGCCAGGATCGACGCAGCCCGGCCAGCCACCGCGTTGGCCTGCGAAATGGCCTCGGTGACGAACTTGGGCGCGTGGGCCGTGCCGCAGAGGAACAACCCCTCGCTGGCGAAATCGACCGGGCGAAGTTTCATGTGGGCTTCGAGGAAGAATCCGTCGGCATTCAACGGTACGCGCAGCAACTCGGACAGCTCGCCACGGTCGGCGCGGGGCGTCATCGGCGCGGCCAGGACGACCAACTCCGCGTCGAGTTGCAAATCGCGACCCAACGACGGCTCGCGGACTCGCACTTGCAAACGGCCGTTGATATCGAGTTGCGGCGGTTGTTCAGGCTCGTAGCGGACGAAGAGAACTCCTTTTTCCCTCGCTTCGCGGTAGGCCGCCTCGCGGAAACCATAGGTTCGCATGTCGCGATAAAGCACGACAATTTTTGCCTTGGGGAACCGGTCTCGCAGGTGCAATGCATTCTTGACTGCGGCGGTGCAGCACACGCGGCTGCAATAGGGCCGCTCGGTGTTCCGCTGCTCCACGCACTGGATCATCACGACCGTCGCCTTGTCGGAGAGTTTAAGAGTCCCTTGGTAAAGCTGGTCGGTCAGTTCGAGTTGCGTCAGCACGCAAGGGTTTTGGCCATAGCCGAAACTTTGCGGCTTCTGTTCGGTAGCACCGGTGGCAACAACGACCACCCCGTGCTTCACGGTCACTAGATCGTTCTTGGTGCGCAGCGCGGAGGTGAATCCACCGACGTGGCCTTCCACCTTGGTAACGCTCGCGTTCAGATGCACGGAAATCTTCGGGTGTTCCTCGACTCGCTCGATCGTTCGGCCCAAGAACGCCCGGAGGTCCTCGCCATCGAGCGTTTCGTGCAACTGGCGGACGGTGCCGCCGAGTTCGCCGGATTTCTCAACTAGGTGGACCGGGAAGCCTTGCTCGGCAATCGCCAACGCGGCAGTCATGCCGGCAATTCCTCCGCCGACGATCAACGCCGCGTTGTTTACCGGCACCGATGCTTCACTTAGCGGCATCAAGCAGGCTGTGCGGGCCACCGCCATGCGGACCAGATCGATCGCCTTGTCGGTTGCTCGCCCCGGCTCGCCCGAGTGAACCCATGAACATTGGTCGCGGATGTTGGCCATTTCCAACAGATAGGGATTCAGGCCGGCATCACGCAGGGTGTCGCGGAAGATTGGCTCGTGCGTTCGCGGCGTGCATGAGGCCACGACGATGCGATTCAATCGGTGGGCAAGGATATGGTCCTTGATGTGGGTCTGCGTATCGTCGGCGCAGGTATACGTGTTGCTTTCGGCGATGACGACATGGGGCAAGTCCCGAGTCCGTCTGACGACCCGCTGGACGTCGACCACCGAGGCAATGTTGCTGCCGCAGTGACAAATAAACACGCCGATCCGAGGCGGCTCGTCCGTGATGTCGCGTTGCGATGGATAGGTTTTGGTCCGCACGCGCGTTCCACGCGCGGGGGCCAAGAGGGCCATGGCCCGGGCCGCGGCCGCACTGGCCTGCATGACCGTGTCGGGAATGTCCTTCGGCTCCTGGAATGCGCCGCCCACAAATACGCCGGCACGCGACGTGTCCAACGGACACAACTCACTCGTCTTGGCGAAACCCCAGCGGTTCAGCACGACGCCCATTTGTTGGGCTTGCTCCTGCAAGGTTGCACTCGGTTCCAGTCCGAGCGAGAGCACGATCATGTCGAACTCGTCTTCGGTCTGCTTCATATCACCGTCAGCATAGACCACGCGCAGGTTCCGCGTGTCGGGCATTTCGTAGGTGCGAGAAACGAACGACCGTATAAAATGCACTCCCAACTGATTCTTGGCTCGGTCGCAGTAGCGGTCGAAATCCTTGCCGAACGCGCGAAGATCGAGGAAGAAGATGGTCACGTCAAGCCCCGGCTCGTGCTCCTTGGCCAAAATAGCTTCTTTGGTGGCGGCCATGCAACAGACCGAGGAGCAGTACTCGTTGTCGCAGCCCGTGTCGCGAGAGCCGATGCACTGGATGAACGCCAGCCGCTTGGGCGCACGGCCGTCGCTTGGGCGGCGGACGTGTCCCTGGGTGGGGCCGGAGGCCGAGAGCATCCGCTCGAACTGCACGTTGCTCAGCACGTTCGGCGCGAAACCGAAGCCGAACTCGCCGCGTCGTGTCGCATCGAACGCCTCGAAGCCTGGCGTGAGAACGACGCTGCCCACCTCGAACTGAAGTGTCTCTTCGGATTGCTCGTAATCGATGGCGCCGGCCTGGCAGACATTGCTACAAAGCCCGCACTGGTCCGTCTTGAAATGGATGCAGCTTTCGCGATCGATCACCGGCACGCGCGGCGAGGCCTGGGGATGGGCCAAGTCGATGCAGGGGCGGGCGGTGAGAAACTTGTCGAACCCCGTTATGTGCGGCTTCAACCGCCGCTTGGTGATGGTGCGCAGGTCGATCGCGCCGGTGGGGCAAACGAACGCGCAGGCACCGCACACTTGGCATTGATCGGTGGTCCGATCGAAGGCGGTGGAGATTTCGCGTGCCGCGCCGCGGCCAATAAAATTGATGGCGCCGCGGCCCATCATTTCGGTGCATACCCGGGTGCATAGCCCGCAGAGAACGCACTTACCCTCGGCGACCGGTTGGAAGGGAGTCTTCTTGACGCCAAGCCCGGCGGCCAGTTCGGCCAGCTCGCGCGAGTCGGGCGCTTGGGCCAGCAGCAACTCCAAAATCGTCTGGCGGGCTTCCTTGACGTTTTCGGTTTCGGTGTGGACGACAAGGTTGTTTTCGACCGGCTGGCTGCACGAGGCGACCAACTGTCCACCGCGCGGCGTTTCGATTTCAACCAAACACACGCGGCACGCCCCGTAAGGCGACAGCCCGCGATAGTTGCACAGGGTTGGGATCACCACGCCCATTTGCCGCGCGGCGTTGAGGATCGTCGTGCCACTGGGGACGTTCGCCGTGCGACCGTCCACGTTAACCAGTAGCAGATCTGATGCGGTTGCGTCCATCGTCAGCCCTTTACCTTATCTTCCTCGTCCTATGCGGCAGACGCCGGCCGGACATTTTTTGTCGCGAATATGCGTTTCAAACTCGTCGCGGAAGTGTGTCAGCGTGGTCAGCAAGGCGTTGGGGCCCATGCTGCCCATGCCGCAGAAGGCCGCCGATCGCACGGTCTTGGCCAAGCGTTCCAAGAGGGATAAATCGGCAGAGGTGGCCTGGCCCTCGGAAATCCGCCCGAGCAGGTGCGACATCTGCTTATTTCCCTCGCGGCACGGTACGCACTTGCCACAGGACTCTTCAAGGAAGAATCCGACCAGAAACCGCGCCATGTCGACCATGCAGGCACGGTCGTCCAGCGCGATGATCCCGCCGGTGCCGATCATAATCGTCTCGCCATTGCGGTCTTCGGTATCGATAGCCAGATCGAGCAACGAGGGTGGAATACAGCCGCGCGAGGCACCGCCTGCCTGCAACGCCTTCAGCGGGCGGTCACCGATGATCCCGCCGCCGATGTCGTAGATTAGCTCGCGGAGCGTAATGCCGAAAGGGACCTCCACGAGTCCTGCGTTCTTAACACAACCTTCCAGCGAGAAGATCGTTGTGCCCGGAGTACGCTTGGTGCCCATTTTGGCATACCACGCGGCGCCCCGGGTGATGATCGGCGCGATACTGGCCCAGGTTTTGACGTTGTTCACGACCGTGGGCTTTCCCCAAAGCCCTGCGGTCACCGGATACGGCGGCCTGTTGCGAGGCTCGCCGGCATGGCCTTCGAGCGATTCGATTAGGGCAGTTTCCTCGCCGCAGATGTAGGCCCCGGCACCGCGGCGGACCGTGACGTGGAACGACCAGGGCGTACCGAAAATATTCTCGCCCAACAGGCCGTGCTTTTCGGCCTCATCGATTGCATTCTCAAGGATCTCGATGGCTAGCGGGTATTCGTTGCGGACGTAGATAAAACCTTCGGTGGCACCGATCGCGTACGCGCCGATGAGCATTCCTTCCAGGACGGCATGAGGATCGCTCTCCAACACGGTGCGGTCCATGTAAGCGCCAGGCTCTCCTTCGTCGGCGTTGCAGACCACGTATTTGAGGTCGGCGGCGGCCTGCCGGGCGAGACGCCATTTCTGCCCCGTGGGAAATGCTGCGCCGCCGCGGCCCCGAAGGCCCGACTCGGCGACCGCGTCGATCACCGCATCCGGCTCCATTTGCACCAACGCTCGGAAGGCCCCGCGATAGGTGCCGCAAGCGATCGTTTCATTCAACGAGTTGGGGTCGATCAAACCGCAGTTCCGCAGGATGACCTTTTTCTGACGGCTCTCGAAATCGAGCGCGGACCAGCGAGGTATGCCCTTCAGCCCGACGGATTGCTCCGAATGCGTCCGCACTTCTCCGGTCGAGACCAATTCTTCGTTGTGGAAGTGTCCCAAGGCCCAGGCTGGCTGGAGGTCGCCATTCTTGGCGTAGCCGGCGATCAATTGGCGGGCTTTTTCCGGAGTCATGTTGCCATAACTGATCCGAAGCCCACCGGGCAACACCAGATCCAACATTGGCTCGCGCCCGCAGAACCCGATACAGCCCGTTCGGCAGACAACGGCGTCGAGGCCAAGTTCCTGGACAGTGCTGCGCGCGGCCGACTCGATCTCGCGGGCACCCACGGCGACTCCGCAACTGGCCGAACCGACCAGTACCTTCAGTCGCTGTGGATAGCGCGTCGCCTCGCCGGCGGCCTGGGCTCGATCGAGGTCTGATGAGTTGCGAATGGGGGCGCTCATGTGAATTGCTCCAAAATTTCCGCAACGCGGTCGATGTTAACGCGGGCGAAGCTGCGGCCGGCGATTTTCATGGCTGGCGACAGTGCGCACAGCCCCAGACAGCGCACCGTCCGCAAGGTAAACCGTCCCGATTTGTCGGTCTCACCCGGACGGATGCCCAGTTCCTTTTCCAGCCGTTCCCGCAGCTCCCGCGATCCGCGCGAGTGACACGAAGTTCCCTCACAGACCTCGACAACGTGACGGCCCACCGGTTCGAGCCGAAAACGGTCGTAGAAACTGGCCACCCGCAATATTTCGGCGATCCTAACTCCCCACGCACATGCCAGATGTTCCAGAATGCGTTTGGGCAGGTAGCCGTAGGCTTGGTCGATCTCCTGCAAGACGGGCATCAGGCTGCCGAGTCCGCCTTCATAACGCGCGAGGATGTCTCGCAGCTTGACGGCGTCGGATTCGTCGAGCGGCTCGCTGGGTTGGAACGGCGGCGGACTCTCGGCCGTGTTGCGGACTGGACAGACCGCCCAGCAATCGCCGCAACCGGTGCATTTTTCGGACTTCACGCTGCGAGGACGTTTTCGTACCTTGACGCTGAAATGGCCGGCCTCGCCGTCCAATGCCGTCACGTCGGCCATCGTCAACACGTCGATGTTGTAGTCCCGCACGCACTCAACCAGTTTCGGCGAGATGATGCACGTGGCGCAGTCGCCCGTTGGGAAAGTCTTGTCCAGGCGAGCCATATTTCCACCGATGCTCGGGCTCTCCTCAACCAGATATACGCGGAAACCGGCGGACGAAAGATCGAGCGACGCTTGGATGCCGGCAATGCCGCCGCCACACACGAGAACCGCGCCAATTAGTTCCTTCGTATCGCCATTGCCATTGCCGTTGCCGTTGCCATGGGCTGACGGTGCGATGGCTGCTTTTTGTTTTGCGGTCATGGGTTTCCTCCCGTCGCGGCGGCGGTCGCCGGTCGGCGATCGGCCAATAACGAAGTGGCGCTAATGCTCTGGGCGCCAATGCCCAATTCTTTGTTGGAGAGACCCAAGGCAAGCCCCAGGAGTTGCGTGATGTAGAGGACGGGCGTTTGGGGAAGGGCGCCGTACGCTTTAATTGCGTCGCTTTGGCGCAAGTCAAGATTCATCTGGCACAGAGGGCATGCAACGGCAATGCAATCGGCCCCTGCCCGACGGGCCATCGAGAGCAACTTGTGGCCCAGACGGCCGACGACCGAACTGTGAGTCATCGAAAGGCTCGCCCCGCAACATTCCGTCGCGAACGGCCAAGCGACCGGCTCCGCGCCCATCGCGGTCACGAGGTCGTCCATGCAGGTTGGATGCTCCGGGTTGTCGAACGCTACGATCTCGGGCGGGCGCGTCAGGAGGCAACCGTAGTAGCAGGCAACTCGTAGCCCTTCGAGCGGCCGCGTCACTCGCGTACGAACCTGCTCCACTCCAAAATGATTCACCAGCACGTCGAGCACGTGATGAATCTCGACCTGGCCGTCGTAGGGCTTGCCCGTAATCCGCTCGGTCCGCCGGCGTTCCTCGGCTTCGTTGCGAACTTTTTGATTGGCGGTTCGTAGCCGGGCGTAGCACGAGGCGCAAGCCGTCATCACGGGCAGGCCCATCGCTTCAGCCTTCTGCAGATTGAGCACCGGCAACGCCACGGCCAACGAGGCACTGCTGGCGTGGGCCGGCGTTGACCCGCAGCAAACCCAGTCGGGAATATCGACCAATTCGATTCCCAGCGCGCGGCACGTCGCACGTGTGGATCGGCCGAAATCCCACGCCGTCGCATCCAGGCTGCAACCAGGGAAGAACGCATATTTCATGGTCGTTTTTCCTCCTCCTCAGCCCGACGAAACACTTCGCGGACTTCCCCAGCACTGCCGCTTCGATTGGGCAACAAAGGGAGTTTTCCTTTGGCCAACATCTGCGGGACTTTGTCCATGTCCGAGAACAGATCGCCGGTGCGGAGTTTGTAGAATGTCATCATGCCCATCTCGAACACCCGGCCATGCCGCCGCACACTGCCGAGGAAGCTGCGGTTGAACTGCTTGCCGTGGGAGTCGGGCAACGTCACCTGGCGATCAATCGCCATGATGCGCAGGGCGTCCATCGTAGCGGCAACATCAATGCTTTGTGGGCAGCGCGTCGTGCATGCTTCGCACGAGGCACACAGCCAAATCGCCCGCGACCCAAGCACTTCGTTCTCCATTCCGAGATGCACCAGACGCATCACTTGGCTGGGCAGGAAATCCATCTCCGGGCCGATCGGGCAGCCCGTGCTGCACTTGTGGCACTGGAAGCACGCACTGACGGGAGTGCCGCTTCGCTGCTCGACCTCCATGGCCAACTCGCTACCGTTCCATTGAATTGCATCGGCCATCGTTATTCCCCCATTCCTTCCAACTCGGCTTCAAGCTCGGCGTCTTTGCGGGGCAACACCTTGCGGTAAACCACATGCGGCGAGGCCGGAATCCCGTCCACCGTCAGGAGATCGCGGTCGATGCGGACCCCGAACAGCCGCTCATTCTCTTTCAGATAGGGCAACATGAGTTTCCAATCAGCGACGGAAAGCGTGCGGTAAGCCCCGCCGTTAAGTTGTTCCTCGACCAGTGTGCGATGCGGATCGCGGATGAAGATTGCCCCGCCGGAGGCCAGCGAAAGCAGGTTGTTGCCGGGATAGGGCATTTCCAGCGGACAAAGCTGCCCATCATACGGGTCGTACTGAAGGCCGTTGACGATGGCGAACCCGCCGCCATTGTGCGGATTGCCCGCCATGAACGATTCGGCCAGAAAATCGAGCGCGGTGCCGTTGATGACCACCCGCGGCGAACCGACGGCGTTAATCATCGGCCGGCCGGCGGCGTTGCCCATCACATACATCTCGCCCCCTTTGGCACCGTAAAGAAAGGTCTGCCCAACGTCGCCGTAGACGACCAACTTCCCGCTCTTGCTGATCTGGCAAAGCTGGTCCTGGGCATTCCCGTGGACGTAGATTTCGAGGCCGTCCATCCCGGAGCCTAGATAGTCACCTGCGTTGTCGTAGCAGTCGATTCGCAACCCGTTGGTGCGAGGACCAAATCCCGCACCGTGGAATCGCGTGCCGCGGGAGTTGAAATGAATCAGCCGTTTCCAGCCTAAGTGATAGGCTTTCACCCCCAGGGTCGAATCGCAGTCCTCGCCCTCAGGTTGGAAACCGTGTGCGTCGATTAGCAGTGTGATTTCGCCGGTCCGTGGTCCACGCAAGCGGTCGCGAGTGGCCCAATTGATCCGCAGATGCGTTGAATGGCCACCCTCGTCGCAAAGCGGCTGCCGCTGGAAGATTTGTTCCAAGCTGTTGCGGAGAATGGTCAATACGGAACTACGTTTTTTGTCGCCGGTCGGATAACGGCGACCGATCGCCATCGTTAGAACCTCGATACCGAAGGCCGGCATGGTATCGGCCGTTCGTCCGGCCAGTTCCTCGGTAAACCAGCGGAGGCGGTCGTACGACATGGTCGGCAATCGGTCGCGAAGATGCGAGAACAACCCCTCGGTATCTTCATCGCGCAGCGATTGCTCCAGCACCACGGTATCTTCGTCGGATTTAGCCGAAGCGGCCGGCGGAATCGAGAGATTGCAATGTACTTGTCCTTGCGACGTGGCCACCGAGCCGCCGAACTTGTTGGTGATGCGAAGACTGTACTCCGGTTGCGCGGACGGCACACGGCGAGTGCCTGAACCATCGCCATTGTTCGGCGAAACCGTCAGCTTGAATGCCCCGCCGTCGGAATAACTTCCGCCGCGGGCGTTCCAGTAGGTGTCGGCCACGGGCGTGAATCGAGGGTCTTCGCTGGCCAGACTGGCCAGCGTGGCGTCGATGGCCTGTTTCTCCGAGCAAATCAACCCGATCGAAACCTCGCCCTCCTGCAACGCGAACACTTGCGGTCGCAGCATGGCCGTGTCGGTAATCCCCAGGAGTTGGAACTCCTTGGTCTCGGCCAGACTGCGGGCGATGATGAAGAACCACGGCCCGTCGGGCGACGCATGCATGTGGGCCGCCTGGATTTGGCGGTAGATCAGTTGCTTCTCGGACGGCAACCGATCAAAATCGAGTTCCGCGGTCGGTGCCATCGCTTCGATGATATATTCGAGTGGGTAGCGGTATACGCGGTTCCAAAGATCGAACAGGAGGACCGAGACCTCGGTGTCCGTGAGAAACTGCGGGAAGATGTTCCGCCCGGCAAGGTATTCCGATACGGAATGATAGTTGGCGAAGTCGCCGTTATGAACCAGGGCCTCGTTCATGCCGATGAACGGATGCGCGCCGCCGGGATGCCACACGCGGCCCTTCGTCGGGTAACGCTGGTGAGCGATCCAGACGTGGGCCCGGGTGTCCGACATCCGATAATACTGCACCGACGCCTCGGCAAATCCGACGATTTTTATGATCAGCAGATTTCTCGCGTGAGACATCACAAACGCCCGCTTGTCGCCCAGCGACGCGTAATACTGATTGTTCAAGCGAATTGAGTTTTGATAGACGAACTCGTCTTCGATGTCCCGCTCCGACATTCCGACGTCGGATAGCCCCTTTTCGTTGGCGAAACGGGCCAGCACGTCCGGCTTGACGCGGACGAAGTATCGGGCCACGTCGGGCGGACGAACTTCCAGCAGCGGCACCTCGCGGTAATCGTCCACCGTCGGAATCAGGCCGCCCTGGTCGATGTCGAAATACGGCTCGATGAAGGCCTTTTCCACCTCGTCGCGGGCACTGGAATCGAGCAGGGCAACCTGGAGAATATAGTTGTCGTCGAGTACCTTGCGGGAAACGCCCATTTCTTCGGGCACGAGTCCGCAAGCGGCGATACCGCCCCCTTTCCCGTTACCCCGGTTGCGCATCTGAATTGAAGGCTCGTAGATGTGGCGGCCGCTGACGGGGATCGTGCAGGCGAAGCCGGTCACGCCACAACCGCCCTCGGCTTCCGGCGACTTGATGAACCAATCGCCCTCGGGCCGCAAGGCTGCGCGTGCGCGTAAAACGGCCTCGGCTCGGTCGGCAGCGCCAGGGCCGCGAATCGCGCCAAGAACCTCGCGGGCAGAGCGTGCGGCTTGAATCGTCATCGAGTGCGGCATGGTGGGGGTTAACTCGGGTTCTCGTAATCCAAATGGGTAAGCAGGTCGGTCCGGTTCCGCAACGCTGCCACGGAATCAAGCCCCAGGCGATAGAGAATATCGACCAGCATCTCGCGCCAGGCACTGTACATGTTCACCAGCCGTTGCGTACACCAGTCAACCGTGACCATCTCGAGCAGTTCGTCGTCGGTCGTGGCGATGCCACGAGCGCAGCCACGACCGCTCTCGCAGGCCGCGCAACGGATGCAACCCAGGGCCACTAACTCTCCTGTGCCGACCACGCAGCCATCGGCCCCCAAGGCAATCGCTTTGGCGATGTCCCACGGACCGCGGATGCCGCCGCTTGCGATGACGGTGACCTTGTCGCGAATGCCTTCAGCCTGTAGGAACTGGTGGACGCGGCCGATCGCGTATTCGATCGGCATGGCGATGTTCTTCTTGGCGATGTTGGGCGCGGCGCCCGTGCCGCCGTAGCTCCCGTCCAAGTGGACGATGTGACCGCCCGCGTAATAGACGCCGACCGCGACCATGTCAACGTCGTTCGGTGTGGATACCTTGGCCGAAAGCAACGCCCGCGGATTGATGTGCGCCATCCAGTCCAGGTGCTTTTTGTGGTCCTCAACCGAGTAGACGCTGTGGAAGGGGAAGGGTGAAAACAGCGAAACGCCGACCGTCGTCTCACGCATGGCAGCCACGCTCGGCGTGTTCTTATCGCCCAGTAGGTGGCCACCCAAACCCGGTTTGGCACCCTGGGCGTACTTGAACTCCACGATCCTCGCCCGCTGGATCGTTTCCTCGCGAACGCCGAACAACCCAGTGGCGACCTGCACAATCACGTGGTCTTTGTAGGGCGTGAACCGCTCCGGATATCCGCCTTCGCCGGTACAAGTGAACGTGTTGAACGCCTTGGCGACGCGGGCCTTGCCCAGCAGCGCACGGATATTGGTGGACCCAAACGACATGCCACCGCCGTACCAGGGGACACCGATGACGATCTTCGGTCGCGAATCGCCCCGGCGGTTCAGAAGAAGCTCCGTGGAGATGTCTTCACGGCGCAACGCGGCAGGAGGTGATGCGGGGAACCGGAACCGCAAGCGATCGAAACCGCCGCTCGACGCCCCGACTTCGCTCTCCAGATACTTTTCCGGCGGGCGGCCCGTCTCGGCCATCTGCCAATTGCTCACCAGCAAATCGGGCGTCCAGCGGTAGTCGCCCATCGTCTTAAAAACCGGATTCTCGGTCAGCGACAGGGCCTTTTGCGGACAGGCGTCCACGCAATAACCCTCCGTCTCGGCGCACTCAAAACCGGAACACCGATAATCGAAGGGCCTGAGGATTGCATGATAACCGTCGGGCCGGATGTGGACATTGCGGCGACAAACCTCGACGCAACGGCCGCAGGCGATGCAGTTCGATGCGCGGCGGATGCTGAACTTGCCGATTTCGTTGCGATAGCGGGGCGCGGCGGGCCGCACCTCGCGCGAAACCTCAGCAAACGCCGGATGGGCGACGAATTCGTCGCCGGCCTCGGGCTCGACACGCGGCGAGATGGATGGACGGGTGCTCACGGGTTGTTCCTACAGAAAAACTGCATGCGGCTAAGGGGTCGGGGTGGAAGAAGGCTTCCGCCGGCCAAACAGGCTGCCAAAGGTATCGCGTTCCAAATCCTCGAAAAACATACAGCGGCCTGTTTCGCCCCGCAGCCGCCGAACCTCGCGAATGCCCATCGCACCGAGCATTTCGATCAACTGCTGATGCCAGGCACCGATCAGGTTCACGATGCGACGAACGCCATATTCGGGATCAATCTCTTCGAGGGTGATCGGGCAGGGCTGGCCTCGCTTACATTCGTTGCAGAGACGACATTCCAAGGCCAACAGCAACGGGATGTCGATGGCCACGAGGTCGGCGCCGCAGATAATCGCCTTGGTCACGTGCTCGGGCTCGGCAATCCCGCCAGAGGCGACCAGCGTCACCTCGTCGCGCAGCCCCTGCTTGACGAGTGTTCTGTGAACGTCGCGCAGCACGTCGCGGACATGACGCATGCTTCCCTCTCCCTCTGGGACAGGGGCGGGTTGAGGGCTGCTTCCATTCGGGCTTGGGCTGGCCTCTCGCCGTGGATCGGAGTTGGGGAACTCACGGCCATGACGGTCGAACAGCAGGTGGATCACGTCGGCCCCGCCAATGGCCAACTCGACCACGCGCTGCGCCACGGTCGGCGTGGCCTGGACACGAATGGCCACGATCTGCTTGGGCTGCTTTTGCTTTAGCGCGGCGTGGAGCGACAGGACCTCGGGATGGTCTTCGACCATGACCAACGGTGCCGCCCAGTTCTGTGCGGCTGCGACCGCATCGGCAGTTTCCAGCAACGGAACCACGTGACTCGGGACGGAACCCTTTGAAACGATTTCACGCGGACGCAGGACGGCCAACGTGCCGATTGCCGCGGCTGCCGACGCAACCAACTCGACCACGGGGCCACGGCACCATTGTTCGGGAATCACATCAAAGATCACCGGCAGCGGCGTTTCGATTAATGGCAGCGGCTCGATGGCCAGTTGGCCATCGGTAAACGCCAAACGCGGCAACTTCCGGCCGATGTCGACGCTCGAGTTGATGTACTCGCGGCCGTGAATGCCGTCGCGCGTGGGGCGGACGATCTCGGACATGTCGGTCCACATCGAATCAAAGCCGGGCCCGCTAAACGGACCGCCGTAGCCTGATCCCGACACGGGAATCCGGCCTGTTTCCGACTGAAACCACGTGGAAAGGACGATGTCCGGAGAATAATAGCCGTCGCCCAACCGGAGGTATTCGGGATTGACCACGCGGGTCAACAGGTTCTTCGTGCAGTTCTGGACGCAGTTCAAACAGCCTTTGCACTGGTAAATGTAGTCGAGATAGCCGATTTCATCGCGAAGCGTGTCGGCCTCGTTGCGGTAGAGCCCATAGATGCAATTGCGTTTGACGCAGTTGTGACAGCTCGAGCAGTCTTCTCGCCAATCGACAATCCCCAGCTTGCCCACGGGGCGCATGCGGGGTGCGGCAGGCTTGGTATGGATGGAATACTTGGCAGGCACGGCTACTTGCTCCCCAGTCCCGATTTTTCGATGATCGTGAGTGCCGCCTCATGGTCGCCGTCGCCGCAGATGCCGAAACCGCGAAGTCCCTTGCAGGCGGAAAGCTTGCCGATCGTCTCGACGGCGATTTCGACGGCCGCCGCGCGCTTTGCGGCCAAATCGCCCTTCGAGGCAATACGATCGACCAATGCGGCAGGGATTTTGTAGGGGTGTCGCTTGCCTTCTCTCACCGAAGCCAACTCTTCTTGCCCCAACAGTTGAATGCCGGCCACAATGGCAACCTTCTCATGGATGCCGCGCCGCGTCACCTCTTTCCACCAGACGCCGAAACGATCCAGATCGAAAACCGGCTGCGTAATCAGAAACGCGGCCCCCGCGGCTGCCTTTTTCAGTGATCGCGAGATCTGCAATTCGAGCGGGTCGGCATCGGGCGAGGCGACGCCCCCCAGACAGAAAGGCCCCGCGCCCGCGATGCTCTCTTCGCCAAGCGGCCCGCATTGGCTGGCCAAGTTGGCGTATAACTGGAGCAACTGGATCGGGTCAACGTCGTAAACATTCTTCGCCGCCCCGAAACGGCCGAGCGTCTGGTGACTTCCGCTGGTACAAAGCACGTTGCGAATACCCAGAGCCTGCGCGCCCAAGACCTCGGAAACCAACGCAATACGATTTCGGTCGCGGGTGGTTATGTGCAAGATCGGCTCAACACCCTCTCCGGCCGCGATCACCGCCGCCGCCAGCGCGGCCATCGATACCCGGTCCCGATTGTCGCTGATCCCCAGGGCATGCACCTTTCCAGCGAAAAGCTTGGCCACCTCGCGCACCGGCGCGGGATCCGCGCCCCGTGGAGGTGAAATCTCCGCGATTAGTAGCGATTTTCCCGACGCAATGCGTTCCTGCAGGCTCGTGATCGGTTTACTCATGGTTTCCTACCTTGCGTCTCCTACGTTGCCGCATGAAGGGGGCTTTCGCCAAGGACACAAATTCGCCCGACGGCACCGCGGACGAGTTGTTCCAGTTGTTCGGGCGAATCGTCGGCTGAACCATGTACCAGTTCCACCCGCTGCGGCTCGAGTTGCATCTCGGCCAACAGTCGCTGCACCGTATGCACGCGAATTTCCGCACGATAATTGCCTTGCGCAAGCTGGCATTCGCCCTTTGGACAAGTGACAACGCAGACTCCGCGCCCGCCGGCCTCCAAGGCATGGAACAGATATTGGGCGTCGATCTTGCCGCTGCATGGAACTTCACGCACGAGCACCTTGGCACCGTCTTGGTCCCATTGGCGAGGCAATCGCCCGCCTTGCGGGATGCAATTGGCGCACACGCATACGAGCACGTCTGGACATACAGGCTGTGACATGGAACTGCCCAACAGACGAGACTCGTTTCCCAAAATTGCGCGAAAAAAGCGGATACGACTTGCGCCGCGTACGAATCCGCGTTCGGGCTTGCCACCCGCCAAAATCCACGGAATCCATTATCTTACATCAAGATCAACATTGTCAACCGTAATTTTGATAATACTTACCATAACCAAAGATTATATTAGTATTCACCGCGAGAGAACACAAAGGGCGCAAAAGAAAGATTCTATTCTTTGCGTTCTCTGCGCTCTTTTGCGGTGAATCCTCTTGGATATTATGGCCGCTGAATCGCCTGTCGTCTTGGTGAAATGGCATGATCTGATAAAATGGTTTTGGAGCAGGTGGACAGCTTTCCGAAGAATCAGCAAACGACAGCCTGAAAGACCGGGGTGGTATCCATCTACCCGAATGGTACAATAAATTGTGGATTTTGGGACGGTAATCTAGCCGTCGAACTGCGACATTCGACAAGCGTTGGAGGCCATTGACATGCCCGCACATGACTGGACCTATGTAGAAGCCGGCATTTTTCACCACTTCCATCTCGCCTGGATCGACGAATTGGCGCGATCCCTGAACTCCGGCCTTTTGCCGCAGGGCTACTATGCTTTGGCCGAGCAACACGCCGCAGGTTTTGGTCCGGATGTCCTCACGCTCGACGCCCAAGACGACGGATGGAAGGCGGAAACCGTGGGTATCGGAGTGCCAGTCGGTGCCGGCCCGCTCTTGCTCACGCCGCCGCGCGTCCAAATCACGGCGGAAACAGGAATGGAATTCTACCGCCGCAAGCAGAACGCCGTAATCGTGCGGCATGTCAGCGGCGACCGAATGGTCGCCGCCGTGGAGGTTGTTTCACCGGGAAACAAATCAGGACGGGCGGCGGTGCGATCGTTCGTCGAGAAGGCGGCCGAACTGCTCGAACGCCGCATCCATCTCCTGATTCTCGACCTACATCCGCCCGGCCGGCGCGATCCACAGGGAATTCACGGCCTGATTTGGGAGGAGATCAGCGGGGAGGAGTATGCGGCCCCCCCCGACAAGCCCCTGACCCTGGCGGCGTATGAGTCATCGCTGACTACTCGCGCTTTCGTGGAGCCGCTCGCCGTCGGTGATCTCTTGACCGACATGCCGCTCTTCTTGGAGCCGGGTGCCCATGTGCTCATTCCGTTAGAGAAGACCTATGAGCGGGCGTTTGCCGCGTTGCCCTCGCGGTGGCGCGGGGTATTGGAGAAGCGATAGGATACCAAGCAGACGCCGCCTGTGTCCGCGTCTAGCACCGGAAGAGCCACTGCTTGGAAAAAGGGCTAATTTCCAGCGAGGTCGCGGGAGCAGGCGGCTGGGCGGCGGCGGAGTCACCTTGAAATCACCTTGAAATCAATGAGTTGACTTGTTTCTCGGCAGAAACTACAATCTGTCGGAGGAGACAGGAATATGGACAGTGCTACCGTGATTCATGGCAAGTTTGCAAACAACCTCTTTGTGCCAGATGAGCCGCCCCCGTCGATTAGGGGGCGTGCCGAGTTGATCGTTTTTCCAGATCGCGAGGCTGATCCTTCAATTTCGGAATCCGCAGCCTCAGCTCATATATCTGTTTTCGACCTGCTTGGCAAAGCACCCGTGCTGCGAAGCGGAGAAGAGATTGATGCCCAGATTGAATCAGGACGTCGAGCATGGGATGACGAATGATCTACTTGGATTCTGGTATCATCATTCGGATGCTCGATGGGAACGATCGTGTTCGACTCCCGATCGAGCGGAGGCTTGCCTCACTAAAACCGTGGGGTTGACATGGCGGTCGGGGCGCAGTATGAAAGAGGGAACCCACCATGAGATTTCCCGCCCATGCCGACCCCTACCCCGCCAAGGTTACTAAAGTACTGCAGCACCCTGCTGCCGGTGTTATTGGCGGTCATGGGCCTTTTGCTCGTGGTCCGCTGGGTTGGTTCAGGCCCCACCGTGCTAATTATTGCCCGCGTGCCGGGGCTTGATGGGGTGCCGGCCGAGACGGCGGCCCCTGCAGCCGTGCGACCGGTGCCGGGCGAACCGATTCCAGGCCCAGGCAGACCTTCGACGATCACTACCGCATGGCCATGGTTCCGCGGCCCAGACCACGACGCGATCAGCAAAGAGACGATCCAGTTGGCGCGAAGTTGGCCCGCGGCGGGGCCGAAGCGTCTTTGGACCGTGCCGCTGGGCGATGGCTATGCCGCTGCGGCCGTCCATGGTGGGTGCGTCTATGTACTCGATTACGACATCGACCGTTCGGCCGATACGCTCCGCTGCCTCTCACTGGACGACGGCCGCGAGATCTGGCGAAACAGCTACGGGGTGATTGTTGCCCATAACCATGGCATGTCGCGGACCATTCCCGCCGTGGTAGGCGATTGCGTCATTACGCTGGGTCCAAAGTGCCAACTCGCCTGCTGGGACGCGGCCACCGGTAAGGCCCGCTGGCTGATTGACCTCGTGCTGGAGCATGGCGCGACCGTGCCGCCATGGTACGCCGGGCAATGCCCCTTCATCGATACGAAAACGGATCGATTGATCGTTGCCCCCGGCGGCAAGGCCCTGGTGATGGCGATCGACTACCACACGGGCAAGATCGTCTGGCAAAGCCCTAACCCCCGGAACTGGGCAATGACTCACGTTTCGATCGTGCCAATGGAGTTTGCCGGCCGGCAGATGTATGTTTACTGCGGCAAGGGAGGCGTGGCCGGCATCGCAGCCGACAACGGCGAGTTGCTCTGGGAGACCGACGAATGGCAAATCGCCATGGCCACATGCCCTTCGCCTGTCGTGGTTGGCGAGGGGCGCATCTTCTTCAGCGGCGGTTACAACTCCGGCAGCCTGATGTTACAACTCAAGCAGGAGCAGGGCCGCATCGTGCCGGAGACGGCCTTTCGTCTTACTGCCAAGCAGTTCGGTTCCGAGCAACAAACGCCGGTCCTCTGGCAACAACATCTTTACGCCGTGCGGCAGAAAGACCAGCAACTCGTCTGCATGGATCTTGACGGCAAGGAACTTTGGAACAGCGGGCGGGATAAGTTCGGCTCTGGCCCTTACATGATCGCCGATGGACTGATTTATGTGATGGACGATGACGGCGTGCTGTCCATCGCGGAGGCAGTGCCTACGGCCTATCGCCGTCTTGCTCGGGCGCAAGTTATTGAAGACGGTTCCAGCAGTTGGGGACCGATGGCCCTGGTGGCGGGAAGGCTCATTGTTCGCGATAATTCTCACATGGCATGTATCAACGTGGCGGAGCACTGATTATGGAACGAAGCAAAGTGTTGGTGATTGTCGGTTTGTCAGCCTGTGCCGCGATATTGATCCTAGTCGTGATTCTCATCGCCCGCATTGCGTCGCAGCCGTTGCAGCATTTGCAGCGTCCCGCAGATCCGCAATCGGCAACAATACCCGGCGACACAATCGCTCTGACGGACGAAGAAGTGGCACTCAAGGCAGCCGAACCGATCGATCCGGCAACGATCGGTTATCACGAAATAGGTTCATTTCCCGTTGCCTTTCGCGAACCTCGTGCCCTGGCCGTCGATGGTAAAGCCGAGATCCATGTCGGCGGTGACCGGGCCGTGGTCCGCTACTCGAGCGACGGCAAGAAGCTCGCCGAGATCGCACTGCAAGGGGAATCACGATGTCTGGCGGTTGGTGCGTTAGATCATTTAAGTCCAGGTCAACTGTATGTGGGGATGGAAAATCACGTCGAAGTTTACAATCCCCACGGCACGCGGGTCGCGGTTTGGGAATCCCGCGGCCCGAAGGCAATCTTCAGCTCGATCGCGACGACCGAAAATGAAGTATGGGTTGCCGATGCAGGCAATCGCCTCGTCTGGCGATTTGATGTTGCGGGTAAACTGCTGGAACCGGTTGGCCAGACTGACCCATCGCAGCACCGATCGAGATTCCTGGTCACCAACCACTACTTCGATCTGGTTGCTGGAACTGATGATCTGGTCTATGTCGTCAATCCGCGTCTGCTACAAATAGAAGGCTTTACGCACAAGGGCGAGCATGAAACTTCCTGGGGCAAGGGGTCGCCGGCGGTGGCCGATTTCTTCGGCTGCTGCAACCCGGCCCAGTTAGCCGTGCTGCCTGACGGGAGGTTTGTAACGGCCGAGAAAGGGATGCCGCGAGTGAAGATTTACTCTCGCGATGGTCACTTTCAAACCGTGGTGGTTGGTCCGCCGCAATTGACGGACACGCCCACCGACCTAGCCACCGATCGCCATGGTCGCGTGCTCGTGCTCGATGGTCGGGCAGCAAAAGTCCGCGTGTTTGAAAAGAATGTCAGCAGCAAGGGGGAGAAAAAATGAGCCAAGAGGAATCGCCAATTACTCGCCGTCGGATGCTACGTGACGCCACTCGCTATTTGGCCTTGGGCGGCATCGGCTCGCTTTCCGCCTGGCTGTTTTACAAACGATCGAGCCAGGCGGTCGCCGCTTGTCCGAGTTCCAGTTCCACATGCGGCGAGTGTAGCCAGGCGGCGGTTTGCCGCCTGCCGCAGATCTGGCAGCTTGACCCCAACCGCTGCATCGCCTGTGGCCGCTGCCAAACGAACTGCGTGCTTGACCTGTCAGCCGTCAAGGCGGTGAATTGCTTCGCTTTGTGCGGATACTGCGACAACTGTACCGGCTACTTTCCTACGAAGGACTACGTGTTGGACACTGGTGCCGAGAACCAACTCTGCCCAACCGGGGCCATCGCGCGTAAGTACATTGACAAGCAAGGCGGCGTGCCGTACTTCGAGTATACGATCGACGAGAGCCTGTGCATTGCCTGCGGAAAGTGCGTTGTTGGCTGCCGATTGATGAATGGTTCGTTGTACCTGCAAGTTCGCCACGACCGTTGTTTGAACTGCAATGAGTGCTCGATTGCCGTTGCGTGTCCCGCGGAGGCTTTTTGTCGCGTGCCGGCCGATTCGCCACGTTTGCTGAGTCGTGCGGCCCAGGCGGCGGAAGATGCGCTGGCAAGAAAACGTAGTTCGCACAACAAGTCCAGTAAAGGTATTGAAATGCGTGTCGAGGGAACTTCGTGAAGCGACTGATGCCGCTAGTTTTGTTGCTACTCGTATTCGCTGCCGTGCAGACGGTATGCGCGGCCGATCTATTTCCTACGCCGGAATTCAGCAACCACCCAATTCCGCAATCACAAACGCCCGCACCGCGACCGTCGTGGCAAGAGTACCTGGACCTGGCTTTTCTCACGGCGGCCCTGGCGGCGGCCTCGTTTTTTGCGGTGAAAGGTCGGTCGCGAACGGGCCTATTCCTGCTTTCGATCGTCTCACTGGCTTGGCTCGGGTTCTGGCGGAAAGGCTGCATCTGCCCGATTGGCGCCATCCAGAACGTCACGCAGGCATTGTTCGATAAGGATTACGTGGCGGGTGGACTGGTGATTGCCGTTTTCGTGCTGCCGCTGGTCTTCACGCTCTTTTTCGGACGGTCGTTTTGTGCTTCGGTTTGCCCCTTGGGGGCGATGCAGGAACTGGTTGCCGTGCGGCCCGTGCAGGTGCCGACGTGGATCGACCATGCTTTGGGACTTCTGGCATACATCTACCTCGGAGCGGCCGTACTCTTCGCAGCGACGGATTCTGCGTGGATCATTTGCCGCTACGATCCGTTCGTCGGCCTGTTTCGCCTGACCTCCAGTGCTTCCATGTTGGCCCTCGGTGCTGGATTTCTCGGCGTCGGGCTGTTTATCGGCCGGCCCTACTGCCGCTGGCTCTGCCCCTACGGGGCGATCCTTGCGCTACTCTCTCGCGTGTCTTGGCGGCATCTGAGAATTCCGCCCACGCAATGCGTACAGTGCCGATTGTGTGAAGATGCCTGCCCTTATGGTGCCATCCTGCGGCCGACGGTTACCCCGTCACCTATCGAACAAAGGGCGGCCCGGCGGCGGTTGATCGTTGTACTCTGCGCGGCACCGCTCCTGATCGCCACCGGGACGCTGTTGGGTTTCGGAATGCGGTCGTCGCTTGCCAGGATGCATCCGACCGTCCAGCTTGCCGAGCAGATTCGGCTGGAGGAAGCCGGTTGGGCAAAGACAAGGTCCGATGCCACCGAGGTCTTTCGCGGTAAGGGTGATTCGGTCGAATCGCTTTACGCATCAGCGGACAAGGTCGTGGAAAATTTCGCGTGGGGTGGAGCTTTGTTCGGTGGCTGGGTCGGGTTGGTCTTCGCCTTCAAACTGGTGCAGCTTTCCATTCGCCGTCGCCGTACCGATTACGAACCCGACCAGGGTGCCTGTGTGTCCTGTGGACGTTGCCTCTGGTATTGCCCCGAGGAGCACACGCGGCAGGAATTTATCCAAATCCAGGAACGAGCCGTATAAATGATCCTTAACAAAATGCCATGATTATGCCCGAACAGTCTCAGACATCCGACATCCTCCCATACCGGATCGCCGTACGTACGGCCACGGTGGCCGCGGTCTTCTCGCTTATTGTTGCGGCACTGATGCTCTATGATTTCTACCACCGATCGATGAAGGATCCCTCTCAGACTTCGGCGCGAGACTCGCTCAAGGCTGCGCGGAAGCAGCAACCCGCCAACGAGTCGATCAAAGAGGAACTTCGCAAGCTCGACCAGCAGTCGCGCGACGAGTATTTTCGCCAGCAGGCATTTGCGATTTCGGGTGCGGTGCTGTTGTGCGGAGGGATTATCGTCACGTTGGCCGCCGCCAAATGGGCCGCGACGTTGCGGCGGAGGCATCCGCAACCGGAACCCGTCGCAACACAACGCGATTGGGAGGCAAACTGGACTCCGGCCGCACGGTGGACCGTCGGCGGGCTGTTCGTCGTGCTCGCCGCGACGGCAGTCGGCTTGATCTTCCCGCTGCATACCAGGGTGGAGGAGAAGCCGGTCAGTCAGGTGGCTGCGCCGGCCAAGGTTGCCGCCATCTCGGAAGAAGAATTGGCCCGCGCTTGGCCCTGTTTCCGCGGACGTGGCGGCTCTGGAATCTCGCCGTACACCAACGTGCCCGACGACTGGGACGGCCCCTCCGGCAAAAACATCCTATGGAAGTCGCCCATTCCGCTTGCTGGCCATAGTTCGCCGGTGATCGTGGCCAGCCGCATCTTCTTTACGGGCGCGGACGAAAAACAGCGGCAAGTTTATTGTTACAATGCGGAGAACGGAAGGTTGCTCTGGCAGCACGACGCACCTTCCACGCCCGACAGCCGCAAACCGCTGAAGCTTAATGAAGAGACCGGCTATGCGGCGAGTACGATGGCCACCGACGGCCGCTATGTTGTCGCGATCTTTGCCAACGGCGATCTGGTGGCCTACGATCTCGATGGGGAGCTTGCCTGGTCGCAGAGTCTCGGTATCCCGGAGAATCCTTACGGCCACGCCGCTTCGCTATCAATCCATAAAAACCTGTTGCTGGTGCCTTTCGATCAGGCGACGGCCAAGGCTGCCCGCTCGAAGCTCCGTGCATTGGACATCGCCACCGGCCACACGGTTTGGGAGCAGACCCGCGCGGTGCCAAGTTCCTGGACCACGCCGATCGTGATCCGCGTGGCGAACCGCGACCAGGTGGTGACGGCCGCCAGCCCTTGGATCATCGCCTACGATCCGGCCGAAGGCAAGGAGTTGTGGCGAGTCAAGGGTTCTCAGGGCGACGTAGCTCCTTCGCCGGTGTCCACTGGAAACTTCGTGTTTTCGGCGGCGACCGATTCCTCGCCGGTCCTTGCCATCCGCGCCGATGGCAGCGGAGACGTCACCACCAGCCACGTACTCTGGAAGGGCGAAGATAACACGCCCGATATATGCAGCCCCTTGGCCACGGAGGAATTCGTCTTTCTGCTCAACTCGGAAGGGATGCTCACCTGCTACGACACCAAGAAAGGCGACAAGCTTTGGGAGGAAGACCTGAACGAATTCAAGTGCAAGTCGTCCCCGAGCCTGGTGGGGAAGCAGCTTTATGTCTTCGGCGAGTCGGGCAAATGTTGGATCCTCGCGCCCACTCGGGCCGGCGTAAAGCGGGTTCGGCAGACCAATCTCGGCGAAGGTTGCGTCACCTGCCCGGCTTTCCAGGACGGCCGCATGGTTGTCCGCGGAAAGAAGAATCTATTCTGCATCGGCCAAGCGGCAAAGCCCTAATGGAACCAATCCGTCGGTGATGACAATCCCCACTGATCCCCACTGCCAAGTTGACAATGTTTTATAGACCCGGTAGGATAAGTCCGGTTCTCGCTTTCTGTTTACGAGAGTCACCACCTTTCCACCGCTTACCAACCTGGAGACCGTAGCATGGCAACCCCCACTCGCCCAAGTCGGCGCGCATTTCTCAAGGCATCGGCCGCCGGCGTAGCCACACTGGCTGGACTGAGCATCGCCCGCAGTGCGCACGCCGCCGGCAAGCAAGAGATCAAGATCGGCATGATTGGCTGCGGCGGGCGCTGTGCCGGTGCGGCGGAGGAGTCGCTGCAAGCCGGTCCCGACGTGAAGCTAGCCGCCTTATGCGACATTTTCCCTGATCGGTTGCAGTCCAAGTATGACTGGTTCAAGAAGCATCTGCCCAACCAGGTCATTGCCAGTCCGGATCATCTCTTCGCCGGCTTTGATGGCTACAAGAAAGTGATCGAGAGCGTCGATGTGGTTCTGATCGCGTGTGCATCGAAGTTCCATCCGATGTACGCGGAGGCCGCCATCCGTGCCGGCAAGCATGTCTTTGTCGAAAAGCCGCACGGCATTGATCCGGTCGGCGTCCGCCGCATGCAGGCCACCGCCGATCTGGCAAAACAGAAGAACCTGAGCTTGCTCTCGGGATTGCAAAGCCGCTATCACAATGGATATCGCGAGGCGGTCCAACGGATCCACGATGGGGCAATCGGCAAGGTCGTCGCCATGCAGGTAATGTTCCTCCGCGGCCCATACCAGATTGTCACCCGCAATCCCGCCTACAGCGAGACGCAGTATCAGTTCAGCAACTGGTATCATTTCTGTTGGCTTTCCGGTGACGACGTAACCCAATCGCTCGTGCATAACATGGACCGCGCAGCCTGGATTCTCAAGGAGGAAATGCCCACGGGGTGCTTCGGGCTAGGCGGCCGCTCGGCTTCGTTCGGTGATGCGTACGGCGACATGTACGATCATCACACGGTAGTCTATGACTATGCCAGTGGTACGCGGGTTTACGCCCTCTGCCGCACGCAAAACAATTGCTACGGCAACTCCGGCGACATCATCATGGGCACGAAGGGTCAGTGTGACCTGGGCACCTGCCGGATTACCGGTGAGACGAACTGGCGTTTCAAAGGACGCCATAACAACCCTTATCTCGATGAACAGCGAGCACTCATCGAATCGGTTCGCAACGGCAAACCAGTCAATAGCGGATCGTATATGGCTGGCAGCACGATGTCAACCGTACTCGGTCAATTGGCATGTTACACCGGCCGGCCACTGAAGTGGAATGACGTGGTCAACTCCGCTTTCCAGTTCGGCCCCGCCCCCGACGCTGCCAATTTTGATACGCCGCCGCCGTCGAAACCTGACGCCACCGGCAATTACTCATTGCCCAAACCGGGACTTTATGACGAGCCCTTGAGGGCTCCCAAGGTTCCTGCGGATCAGGTGTATCGTGGCTGGCTGAAAGCTGAAATTGATAAGAAGGACGGCCCATAGAGTAGGATCAGCAAACTGTAGGTCAGGCTTTCCAGCCTGACACGACCGTCAGGCTGGAAAGCCTGACCTACAGCCCACCCCACATCTCTCCAAAACACGTAACCTAATTTTCTGAGACCAATATCATGCACAGTACCCTCATTGTAATCGCCCTGGCCGCAAGTGTTGTTTCGGCCCCGCCGGACAAACAACCGCCGGAGGCAAAGACCCGCGTGTTGATTGTCACCGGTGCCGATGCCTGGCACGACTGGAAGAAGACCGCTCCAGTCGTCCGAGCGACCTTGGAGCAAGATCCACGGATTGAGGCCCGCATCGTCGAAGATCCCGAGTTCCTCGCCTCGCCGCTGCTGGCCGACTACGACGTCATCCTGCTGGAGTTTTGCAATCCCAATCCATTGCGTCATCAGGCCGAGACCCAAAAAAACCTCACACAAATAGTGGAACAGGGCAAAGGTTTGGTCGTGCTGCATTTTTCCTGCGGAGCGTTCTCCACCTGGCCTGCCTATGCGGACCTGGCTGGCCGGATATGGGACCGCAAGAACACCCACGATCCCCGCGGCCCCTTCCAGGTGAAGATCCTTGACAAGCAACACCCCATAACCGGCGGCATGGAGGATTTTCAAGCGGACGATGAGCTTTATGTCTGCCTGACCGGCGACAAGAAGATGGACGTCCTAGCCACGGCCCGATCCAAGGTAACCGGGCAGGAATATCCGATGGCCCTGGCGATGTCCTACGGCAAGGGTCGCGTATTCAACACACCGCTGGGTCACGACGGCAAATCCATTACTATGCCCGGCACGGCAAAGTTGCTACAGCGCGGCGTCCTCTGGGCCGCCGGCCGCAAACCGTAAAATTGAAAAGTAGGTGGGCCGAGCTTGCGAGTCCCACCTTTTCCCAGTATTCATGGTGGGTCTTCGCCTGCGATTAACCACACACTACAACTCCCCTAAAGGCATTACCCATGTCGCAAACCACACATTCACCGACCACCGACAAAGAAAGCCTCTATCAAACCCGGCTGCGCCGCTACGTCACGGCGATGCACAATGGCAAGCCGGACATGGTGCCGATTCGGCCGTTTGTGGCCGAATTCACGGCCAAGTACGCCGGCTATACCTGTCAGGACGTGGCCCACGACTACGAACTGGCCTTTGCTGCAGCGAGAAAATGCGCAGCCGAGTTCGATTGGGATGCCGTCGTCTCGAACATGGTTTACGTCTGGACCGGGCTGACGCAATCAATCGGGCTGAAGTATTACGGTATTCCCGGCATCGACATACCCGCCGAGACCTGCTTCCAATACCGCGAGCCGCCACAGAACAACGCCTACATGCAGCCGGAGGAGTATGATGCCCTGATTGCCGACCCGACCGGTTTTCTGTTGAACGTCTGGCTGCCCCGCGTGGCCGCTCCCGTTTGCGCACCGGGCGAGCCGACAACCACGGCCAACCATCTCTCTTTCCTCAAGGGCGGGATGGCGATGATGAAGTATTTTGGTGCCTTCGGCACGCAGAACGCTCTATTGCGGAGCGAGTGCGGCACCGTATCAGCCATCGCCGGGATATTCAAGGCACCCATGGACATCCTCGCCGACAAGCTCCGCGGCTATCTGGGGCTGGTCGATGATCTGTTCGAGCGACGCGACAAGGTTGTGGCCGCCTGCGAGGCCCTCATGCCGCACCTGTTTCATGTTGCCCACACTTCGGCCGATCCGCAGCGGTTAGTGCCCATCGGCTACTGGATGCACCGCGGCGGCGTGCCGTTCGTATCGCCGGAAATTTTCAAAAACATTTATTGGGCGACGGTCAAGCCGATCATTGAGGAGCTTTGGGCACACGGCCACCAAACGCTCTTCTACGCGGAAGGGAAGTGGGACCATCACCTGGAATCGTTCGCCGAACTCCCGGAGCGGAGCATCGTCTATCACCTCGATCAGGGCAACATCGAGAAAACTCATCGTGTGCTCGGCGAGAAATTCTGCCTCAGCGGCGGCATTCCTAACTGGCTCCTTCTTCGCGGCAAGCCCGAAGACGTGCGGCAGCAGGTCCGTAAAGTGCTAGAGATCGCCGCTGGCGACGGAGGCTATATCCTCGACGCCAGCGCAATCGTGCAGAACGACGCCACGATCGAGAACATGCGAGCCATGACCGACGCCGGTCGTGAGTTCGGCGTCTACTCTTCCGGCTGCCTGGAACCCTTGCCACCGCCGTTCCAGTCGCCCTCCGGTGCGGCCGGGATCGCTACCGCACCCGGCCGACCGCGTCCCGGGGTCTGTCATCCTTGGGAAGAAAAGCTGACCGAGCTTCCGCCAATTCAAGGCGACGCCCCTTTATGCCGTCGCGTTTGGGAAGACATTGATGCCCTGGCCTACATGTATGTCTGGCAGGTGCTGCTGTCGTTTTGATGGCGTCCGTAACACGGAATTTATTCCGCTGCATTGACGGTTGAGGCTCACGCAAAGACGCAAAGAGCGGGAATCCGTTAAACTTTGCGGCTTTGCGTGAGACATTGTTGCGTGAACTCTTGCGTATTGATGTCGAATCGCCTAAATAGCTTTGCATGATTCCCGGAGGTGCTGATTTAAGCGGCTTGTTTGAGG
>JBAWVO010000025.1:0-39326 GCA_037147235.1 Planctomycetota bacterium | reverse complement strand
ACGCACCATTTCCCGGGTGTTGGTTCGCTTCACGCACCCTACGGGTTGCCGTCACGGCTGGCAGTTGGCAAGGTTATGATCAAGTCCATCCTACGGGCCCTGGAGCGAAACAAAAAACTTGCTCCCCTGACCTGGGGTTGATTCCAGCCAGATCTTTCCATGCTGCTGATCGAGGATGCGGCGCACGATCGTCAGGCCCAGGCCTTGGCCGATCCCCTCCAAGGGGCTGAGGCGATGGAAAGCCTTGAAAATCAGCGCGTGGTTCTCCTGACCGATCCCGACCCCATTGTCTTCCACGCAGTAGACCACTCCCTTTCGCCTCTTTCCCCCCGAGACGCGAATCACGCCGGGCCTGCTGGGATCAAGATACTTCAGGGCGTTATCCAACAGATTCGAGAAGATCTGGTTGATTTGGATTGCGTCTCCACGGCAGGCAGGCAAGTCTTCGACTTGCACCGTCGCGCCCGCTTGCTCGATCGAAAACTGCTTCGCGAGGACGATCTCGGCCAGCATCGGGTTCATGTCCAGTTTTTGGATCGACAGGGCCGCCTTGCCGATCCGCGATATTTTCAGCAGTCCCGTCAGCAAGGTATCCATCTTGCGCGAATTGTCGCGAATATACCCAACCGACTCCAAGATATCCCCGTCCAACAAGGGCAGAAGCATGCCTTGGAGGGTTTTTGCGTTCGGGATATTGGCAACGGCCGCTCGTGCCTGATTGCAGTCGGAAGCCAAGGTGTCGATGAACCCCTGGATATTGACGAGCGGGGCGCGGAGATCGTGCGTCGCCACCAGCACAAAATCATTCAAGTCGCGGTTGCGAGAGTTGAGTTCTCGATTGAGCTTCTTCAATCGCTGCTGTTCGCGGCGTTGCTGCACAAGCAGGGCATCCTGCGCCGCTTTGACATCGTCTTCCGCCCGCTTGTGTTCGCTGATGTCGCTGATCGTGAGCCGGCATCCAGGCTTGCCGTCGGCGTTTCGCGCGGCGGTGCCCTCCAACCGCACCCAGAAGATGGCATCGTTAGCTCGCACCATCCGCAACTCGTGTGTCTGCCGCTCATCCGTTGCAAAGATCTGTTTGCGACACAGGTAGTAGGCATCCACGTCCTCGGAAAAGATAAAGTGGGACAACGGCTGATTGACCAACTTGTTTCTTGTCGTGCCCAGCAGGGTGGCAGCGGTGAGATTGGCCTCCAGGATCAGCCCTTGCTCGCTGAGGGTACAATAGCCCACCGGGGCCAGATCGTAGAGGTCGAAATAGCGTGCCTTTGCGGCCTCCAGTTCCGCATGCGCCTTGCGCAGCTCATCGTTCTGCATCTCCAGTTCGATCTGATGCACGCGCAGTTCGTGGATCGCATGTTGGGTTTCTTCGAGCGAGAATACTTCGCTCTCCCCAGCTTCCCTGGCCGTGATCTCTTCCTCGGCCCGTTGTCGTAATGCAGTAGCCTGGCCGGAATGGGGATCTGTTTTCGTCATGATTTTTACCTCGTAGAGTCAGTCAACCTGCAAGGGGTCAACCACGAAACACACGAAAAGGGAGAGAAGACAGGAAAATGGAATTCAGAGCATTTCTCCCCATCTTCCTGTCTTTGCCCATTTGGTGGGGCTCGTTTCACTCTCCCCACCCTACGGTCACCACTTTTTCTTTTCCTTTTCCTTTTTCGTGTGTTTCGTGTGTTTCGTGGTCTATTTCTTACCTCCCACCCTGCGTTTCGTCTTTCTACCTAAGCTCGTTCCGTGGTTGCAATGGCGTACACCAGTCCGGCATCATTCAGTAAGGCCGTGGAGATCATCGAGACGGAGAGAACCTTGCCTTCTTTGGTGAGCCGTTGGGTAGTATACGGTTCTAGGATTTCAGCCCGGCTAAGCTGTGCTAGCGTGGCCAATGCTCCCGCTCGCAGTTCCTTGGGGATCCGGTCGCGGACGTTCATCGCCAACGCCTCGGCCTCACTCCAGCCATACATTCGCACCGCGCCCAAGTTCCAGGCGATGATGCGGCCTTCCAAGTCCTGTACCGTAATGGCATCGTGCGAATCACGGACGACCACCGCCAGACGGGTTAGCTCTTTGGCCTTTTGCAGCAGATCCGCCGCGCGCACCGTTTCCGTGATGTCCGTAAAGGTCATCACCACGCCCTCGATCACGTTTTCGATCGTGCGGTAAGGCAGGATGCGCATCGCAAACCACTTGCCGTCCACTGTCTGCACGTTCACATCTTTGGGAATCAGCGTGTCGAGCACGCCCTTTGCGTCCGCTATCAGGCGGTCGTAACCGACCAGATTGGAAACGATGTGGGCAATCGGCCGCCCGACGTCGCTTGGGATCAGGTTGACGATCTTGGCGGCGGGAGGGGTGAATCGCAGGATTCGCAGTTTGTAACCGACAAAGATCGTTCCGATGCCGGTGCCGGCCAGCAGATTGTTCATGTCGTTGTTGGCCCGCGATAGGTCGCCTACCTTGGTTTGCAGCTCGGCGTTGACCGTGGCCAGTTCCTCATTGACCGACTGCAATTCCTCCTTGGAGGTTTCTAGTTCCTCATTGGTGGATTGCAATTCTTCGTTGACCGATTGCATCTCCTCGTTCGAGGATTTAAGCTCTTCGTTGGAGGTTTCCAATTCTTCGTTGGCGGTCTGAAGGTATTCTTCTTTGGACCGCAACTCCTGCTGGAGTGTCACGACGCGGGCATCGGCGGCCACCTTGGGATCGATTCCTTCCTCGCTGTGCGGGGCGGCTTTCTGCGCCGATTCGGGCACATCCTCCAGGACGACCAGGTAGAGGAGTGTCTCGGATGTGGCGGCGGAGCCTACCGCCACCGGGCTGATGGTCAGGTTGACCGTGGTGAAATCGCCGTTGGTTTTGACGCTTAGGCCCGGATAGCGCACGACCTCTTTGGTCCGCGTGGCCTTGTGCAGGGCCGTGTTCAGTTCGCGCTTCAGCCCTTCGCGAGCCATTTTGAGGATGTTGCTGATTCCCACCTCGCCTTGAGTCGGCTCCAGGTACATCCCGGTACGGCCGTGCAGGTAGAGGATGTCGCCTTTGCCATTGATCAGCGCGCCGGCCGGAATGACTTGCTGCAGCATCGCCCGTTCGGTCAGCTCGCGGAGCGGGAGTTTTCCGGGGAAAATCGTCTTGTCGGCCCGGGGGATCGCAGCCTCGATCGCCGTCATGGGTGGGAGAAAGCGGCCGAGGACGGATTGCTGCGCGCTGTGGAAATCTTCTTTACGCTGATAGAGCTTCGACTTGCGGTCGGTCGCGGTAAACAGATCGAGGAACTCGCCCACCGTCTCCGAGGTGCCGAGGAAGAGTGAACCGCCCGGGTTCAGCGCGTAGTGGAAGAGCGGAATGAGCTTCTTCTGCAATTCGCTGCCCAGATAGATCAAGAGGTTGCGGCAACTGATCATGTCGAGCTTGGAGAAGGGTGGGTCTTTGATCACGTTCTGCTCGGAAAAGACGAGCATGTCGCGGATGCCTCGGTGGATGCGGTACGCACTGCCGTCCGACTCGGCCGAGAAATAACGCGCCAGCCGTTCCCGCGAGATGTCGGCGGCGATGCTGGCCGGATAAAGGCCGGCTCGGGCCGTGGCAATCGACTGGCTGTCAATGTCCGTGGCAAATATCTGCACCTTGAAACTCTGCTTCATCGCCTGCTTCATCGCCTCCTGGCGTTCGGCGATCAGGATGGCCAGGGAATATGCCTCCTCGCCGGTAGAACAGCCAGGCACCCAGACGCGGATCAATGCGCTGGCGGGCTTGCCGGCAAGAAGTCTTGGAATCGCCTGTTCCTCGACTGCTTTGAAAGCATCCGGATCGCGGAAGAAGTTGGTCACGCCGATCAACATGTCGCGAAAGAGCGAATCCACCTCCAAGGGCGTCTTTTGCAGATACTTGACGTATTCTTCCAGCGTTGCGATCTGATGGACGGCCATGCGCCGATCGATGCGGCGATTGATGGTGTTCGGCTTGTACTGAGAAAAGTCATGCCCCGTCTGGGATCGCAGCATGACGAAGATCTTCTTCATCAGGTTCGCGGCATTGAGCGGTAAGGTGGTTTCGGATCGAGAGGGTGGCTTGCCAAAGGCATGAGCGGCGTAGGCCATGAGTTGGGCGGCCATCTCGGCCGGCGGTAACTCGAAATCGACCAGGCCGGTGGCAAGGGCACTGCGCGGCATCCCGTCGTACTCGGTGGAGGCGGGGTTTTGGGCCATGGCCATCCCGCCTTCGCCCTTGATCGCCCGCAGGCCCAAAGTGCCGTCGCTGCCGGTGCCTGATAGCACGATGCAGATAGCGCGCTCGCGCTGATCTTGGGCCAGGGAGCGGAAAAAGAAGTCGATCGGCAGACGCTGGCCGCGTGGGGCGGAAGGTTCCATCAGTTGCAGCGTGCCGTTCAGGAAGGCCATGTCGCGGTTGGGCGGAATGATGTAGGCACAGTTCGGCTGAACCACCATTCCGTCCTCGACCTCGAAGACCTGCATTCGGGTATAGCGACGGATCAGGTCGGTGAGGATGCTCTTATGGTCCGGGGCCAAGTGCTGCACCAGAACAAAGGCCATCCCCGGCTCAATGTCGGCCGGCATCCCGGCGAAGAACGCCTCAAAGGCCGCCAGTCCCCCGGCCGATGCGCCGATGCCAACAACAGGAAAGCCTTTCACCGGATGGAGGTCAGAGTTTGCCTCTGCGGCCGGATCAACGTCTACCGAGGGGGTAGGCGGTGCAACTTGCTCGATTTCTTGTTTCGCGCTGGTTTTTTGTTTCTTGGCCATTGGGTTCTTTCCATTTTTGGCATGGTCGAATTCGGCAGAGAATCACGCAATTTTATAATTGTACGGACTTTGTATGTTTTTGGTAGTGGTGAGGCAGGAGGGAGATTTGGCCACGGATGAAACACGGATGAAAACACGGATAAAGGGAGGCAGGAAGATAAAAGAACAATTCATTCTTAGCCGCTTGCGGTTTCGCGTTTTTGAATGAGAGGCTTGGCCACGGATAAGAAAATGATTGTCTACCTGGCCTTGCCACTACCGGTGTGGCTGCCCTACAATGCGAACTCCCTCGGAGAAACGGCGGGGGACAATTTATCGCTAAACCGCAAGCGATCCTTGACGCTTGTCGAAGTAGTTGCCGTCCACTGCCGTTGCTCGCTGCTCACTAAACTCAGGCCCCTTACCCTATTTCTACCATGCTCTGGTCTCGCTCACTCATCCCGACGATGAAAGAAACGCCCGAAGGGGCGGAAATCCCCAGCCATATCCTCATGCTCCGTGCCGGGCTGATCAACCAAGTCATGGCCGGGGCATATACCTACCTGCCGCTGGGCCTCCGTGCTTTGAAGAAGGCCGAGCAGATCGTTCGCCAAGGGATGGACGCCGCCGGGGCGGTGGAACTGCTCATGCCAGCCCTGACGCCAATCGGGTTATTCGAGCAGAGCGGGCGAATCCACGCCTTCGGCGACGTGCTGATCAAGTTTGAGGTCAAGCGGCAGAACCGCAAGGTCCAGATGGCCCTCGGACCTACGCACGAAGAGACCATCACCGACCTGGTCTCGCATCAGATTTCCAGCTACCGGCAGATGCCGATCACGATGTATCAGATCCAGACCAAGTTCCGCAACGAAGAGCGGCCGCGGTTTGGCGCGCTTCGCACCAGCGAATTCATCATGAAGGACGCTTACAGTTTCGACGCCACGATCGAGGGGTTGAACAAGAGCTACGACGCCATGTATGCGGCCTATTGCCGCATTTTCGAGCGTTGCGGGCTAAGTTACCTAGCCGTCGAAGCAGAGAGCGGACCGATTGGTGGCGATGCCAGCCATGAGTTCATGGTCCTGGCCGATAACGGCGAAGACACCGTGCTCCACTGCAAGGACTGCGGCTACGCGGCCAACCAAGAGAAGGCCGAAATCGGCAGCCGGAACCTCGTGCCACCCGAAGTGCCGAAGCAATCCTTGCAAGAGGTGCCGACACCGGGGGCTGCGACGATCGAGCAAGTGACCAAGTTCCTCAAGTGCCCCGAGCAGCAAATGATCAAGACCCTGATCTACGTTGCCGACGGCAAGCCGATTGCCGTCTTGCTGCGTGGCGATCACGATGCCAACCAAGGCAAGGTCCGCCGCGAGGCCGGTGCCGCCAAGGTCGAGTTGGCCGACCCCGCCCTGGTGGAGCAGGTGACCGGTGCCCCGGTCGGTTTTGCCGGCCCGGTGGGATTGAAGCAGCCGATTCCTATCTATGCCGACCGCGAGATCGAAAAGATCGTCAACGGCATCGCGGGGGCGAATCGTGCCGAAACGCACCTCACGGGCGTCAACCACGGCCGCGATTTCCAAGTCACCCAATTTGCCGATCTGCGCAACGCCGTTGATGGCGATCCCTGCCCAAAGTGCAGCAGCAAGCTGGCCGTGCGGCACGCCATCGAGATCGGCCATGTCTTCAAGTTGGGTACGAAGTATTCCGATGCGCTTTCCGCCCGATTCCTCGATCAGACCGAGCAGCTCAAGTCGATCATCATGGGCTGTTATGGCATCGGCATCAACCGCATCGTCGCGGCCTTGATCGAGACCTGCCACGACGCCAACGGCATCCTATGGCCGATGACCCTGGCCCCCTATGAGGTTCTGCTTTCGCCGGTCAAGGTGACTGATCCAGCCACGAAGGAGGCCACCGAGCAGTTGTACAACGAGTTGACCGCCGCCGGTATTGAGGTGCTGCTGGACGATCGCGACGTTCGCGCCGGCGTGAAGTTCAAGGATGCTGACCTGATCGGCATTCCGCTCCGCGTAGTCATTGGCGAGCGCGGCCTGAAGGATGGCAAGCTGGAAATGAAGTGGCGATGGAGCAAGGAGGCGGAATTGATCGACGTGGCCAGTGCATCCCAGACGATCGCCGAGTTGGTGATCGACGAGCGGAAAGAGAACCAGCGCTTCCGCGACCGGTGACATTTAGATTTAATGGCTCTTCCGGTTCCCCAGGTGCGGAACGCGAATAATTGTAGGGTGGGGAGAGCGCAGCGAGCCCCACCAATTCTGTTGCGGTCCGCTTTTGGTGGGGCTCGTTTCACTCTCCCCACCCTACTTCTCATTCCGGCGGAAGATTCTCCTTCAGATAGCGCGTCAGCGTCTGAAAAAGATGGAGCTGTGTGTTCGGCCCTTCTTGGATGCTGTGCGTCCGGTTTGGATAGGCCATCATCGAGAACGGCTTGTCGTGCCGGATAAGCTCGTTGATGAGCATCTCGCAGCTCTGATAATGGCAGTTGTCGTCGGCCGTGCCATGCACGAGCAAGAGGTTGCCTTGGAGTTGATGGGCGAAGGTGATCGGAGAACCGTTTTTATAGCCTTCTTGGTTGTCGTCCGGCAATCCCATGTAACGCTCCTGATAGATGGTGTCGTAGAGCCGTTGATCGCTAATGAAGGCCACGGCCATGGCCATGCGGTAGAGTTCGGGATAACGGAAGATGGCATTGAGGCTCATCGAGCCGCCACCGCTCCACCCCCAGATTCCGACCCGCTTGGGATCCACGTAGGGGCGTTCCTGGAGGATCTTCCGCAAGGCTGCTGCCTGGTCGGCGGAAGCCAGAATGCCCACTTGCCGGTAAATGCACTTCCGCCACGCGCGGCCGCGAGGGGCATCGGTCCCGCGGTTGTCGATGTTCATCACGAGATAGCCCTGCTGGGCCAGAAAACAGTGCCAGAGGTAATCATGCCCGCCCCAACGGTCGGTAACGGTTTGCTGACACGGCTCCCCATAGACGTAAATCAAGAGGGGATACCGCTTGGCCGGATCGAAGTTTGGGGGCTTAATGCACCATGCGTCCAGTAGCACGCCGCCGCCGATATCGACGCGGAAAAACTCGCTCGGACAGGTCTTCAGGCGACTCAATTTGCAGCGAAGCTTCGCATTGTCGGTTACGGTACGAATGAGCTTGTGTTCCGGCAGGCTCACCAACTCAACCCGCGGCGGTTGAGCCATGCGCGAATAGGTGTGAAAGGCCCAACGGCAATCCGGGGAAAGATGATACTCGTGCGTGCCGGGCTGATCTTCGGGCGTAACTCGCGTGAGCCGGCCGCTTCCATCCAAAGGCACCCGATACAGGTAATGTTGCGTGGGGTTTTCCGGCGACGCAATGAAATAGACACACCCCTGCTCTTCGTCCACCCCAGCAACGCCGATGACGTCCAGCGGGCCAGGCGTGAGCAAACGGATCGTCTTGCCCGAACGCGAGACGGAGTACAGGTGCCGCCAGCCATCGCGTTCGCTCAGCCAAAGAAAGCGCCGGCCCTGTTCAATCCAGGTCCACTTCCACTTATCCACGACGTCGATCCAGGCGTCGTCGCGGTCGGTGAAAATCACGCGGGCATGGCCATTCGCCACATTGCCGCGGATAATGCGCGAGGTGTTCTGTAGCCGGTTGAGCTGCTGAAAAACGACGTGCCGCGAGTCTGGGCTCCACTCCATCTGTGGAATATAGTGGTTACTCGGATCGCCCTTCGCGTTCAGCCAACGGGTAGCCCCGCCCCTGCACGACACCACTCCGATCCGGCAAGCGGAGTTGGCTTCACCCACCTTGGGATATTTGTAGGAAACGATTTCCGGATAGAGGCCGACCGTGTTGTCGATGAGGTGGAAGGTGCGGACCCGCGACGTGTCGAACTGCCAGTAGGCGATATTTTGCCCGTCGGGGCTCCAGCGAAATCCGTGGCGGAGGTCAAATTCCTCTTCGTTGACCCAGTCGGAAGTGCCATTGATGACGCTACTGCATCCATCGCTGGTGAGTTGCGTGATCTGTAGATCGCGGAGGTCTTGTACGTAGAGGTTGTTCTCGCATACGTAGGCCACACGGTGGCCGTCCGGCGAAAACGTGGCGAACCTCATCGTAGACTCCTTGGCATCTCCGCCCAACTTCTGCAGCCGATTCGTATCGCGGTCCAGCAGCCAGTAGTCTCCGCGCGTGGGCTGCCGCCAGACACGCTTCGCGTTCGTGAACAACAGCACTTTTTTCGCATCTTCCGACCATGTGTAGTCTTCGATCTCCAAAGGCACCGATCGACCGGTCGGAACCAGGCTCGCGGCGCAGACTAGAACCTTGCGCGAGCCTGATTGCGGATCGTAATAGACCAAGTCCTTGGCGTCCTTGAGTTTCGCCGAGGCTTCCAGTGCCGTGTAACCCGCGCTCGTCTTGAGCCAGCAGGGAGGCCGCCAGGGTTCCGGATCGAACTCATTCTTCTCGAAGATCTGGGCGACGGTCAACAGGCTGTGGTCGGAGGGTTCCTCTGCCGCCAGGGCGGAAAAACGCGCAGCGAAAGGCAGAATCGAGCAGATCCCAATAACGATACTGAAAATACGAGGCCTCAACATGTAGACTCCAAAAAGAGTTGGTCAAATGACCTGCTACCGCAACATCCTATCTTCTCTCGCAATTGCAGCAAAGTCAACTAATTTATTAGTATTCACCGCGAGAGACCACAAAGGGCGCAAAAGAAAGATTCTATTCTTTGCGTTCTCTGCGCTCTTTTGCGGTGCATCCTTGGATTTTATGGCCGCTGAATCGCCTGTCGTCTTGGTGAAATGGTATGATCTGGTAGAATGGTTCGGTGTAAATGAAGGATAAATGATAAGAAATCAACATGCCCAAGAATATGGCTGGCTTGCCACCGCTTTTCAAAACGGCCAGATCCGCGTCAGGCGGCTACCTGCGTTATGAAAAGCGACGGCAAGCCGCCGCACTGCCAAGGAGAAGCAAGCGATGATCAATCGACGAAGTTTTCTCTTGACTACCGCGACTACTGCACTGGCCGGCTTGGCGACTCGCTCGCAGGCCACCGAGCTGGATTCCGGCCCGGCATCGCCAGTCTGTCCTCCGCTTTTGGGCAACCGCTTCCTCACCTTCAACACGGTGATTCGCGTCAACCAGATCGAAGTCACGCGGAACCGCAACGCCGGGGAAGACGAAGGCCACGATCATACGCCCGAAACCGTTCGGGCCTTCCGCAACGCCTTTGAGCAAGGTTGGCCCGGCGGACGAATGACCTGGGCCATGAGTTGGCAAGCCCTGCAAGACCAGCGGCCGAACTACAAGGCCATCCGGGAGCTTGTCGCCGGGTATCACCACAAGTACGGCGACGAAGTCACTTTCATTCCCGGCGGCTATTTCGCGAATGTCTACAACACTCGCGAGCAGGTCAATAAAGACTTGCACGACGCCTTGGCAATGGTTTCCAAGTTGGTCGGCGGCGGCTATCGGCCTCGCAGCGTGTTGGCTGGATACATGGCAGCCGAGAATCAGCGCTATCTGGCCGAGCAAGAGGGCATTCATGTCTGCCAGGGGAATATCTGGAGCCAGTATGCCATCGACAATGGCGATGGGGACGGGTCGATGAGCTATCCCTACTATCCCAGCCGCGAACACTTCTGCAAACCGGCCCAAGGGAAGAATGACTTCATCGACTGCGTGAATCTGGACGGCTGGACGTGCGATTTCATCAGTGCCCGCCGTGCGGGGGCCGACGCCAAGCACAATAGCCGCCTGGGAGTTGGGCCGATCGAGACCCTCGCTCAGGGCCGGGGTTCGCGCGAGGCGGGCCTGGGCCATATTCTGGCAACCACGGCCCAGCATTTCGATCGCGGCTTTGATCTCAACGGCTTCGCCTGGGTTACCGACTGCTGGGAACTCTGCCTCGTGAGGCAGTTTGAGCAACAGGGGATCAAGGATCCGCTCCAGTACCTGACGCGCTGGCTGAGCGAAATCCGCAAGCGATGGTCCAAAGCAGTATGTGTCACGCAGGGTGAGTTCGGGCTGGCCTGGCGCGAACAGTTCAAGAACAATGGGAAACTTGACTATCGTTTCGTGACGCGGGGAACGGGGTTCGGCGGTTCTGAAAACAACCTGGAAATCCGCTGGTTCATGAACAAGGATTTTCGTTTGGCCCTGTTGCGGGATTGGAAGGCCAACGGACCGGAAAAGGTCATCGACTTTACCCGCTACGACCTGAAGGCACAGGAGCCGCCGGGGCCGGCCAGAAATTGGAGCTTGATGAACCGCATCAATCAAAAGGGCGTTCGCCGGCAGGATAAGCCGATCCCATTGGCCGCGCTGCCGGAAGACGATCAGGCATTGATTCGGCGGCGGTATCCGGAGTTGTTTGGTGCTGCTCCACAAATACGACAAGAGCGACACGATTAGGATCGGCGCATAAATAACTGTCGTGTTTTGCCCACTCGCCGAGCGGGGACGGACGGCACACGGAGTGTGCCTGCTACTTTTCTAGCGACACTTATTGATGCGCCGATGCTTAGTCGTGGGATTTGCGTTTGTCGCGCGCAGCACGAGCTTTTTCACCCAGCGAATCGAGCGTGAACTTCAAGGAGGGGGCCCGTTCTTTGCTAACGGTCCCGTCTTCCCAACTGCTGACGACTTGGACCGTGTAGGTCTTGCCAAACGACAGATTCCGCAGCGGGAACGAGTTGCTCTTCGTTGCCCCCAACAGTTCCCCGTCCAAGGAAACCAAAAAGGCCCCAACGCTACTCGTGCCCGGCGGACTCCATTTCAAGGTTACCTGATCCAATCCGGTCAGAACAGCCTCCAGTTTGCCGGGGTTATTGCAGGGGAAATGATACGAAGGCTCCGCTGCGAATGTAACCGTCCAGTCGATTTCGGTCGTCTTGTCCGGAATGAACTCGGCTGTCGCCCAGCCCTGATGATTCGAGATCGTCCCACCCAGCGATCCCGCGGTCGCGCTCGCGATGGTAAAATTTTTTCCGACCGGAAAGACGAAGCTGAGCCGGTAGGGATCATTCTTAATCACGCGGCTCTTGCCTTGGAAGGTATTCCCCGCGGTGTCGCGTTCCATGCTCAGTAAGTCAAGCCAGCCCTGCGTGATGTGCCGACTTGTGGAGATGAGCTGAATCTCGGAGGTTGCCGGAAGAAGCGTAAGTACTTTGCAACTGCTCGGTCCAATTTCCGTGCTGTATCCCTTCTTGTAGACGCCGAGATACTCTTTGTTCCAGAAGTCATAGACGTGTACCGGCTGGTCCTTGGTGATCCCCAGTTCATCCCAGTTGAGATAAATCTGCCGGGTACTCTGCTCATTGTAGTTGAATAGCCCGACGACATCATAGTTTCTGTCATGGTTTCGGCCGCGATGATGAATTTTCAGATCCCAGACCTGTTTGCTGGAATTGCTGGGGAACAGATCCAGCGGGCGGATGTCGGCGGGCGGATAGATGCGGCGGTACAACTCCACCCGTTCGCTCGACAGATCCATCATCCGATCGCTGGCCATCAAGGCTTGGCCGGTAAGCCCTTGCAAGGTCGCCCAGGCCCGGGCCTGATCGATGGTCAGCGGAGAATGCACCATGACGGTGTCCGGATCGCAATACATGACCGTATTGTGCAAAAAGTAATAGCCCATGGTTGCGTCGCGAGCGATCAGGAACCCACCCCAGCCCGGCACAACGTCCGCGCCCGTCCGCCAACCGTCCGTAAGGCCGATGCCTTCACGCGGGGTCTCCCAACAGCCCAACAAATATCGCTTGGCACCGATGGTCTCATGGATCGTGCGCAAGGTTTTCCGGTACAACTCCACGGGCTGTTCGCTGGGCTTGTGCATTTGGCCCGCACAGCGCCGATATTCGTCGATCACGCAGGGCTGGCCATCGATCTTAAAATAGTCGTAACCCCAATCCGAGAGGGTTGTGAAGAGACCGCGAAGATAGGCATGGCCTTCGTCGGTTGACGGATCGACGAGGTAGGTTCCTTCCCATGTGTCCGAGAGGGTTGTTCCGTCAGGCTTGAGGAGGAACGCCTTTCGATTTGCCTGAACGACTTTAGCATTGCTCTGGCCGTGAGGGGCAATCCAAAGTGCCGGCTTGAAGCCCAGTTTCTTGATATCGGCGGCCAGCGTTTTCATCCCGCTGGGAAAGCGATCGTTGATGGTGGTCCAGTCGCGGTTCGCGTTCATTCCGCGCCCGACCCCCTGCCATCCGTCGTCAATCTGGATGTATTCCAGCCCATATTCTTTGAGATTGTCCGATAGCCACCTGGCGTTCCTGCGAACTTCATCCTCGCTGATTTCGTTGAAATAGAAGTACCACGAACACCACCCCGACGGCGGCACTACAAAAATGGATTTGTCGATCGGCCTGTAATAGCGAATACCGAGCTTATCGCGGAAGTAGTGCTCCAACAGCGAGCCATCGTTCAGTTGGACCCGGTCTTGGTCCGGATCGAACAATCCCTGGGCGAGCGGCGACTTCACGTCGCCAAGGGTCATGATGAAGAGATCGCGATTCCCGCCATCCCGGATGCGGCATGGAACGGAATGTTGGGCGGCTTGGACCGAGAGGCAAGAAAACGCCAAGAGAATGACGAGGAAAATTCGTTTCATAGTGTTACTTACCCTCAGCGAAGAGGCCGATCTCGGCAATTGCGGGGCAAGCTGCCGCCTTGACAATCCGGAGCCGAACCTTGTCCGTGGTGATATTGCCGCGGACAAGCCGGCAGTTGCCGATGCTCGTACCCTTGCCAAACTCAGCCCATTGTCCGTCTTTCCACTGATCGAGCGCGAATGTGTCGATGCGCTGGCCCAACGGCAGATACTCGCGGAGGCGAACGATGTTGAAAGTGACCGGCTTGCCGAGGTCCAAAACGATCTCGGGGGTCGTGACGGCGTCGTCGGTGGCCCAATAGGTGTCGCGTTTGCCATCGAGAACATGCACCGCCACGAATGGCGTATCCTGGCCGCTGACGTTGTTGCGCGAATCCTGGCCGCGGACGTTGTTGGCAGTCACCTTGGCACCTTGTGCGAGGTCTTTGGTAAAGGTTGCTTCGCGCAGACGGCGGAACTCGCGGAGCGATTTGATGTCATTCTCGTGGATTCGACCGCGGCGGTCCGGTGGTAAGTTCAACAGCAACGAGGCACCGCGACCGACGGAGGCAAAGTAGAGATCCATGAGGTTCTTCGGCGTGCGGACCCTGGCATCCTCGCCCGCATGGTAGAACCAACCCGGACGGATGGAAACGTCACACTCGGCGGGCAGCCAGTGCGTGCCGGGCCGGTCGCCGCAGTTCAACCGTCTGGCGTCGGCCAACCCCGGCACGTAGTTGTCGCGGTTCAGGGTTGACCAACAGGGATCGCCGGCCGTGCCTTGCTCGTTGCCAACCCAGCGAACGTCGGGGCCTGCGTCGCTGAACATGCAGGCGTCGGGCTGAAGCTCGCGGACGATCTTCGTGGTGTTCGGCCAATCATAGTAGGTCCGGGGGTCAATCCTGCGCTTCCCTCCCGCTCCGCCGTAGTAACCGGTGCCGCCGTTGGCTCCGTCATACCAGACCTCGAAAATCGGTCCGTAATTGGTGAGAAGTTCGCGGAGCTGATTTCGGTAATAGGTGATGTACTCAGGTTTACCATAGTCTTTATGATTGCGGTCCCACGGCGAGAGATAGACGCCAAACTTCAGATCCTGCTTGCGGCAAGCGTCGGCGATCTCCTTGACGACGTCGCCCTGGCCGTTTTTCCATGGGCTATTCTTGACTGAGTGCGCGGTGAATTTCGACGGCCAGAGACAGAAACCGTCGTGGTGCTTACAGGTGAGGATCAGCCCCTTCATGCCCGCCTCCTTGGCGGCGCCCACGATCTGTTCCGCGTCGAAGTCCGTGGGATTGAAGACGGCCTCCCGCTCGTTGCCAAATCCCCACTCTTTGTCGGTGAAGGTATTGACGGTGAAGTGCAGGAAGCCGTAAAACTCCAGGTCATGCCATGCCAACTGTCGTGAGCTTGGCACTGGACCGAAGGGGACCGGCGGTTCGACGGCCGACGCCGTGACGGCAGCCAGTAATAGTACAAGTGTTGTGAATGTCCTGGTCATGGGAGTCTGTCTTGATCTATTTGCTGAAGTGGATAAAGAGAACATCGTCGTCTTGGATGACATATCCTTTCGGCTCCTGCCGCACAAGGTGGGCGGCTTTCGCTTCGCGTTCGCTGCCGAGCCGGACAAGATCGCGATAGTCAAATATCTCGGCGCGGATGAACCCCTTGGCAAGATCGGTATGAATCGAGGCGGCCGCGTCCAGGGCGGTGCCACCTTCATGCAGCAGCCACGTGCGAACCTCCTTTTCACCAGCGGTGAGAAACAGCCGCTGACGAGAGGTCTTGAGCAACGTCCGGATTACGGCGTCGCGATCGGTGCCGCCGACGCCCATCTCCGCCTGGAACGCGGCCCGATCTTCGGGGTTCATCTTGGCGAGTTCCAGTTCCAGTCCGGCGGGCACGGCCAGCATGGGCGTCTCGGGCGTGCTGAGCGACGTGAATCGTTCGGGCTTGGTTTCGTCGTCGGCTGTATTGAAGATGACTACACGCGGCTTCTCGCCAAAGAGGCGGAACGAACGGGTGACTCTGAGTTGGTCGTCGGTCATGTCGCTTTCGCGGAGCGGCTTGCCTTGTTCCATGGATTCGAGTACGGTCTTCAGCGTGGCATGCTCGTGCAGGTAGCCCTCGTGTTCCACCTTCGGAAGCGGCTTGCGCAACGTCTCCGCGACCCGGGTGATGCGATTGGAAACGATCTCCATGTCGGCGAGGATCAGGTCGGTGTCGAAGGCTTCCATGTCGGCCTTGGGATCGGTGCGGCCGTAAGCGTCGATCACCAGTACGAGGCAGCCGGCCTCGCGGATCAACGCCAGCCGTGCTGCGCTGCCTTCGTGGCTGCGGCTGAGGCCCGGCGTGTCGACCAACTCCAGGGAAGCCATCGACACTTTCTTTGGCTTATAGATCTGGCAGAGTCCCTCGACCCGCGGCTCTGGAATGACCGCCATCGCACTTTGCGCGGTGTGGCCCAGGGCCGGATCGGGCCTCTGCCCCGTCATCCACTCGAAGACCGTACTCTTGCCGGAACCTTGATACCCAACTAAACCGATTTTCATGGAAACTTACTCCCAACATTTTCAGTACCCGCCGTCAATTCCTCTAAAGCCTGCTGCACGGTCTGTGCGTCCGAGGCGTTCAACACGTGCCGGCCGAAGCGGACGCGGTAAAACGCCTCGACCACCTGCATGGCCCGAACATAGAGCCCGATCCGCCCGCTGACTGCGGCCAGCCGAGTGCCGGCAGCACGGGCGAACTCCCGGGGCGTTTGCCCTGCGACTCGCTGCAAGCCAAAGCGAGCAACAATTTGCTCGAAGCGATGGTAGAACTCGACCGAACTCCGCGCCCCGGCCTGCCGGGGACCGCCGGCTCTGGAAAACCGTCGCCAGAGCCGTCCCAAGCGGTGGACGAGCCACCATCCGGCCATCATCGGCACCACCAAAACGGCGATCAACACCACCACGCCGAACAGCCATCCCATCATACCACTTCGGAGCATTGTGGCCAAGGAGGTCCACAGGCTCGCCGCAAGTTCTCTCCACCAGTGGGGATTGAGCAAATTGCTGGTGAGGTTTCGTGTTGCCCGGGAAATTGGCTGATAAACCGACTCGCGCTGCTTGTTGCGATCCATGTCCACGATGTACTTGTCCCAAGAGCGTTGCAGGCTGTGCCAACGCCCCTGCCAGGCCCCCCACATCGTGCGCTGAGCAGCCTGGGTGCCCACTTCGGCCGCTGGCGTCGGATCCAATCGCAGCCAACCGCCATGCATCCAGCGAATCGGCTCGCTGCGCCGCAGCGTCTCCGGGATCTGATCGTGGTCCAGGAATGTTTCGACCCAGGCGTGTGCGTGCAACTGGCGAACTTGGTAGCATTGCTGGTCCTCGTGCCACTCGTCGCAACGATAACCCAACACTACCCGCGACGGTATTCCTTGGCTCCGCAGCATCAGGGCCAGGGCCGTGGCAAAGTACTCGCAGTGCCCGCGTGGATTGTTGGAAACAAAGTCTTCGATGGCATCGATCGATGTGTCCCGCTCCGCTCCTTGCAGGGTGTATCGGAACTGGCCGGAACTGGAGAGTTGCTGCTCGAACCAGCGGGCCACCTCGGAATGTTTGTGCAACGGCAGACCGCTTTCCCGCAACCATCGTCCGGCCAGGGCCGTCAGCCTGGGCAGAGGCGAACGATCACCAGGCATTTGCAGATAGGGCGAATCGGGCGATATGTGGACCTCTCGGCTTTCCGGAACCAGCGGGGGCTGATGCCCGTCGACCAGCCCGCTGGTAAGAATCTCGCACTTGAAATTGCCGCCGCGAGGTTCGCCACTCCAACGGAGCCTCCGCGCCAGTCGGCCGCTGGGTGGGTCGTAGAGCAGATCGCCCACCGGTTCGACGAGTGGCCAGAGGTAGAATAGATCGTCGCGATCCAGGTAGGGTTCCATGGTAATTTGCTGCACCACGGGAGGGCCGATGCAGAATGCCGAACCGCTCGCCTTCTTGTCCGCGACTCTCCTGTAGAGAACGCCCTCCGTGGCGTTCCCCGTAGGAGAACTATTCGGCGGCGGAGTGCGCCGCCAATGGTTCTGTGAGTACCAGGTGACCACCGAACCCCGCAGGTAAACCTCCTCGCGCATCGGATCGACCTGGCGGGTGGCTGGGTCCACCAGTTTCAACTGCATGACTTCCTGACGGCTTTCGATGGTTTCGCCCAGTCCTCCCAGCGCGATCTGATCATTAAAGCCGACCGTGGCGAGGGTTTTTCTTGCTTCTCCTCGCCAGGCAGAAAGCCGGGGGCGGGGCACCGCACAGAAAATGACCGTCGCCAGAAACAATGCGCCGACAACGATGAGAGCCAGTCGGGCGAACAACTCGGCAACCACTCCCGATCGGCCGCTGCCCGACGGCATGCTCGTAAATTTCGATTTCATGGCAGCCAACGGCCAGCGATCGGGCATAATCCCACCCGTGCGCAGGGTGGGTTTTAGCCCGCATTCCCCTGAAGGAGGGGTAGTATCTGCTTTACTCCGGCCGCGATGGTGTCCCCATTGGCTATAGAGGACCAGCAACGACAGGGCAAAGATGCCGACAATCATATAGGTGATCAGCAGGCCGCCGAAGACCACACCCTGGCTATAGCGGGCGGCCACTACGACCTGTAGCAGGCTCATGACGGCGAGCCATCCATGCACGCGAGAATCCTTCTCTTGAAACAAGAGCGTCATTTGCAAACAAATAAGAATGCTGGCCACCGACTGCAACCGGCTATCCCAGTTGGATTGCAGCAAGAAGTGCGGCAGAAAAATCGCCAGCACGCCCCACATCAGCAGTGAGCCCAGATTCCGCGGCACGCGCACCACGCCGAGAAAGTCGGTGACCACCAGCGAAACGACGGCCACCATCCACAGCACCATCGCTAACCAGGGGCTTTGCGAACCCATGGCAAAGAGCATCGCGCCAAGTGCGGTCAGCACGGCGATGACGACCGATAGTAGGTGCTTCAGTTCCATGGGTATCATTCTACTTTGTAGGGGACGAGTGAAACGAGCCCCATCCTACAATTACTCGCATCACGCACTCAGAACCAAAAGAACCGTAATTTTTTTCCCGAGCGAGCGGATGCCGTGGAGTACTCAGGCAAGTCTTCGTAAGTCTTTTGTATTAGAAGGTTTATAACGATATTACCTGGCTGTGCGGCAGCTCGTGCGACCGACGTTCCTGACGCATCCAAAAAAATCTTTAATCTGTTTGCATAATTTGCTTGCAATTTCGGCGAGATTTAGTATGATAGGGTTTATGCGGGGTCCGTTAGCGACGAATTCTGCATAACCGTGTTTTTCATCCATACAGTGAGGCAGCGTTTTTCGTCGTAGTCAATTTCCGAAGTGCTTACGGGTATTGATGCGCGCGCTGCTGAGCTAAACAACGCCAAATGAGGCAGCGTTCGTATTAGGCACCAAGGAGATTTTGGCTTATGTTGCGCAACCGTTATTGGTGGACGTGGCGGCTATTCGTCGCATTCTTGTTTCTTTCATCTTTCTACAGCCCCGCAGCGCAGGGTGCCCCTCTGTGGGGGCTTCCGCCTCTTAAGCCGGGTGTCCCTCCCGGTTCCAAGCCGCCAGCGTATTCGGCACCAAGCACCTATACTATCTCCGGTTATGTGTTTATCGATGCTGCGAAGAACGGCATCAAGCTTCCGAGTTCGCCGGGCATTTCTGCCGTGCAGATGCAATTGTTTGAATACTCGCCCAGCGACCTCAACACGGCCATCAACTTCTACACAGCCTGTACCAACAGTGCCGGCTACTACACTTTCGGAAATTTGCATCCGGGCGATGTCTACGCGCTCCGTGAGGTACAGCCCGCGAAATATACGGATACTTTGAATACGGTTGGATACTATTTGAGTTCCACGGGTGGGACTTTGGCGGCTCCGCTGGGGTGGTCCAACGGTATCCTGGTCCCCCAAAACATTATTTCAGGCATTGGGCTCCCCCCAGCATCGGGCGCGTTTACCCCAAGCCCAACCGGCGGCAAGTATGCGGCCGTGAACTACCTCTTTGGCGAGTCCGCCCCAGTGCCGCCAAAGCCACCAATTCCACCGAACCCACCAACTCCGCCAAAGCCACCAAAGCCACCAACTCCGCCCGTGACTTCCCCCGCCATTTTGAGTACAACCCTGGCGGTTTCCGGCACCAATAACCGCTTTCTCGCCGATGGGCCAGGACTGGGTTTAACCGGCACGGTGAAGAATGCTGCGACCCAAGCAAACGCCAGTAGTTTGAGCTGGATATCATCGTTTTCCAGTGGCATGAGCTTTGGATCTCCGACGACCGGTACGGGCTTGGCCGCCGGAAAAACAACCGATCTCGGAGGAGTTCTCGGGGGAACCGTCACCAGTTCCTCTTCAGGTATTCAGATCGCGACTCTAACGGTTTCTGGCACGAGTAGCCCCAGCACACCGCTGCCATCGATTAACAAGACCGTGGTGATCAACCCGGTCTTCAGCCGCGGTAGCGATGCCACCTCAGCACTTTCGGTGACCACGGCCGACTTTGGCCGACTCATGCTAAACGGCACTGCCTCCTCAAACCTTACGGTCACCTCGAACGGCTCGCGCGATAACTATAGCGACCTTACAATGAATGTCGGCTCGATGAGCGTGTCGGACTCTAATGGCACCGCGATCGGAACGAATAGTACGGCCATGACCTTCAATGGCACGAACACGACCAATTCCGGGGTTTCCGTCATTGCTACGCTCACGACCTTGGGTTCGATTAGCGGCACGATGGCAATCCCGGGGAACCCCGTGTTGTTCACCGGCGAAAAGCTGGCCTCCGGAACACCGGTCTTGCCGACCTTGAATGTGCCCTACAAGGCCACCGTGGTCGAACAGCGGCAACTCGCCCAGGCGACCGACCCGGTAACCGGCGACCCGGCTCCATTCTTGGTGCCCTCGGCGGCAGGTGGGCTTCTCTACGGTGCCGTGGTGTCGGCCGACTGTTTGGTGAAAAGTACAAATTTCAACGCGGATACAAATCACGCCACGAGTGTGTACGTGACCGGCGGTGCCACGGGTATCGTGGATGCGGTTTCGACGTCCGATGGCACCACTCTGGTTGGAAAGGTGAGCGTCACCCAGACGAAGATCGATAGTGCCGGGAACACGACTGTCCCGGTGATGGTCGAGGCCGGAGTTTGGGGGCCGATCAGCGGTTCCACCAGTTTAAGCGTGGTCACCGCCGAAAACGGCGGTCTGGGCCTCATCGGCGAGGGCACGTATGCCCCGGTGAGTGTGGCCTATAAAATCACCAACGTGGGCGGTGCAGCCACGGGTGGTGCTGATCCCTTGGACCCCAACAAGCAGCTCTTTGGTGCTCCTTTATCGGCACCGTTCAAGAAAGACTCGCAGATTTCTCCGTCGGCATTAGTCGGATCTACGCTCAGTTCGTACGTATCTTCCGTCGGCACCGCGGGCACAGCTTCCACCGCGATGAATACGGGGAATACCGACACGCTCTGGGCGAGCGGGGTGGCAGCTACCGTTTCGAACGTCCATGGCACCGTCGGCAGCCAGTGCGATATCCTCGCCAGCACGAAGCTCAGCTCCGATGCAACCGTGACCATGGCCTGGCGCAATCGAGACAACGCCGAAAATGGCTCTTTCACTGATTTCAGGGCGGGGTTACTCCCTGCGGGAGTTCAGTGGTTGACCAGCGACGTCGTTAATATCGCGGGGGTTCCCAAGGATCTGACCTTTGCAATGCAAATGACGTTTGACGATAGCATCAACGCCTTCATAGAACCTTCCCAAATTACAACCATTGCTGATTCCTATATCGGCAAGATGGTCAACGGAAAATGGGAGAACGCAGTTTTTAGCACATCGGCTGGAAGCCTGGCCCTACCGGGTTTTGCCGGTTCTCTGTCCACTTTCCTCGCAGCCGCCAATTACGACGGCACTAACCTGGCCGACCTAGCCGGAAGTTGGGGTGTCGATTTGAACCCTGGCGGGATAGGGTATTCGTGGGCGATTGTCAATGGCCTCGGCACTAATGGCAGTGGCGGCGGCGAGTTTGCCGTCGTGCCTGAACCGTCGACCCTGGCACTGCTCGGCGCATGTGTCGCCGGTCTGCTGGTCTATCGAGTCCGCCGAAAGGCCCGGAATAAGTCCCTGGAGGTTTAAGATTGTAAAGTGTAGGGTGGGACGAGCGCAGCGAGCCCCACCGACTAGGTTTCGGCCTGTTTTGGTGGGGCTAGTTTCACTCTCCCCACCTTACGGTCCTCCCGAGCTTGGGTAAATTAACCTTTGCAAGTCCTCCCAAAGAAAAAGGGCAGGAGACCTCGCGGTCCCTGCCCCTTTTTGTGTTAACAGGCCATTCGCCTAGAACCGGTACTCACCGCCAACCCTTAGGCCCTGTGCCCAGAAGTGCGACTCCTTCATGGTGGGCTCCGGTGCCGTGGAATTAACCCCGACCTGCGTTCCATAGGGCAGGCCGGTCGTAGGCTCGACGGGGATCTGATCCGCCGCCCGAACGACGGCCGACCAGTAGAGCAAGTCGTAGCCCACGGTAAACTTCACGTGGTCCGTAATCTGATATCCGCCGGTCACGTTGAGTTCCGGAATGGCGGAGAATCGGTTTTGTGAGAAGGGCTGTACTTGCCTATTGTCATACCCCGTTCCTTGCACTACTACATCTGGCGGTTCTGGCACGTTGTCGCGGTTGTCCCTAACGCCCCGATTGTACATCTTGACGTACTGGCTGTTGAAGCCGATCGCGGTCTTGCTGACAACGTCCAGCGACCAACGGCCGTGGGTGTATACGGCGTTAAAACCGAGTTCGCCACCGTTGAAGGTATTGCCGGCCCGATAGTTATCGTCATAGATGTACGTCGTGCTGTTGCCGATGCCCCCCTGGTCCACCGCGCCCGAGACGTCCGTTTCATCGTGATGGATATTCACCTTGTCAACCAGTCGTGCGAAGCGATAACCTCCGATGGCGTCGAGGCGGAACGTCCTGGCGCAAGAATCCGTCCAGTTGACGTCACCGTTGTTGGTCGACCATTCGCTGGCCCGCAACTGGTGGCGCAACCACAACCCGGCGGACTGGAAATAGTCGTTCGTTTCGACCGTTACGCGGCCGGTGACAGCGTTTGAAAGACCTACGATGTTGCGCTGGGGGCCATCTACATAGCTCGGGTCGGGGCCGTAGTAAGGCCGGATGATCGTAAGCGGATTAGTGGCCGTGATGCTGCCGTTTCCGGTGACAAGACCGCTGTCGTAGTTGTCCGGTCTGCCGGTGACGTCGATGTAATCGGCTTCCAGACCCCAGCAATGCGTGCAGTCAAGCCACATGCCGAAGTTAATTCGGTAACCCTCGTGGCTGCCATTGCGAATTTCACGATCACCAAATATCGGCATGTAACCCTCCCCGTCATCCGATGCGACCAGGAGGGGTAAGTGCGAGCCACTGGTCTGCCAGTTGAGGTACTCGCCGCGGAACCAAAACCGGCCTGGTGCCCCTACGAAGTTGTCGCTGTCACAGGCAATTCTCGCGGCCCACGAGGGCGAGCAGGTTGGCATCGCTGATTCGACCGGGACGGCCCTCACCGATGCGCTGACCGATTCGTCCTTGAAGGGACTGGCCTCGGTTTTTGCGGCGGTTTTCTCCGACGACTTTTCGGCAATTGCGACAAAGCCTTGCGTGTTGATGCCGGCGGCAAAACTTTGCCCGTCGCCCATCGTTGCCATGCCCAATAACAGTAGGCAGGCGCCTTTCAATCTGGTCCAGGTAATCTTCATGCTCTTCCCCCCCTTGAACTGGTGATGAGTGGTGTTCGCGTCCTACCGGTTATACGAAAAGTAAGGACTGTTCCTACTGTAACGGATCGGACGGTTGTAGGGTCTAGCATTAGAATAGGTTCAAGAGAGGTGGTCCTGGGGGTTTGGGGTGGAGTTTTCCGTAAGGCGATTCTAGGAAGGACAGTGACTATTTATGGAACAAATAGCCTTTATGGCCGACCGCCTGCGGTAAAAGATCCCCAGATCACCTAGATGTTCATCATGTGTTTTCCGGGAAACAATCAGATCAGCTTTCGCGGAAAGAAAAGAGGTAAGCGTCCAATTCCGGGGAGACGAAACTTTCCTCGGTAGCCCGGAAGAAATGGTGGGGTGTGTCCTCAAACCCCAGAAACGCGCCCCAAAACCGAAACAGAATACGAATAGGTATCTGGAATTGCCCGGAATTGTCAGCGTTCAGGCAGTCGGGACGGCGAAACAGTTACGTCGAGACAAACACCAATCGCAGTCGCGTTTGCACCTCTGTCCAATCGCGCGGCGTCAGGTGGCCGATGTGCAAGAGGATGCGCGAACTGGCGACCGTCGCCAACAACATGCGAGCCGTCGAAGGTGCCCTCAGCCCCGCACTGGCCCAATCCACCAGGGGGGCGTCTGTTGCAACGCGCACCGCGTGGGAGGTAATTGCCGCTACGACAACGTCGCCATGCCGATTGTACGTGACGTCGGAAACAACAACTGCCGGCCTGGCTTGCTCGGCCAAGCGGTCGCGGTAGGGAAAGGGCACGAGTACGACGTCACCGGCACTAAACTCCATAGAGTCTCTTCCAGTCGTCGTAGATTGCGTCCTCGGGATTATCCCACTCCTCCTCCAGCCGAGCCGTGCCAAGCACTGCCCATGCATGATCCTCGGAAGAGTGCGCCTCTTCGGCAAGATAGACGTCAACCTCTACCCGCGTACCCTCTGGAAGGGCAAGCGGCTGCTCCAGTTCCAGCATCTGATTGTGATATTGACCCTTCGCTCGAACCATTATGCATTGCCCCTCACTTACAGGCCTCTCAACAGCCTTTAACTCTCAAGATACATTGTAAAGCCTGGGGGCCGTTGGTCAACCTCCTCCGAGTGGGCACAAAGATCGACGGGTATTCGGGAATTCGGGAACGGGAATTCCGGCGGGGGAATTCCTATTTATTTCTTTCCTATTTTTCTGTCGAAAGAAATGAATAGGATTCACCGCGAGAGAGTACAAAGAGCGCAAGAGAAAGATTTTGTTCTTTTGCGTTCTCAGTGTTCTTTTGCGGTGAATTTTTTTAGGATGGGGGGGATTGACCGCGGAGGACGCAGAGGGGCGCGGAGGGGAGAGGGAACCACAAAAGAGACGAAAAACACGAAAAGGGAAGACAAAATCTTGACAGAAAGATGGAGAGCAGGAAGATAAAGAGGGAGGGAACACCAATTGCTCTTTTTTCTCCTATTTTTCTGTCCCTCATTTTTCTGTCGAAAGAATTGATTAGGATTCACCGCGAGAGGAACCAATGAATTCCGTTCTACGTAGGCATGCCGGCCGGCTGAACCAGCCGCACAGGACGGGTTGCCTACTGACCCCATCATCCCCTAAAATACAGGGTTTCGGCAAGGTTTTCTATCGATGGCTGATTCCGACATCCTGATTCAGGGCGCCCGAGAGCACAATCTACGGGAGGTAAGTCTTGTCTTGCCTCGAAATCAGTTGATTTGCTTTACCGGAGTTAGCGGCTCGGGCAAGAGTTCCCTGGCTTTCGATACCTTGTATGCCGAGGGGCAGCGTCGCTATGTCGAGAGTCTCTCCAGTTTCGCCCGCCAGTTCCTGGGGCAAATGCCCAAGCCGGACGTCGATCTGATCGCCGGGCTTAGTCCCGCGATCTCCATCTCGCAAAAGTCCAGTGGCACGAATCCTCGCTCGACAGTGGGCACGATCACGGAGATTTACGACTATCTCCGCGTTTTGTTCGCCCGCGTTGGCAAAGGTCACTGTCCAGATTGCCATCGGCCAATCACGGCGCAAACGCGGGATCAGATTATCGATCAGATCGGAATGTTGGCGGCCGGAACGCAGTTTTTGGTGCTGGCACCGCTCATCCGTGGTCAAAAAGGCGAGTATCGCGACCTGTTCGAGGACTTGCTGAAACAGGGTTTTGTCCGTGCGCGGGTCGATGGCAGTGTCGTCCGATTGACCGACGACCTGCGGCTAGACCGGCAGATGCGACACAACATCGAGGTCGTCATCGACCGCCTGGTGTCCGGCCCGAAAATTCGCCCGCGGCTGGCCGAGGCGGTCGAATTAGCCCTGCGGTTGGGTGAAGGCAACCTAGTTGTGGCCAAGGAGGACGGCGAGAAATCGGAAGGAAGAGGGAAGGCCGCTCATCTCCCCTCACCCCCTGCCCCTCTCCCGCGTACAGGGGAGGGGAGTACGTTTTCCTCACCCCCGACCTCTCTCCCGCCTTCCGATTTATCCCTTTCGGCCCACTATGCCTGTACCCACTGCCAAAAGAGCTTTGAGCCGCCCAGCCCGCAGTTGTTTAGCTTCAATAGTCCTCAGGGCATGTGCCCGGAGTGCAGCGGGCTGGGGCAGATCTATTCGTTTGATCCTCAGCGGTTGATTTCCGACCCGAGCCGCTCGTTTCAACAGGGCTGCATCGAGCTGCTGGGCAAATGGCGCGAGATGGGCCGCTGGAAACGGCACATTTTCCGCGGCGTGGCAGAAACGCTTGAGCGAAAGTACGGGCTTTCGCCTGGCACCGTATTGGAAACGGCCTGGGAAGAGGTTGATGAAAGTGCCAAGCACGCCCTGCTTTGGGGTACCGGCGACGAGCACATCACGTTTACGTGGCGTGGCGGAACCTCGGGCCACAAATGGGGCGGACCGTTTGAAGGGATCATTCCCAAGCTGTTGGCGCAATACCGCAACACGCGCAGCCGACCCCAGCGCAGGCAACTCGAAAAGTACATGCGGATCCTCGGCTGTGGACGCTGCGAGGGGCACCGGCTCAATGCCCAGGCCTGCGCGGTGACCATTACGACGGCTGCAAAACTTCCGGGAGCCAAGAGCGAACAATCGCTACCTGAGGTTTGCAGGCTTGCAATCAGCGACGCGGCCGAATTCTTTTCCGCGTTGGAGCTTGACGCCACGGGAACCACGATTGCCGCCGAGGCCCTCAAGGAAATCCGCAGCCGGCTTCAATTCCTTAAAAACGTCGGCCTTGAATACCTGTCGCTGGACCGTACTGCCCCCACGCTTTCCGGCGGCGAGATGCAGCGTATCCGCCTGGCCGGCCAGATCGGCTGCGGGCTGGTGGGCGTGCTCTACATTCTCGATGAACCGTCCATCGGCCTGCACCCCCGCGATAATGACAAGCTGTTGGAAACGCTCGCTCAGCTTCGCGATCAGGGCAATACGGTCGTGGTCGTCGAGCACGACGAAGATACCATGCGGGCGGCCGATCACATCGTCGATTTTGGCCCAGGGCCAGGCGTTCGTGGCGGGCGGGTCGTCGCCGCCGGATCGCTTGCGGAAGTGATGGCCGCGGAGGAGAGCCTCACCGGGGCCTATCTTTCCGGACGGATGCGGATCGAAGTTCCATTCGTCCGCCGCAATAGTATTAACGCTCACGGGCGGCTTGTGGTCCGCGGTGCTCGCCACAATAATCTCAAAAACATCGACGTCGAGATTCCGCTCGGCGTGTTCGTCTGCGTGACCGGCGTTTCCGGTTCGGGCAAGAGTTCGCTCGTCAGCGATATTCTAGTCGAGGCCCTGCGTCGCGACCTGAACGCGGGCATCGGCAATCCGGGTGAGTTCGACAAGATCGAAGGCATCGAACATCTCGACAAGATGATCGCCATCGATCAGTCGCCGATCGGCCGTACACCCCGTTCAAACCCTGCCACCTACATCAAGGTTTTCGACGAAATCCGCCGGCTCTACACGCAACTGCCCGAGGCCAAGGCCAAGGGGTTCGAGCCGGGCCGTTTCAGTTTTAACGTCGCCGGCGGCCGCTGCGAGGCATGTGAAGGAAACGGTTCCACCAAGTTGGAGATGGATTTTCTTGCCGACATCTGGGTTACCTGCCCCGTATGCGAGGGCCATCGTTTCAACCGCGAGACACTCCAGGTTCGCTACAAAGGCAAGTCGATCGCCGAAGTGCTGGAGATGGACGTTCAGGAAGCCTTGACCCACTTTGAAAACATTCCGCTCATTGCCGACAAGCTTCGCACGCTGCATGAGGTGGGGTTGGACTATGTAAAGCTCGGTCAATCGTCGCCCACGCTTTCCGGCGGCGAGGCCCAACGGATCAAACTCGCCCGAGAACTTGTCAAAAAGAGTACCGGTCGAACCCTCTATTTGCTTGACGAACCGACGACCGGCCTGCATTTTGCCGATATTCAATTGCTCTTGAAGGTGCTGCACGGTTTTGTCGAGGCCGGCAATACGGTGCTCGTTGTCGAGCATAACACGGAAGTGATCAAGACAGCCGACTGGATCATCGACCTCGGCCCTGAAGGCGGTGGCGGCGGCGGACAACTCCTCGCCACGGGCACTCCGGAGGAAGTCGCCGAAATGGCCGACTCTTCCACCGGCCGCGTGCTCAGTCGATATCTCCACCGTTCCCCTCTCCTTCTGGGAAAGGGCCAGAGTGAAATCAGCCCCCATTCCAAGGGGCGCGAGGGCCATAAGCGCGCCCCGCGAGCCGAACTGGCTAAGGCGATCAAGGTCCGCGGTGCCCGTCAACACAATCTCAAAGGGATCGACGTTGATATTCCCCGCGACCAGATGACCGTCTGCTGCGGTCCCAGCGGTAGCGGCAAGACCTCGCTGGCCATGGACACGATTTACGCCGAAGGCCAGCGGCGTTACGTGGAAAGCCTCAGTTCCTACGCGCGACAGTTTGTCGATAAGATGCAGAAGCCGCGGCTGGATCACATCGAGGGCCTCTCGCCGGCTATTGCCATCGAGCAGAAGCATGTGGGCCACTCGCCCCGTAGTACGGTCGGCACGGTCACCGAGATTTACGATTACCTGCGAATCATGGTCTCGCGACTTGGCCAGCCGTACTGTCCTGACTGCGACCTGCCGGTCGGCACGCAAACCGCCGACGAGATCATCGACAAGATCATGCAGCGGCCAGCGGGCACGCGGCTTTATCTCATGGCCCCGCTGGAAATCGAGGTTGGCGAGAAGTACGAAGCATTGTGGGAAGAGATGCGAGCCGGCGGCTACGTGCGAGTGCGGATCGACGGCCAGACCCACACGCTTGACCAACCGCCACAGATCGACCGGCGGCGAAAGCATGCGGTTGAGGTGGTCATCGACCGCGTTACCATCCGGTCCGACGGCCGCAGTCGTATTGCCGGCAGCGTGGAGAATGCCCTGGCCAAAGGACGCGGCGTACTCCACGTGACCGAGCCGTCCAACGACATCCCGGAACCCAATTGGCCTGTCGAAATTCAGAGTCAACACTTCGCCTGCCAAAAGTGCGGACGAAGCTTTGAGACACTCTCGCCGCACAATTTCTCATTCAACAGTCCTTTGGGCTGGTGTCCGGCCTGCGAAGGTCTTGGCGTGCAAACCGGCACGAACCCGGCGGCTTTGCTCCGCGATCCCAAGCTCTCCTTGGCCCAGGGTGCCGTCGGCTTGTGGCCTGGCGTGTCGAGCCGGCTCTTCGGGCGGATGCTGGAAAGCTTTTCTCGCGGCACCGGCATACCGATTGACGTTCCCTATGATCAGCTTGGCGGCAAGCACCGCCGGCTGATCCTGCACGGCACCGGCGAACAATGGTTTGACATAATTCTCCCTCCAAAAACAACTTGTGGTGCAGGCGTCTCGCCTGCCCATGCAGCCGGGCCGGCCGCACCCCCAAAGGCTTCGCCATCCTTCCGCGTCCAATTCAAAGGTCTCTACCCGGCACTTGAAGAAGCGAGCCGTGTCTCGCCCAGTTTCCGCGGCCGCCTGGAACATCTCGTCGATGAGGTCGATTGTACCGTCTGTGGCGGCAGCCGACTGCGCGATGACGCGGCAGCCGTGCGATTCCGTGACCGCACGATCGATGAAATCTGCCGCCAACCTTTGGGCAAGATGCTAGCCGACTTCCTCGCCTGGAAGCCGATGGCCACCGAGCGGAAGATTGCCGGCGAAGTCTATCGCGAGATTTGTAATCGTACGCAGTTCTTGGTCGATGTGGGACTTGAATACCTGACACTCGCACGGCCGGCTCCTTCGCTTTCCGGCGGGGAAATGCAGCGAATTCGCCTGGCCGCGCAAGTGGGTAGCGGCCTGTGTGGCGTGCTTTACGTGCTCGACGAACCGACGATCGGACTGCACCCCCGCGACAACACCCGGCTGCTCAATGCCCTGAAAAAACTTCGCGATCTGGGCAACACCCTGCTCCTGGTCGAGCACGATCGCGAGGTGATCGCCAACGCCGACAAGCTGCTGGACTTTGGCCCCGGCGCAGGTCGTCACGGCGGAGAGATCGTCGCTGAAGGTACTCCCGACCAAGTCGGCAAGCGTCGCGGTTCGGTCACCGGTCCCTATCTCACGGGCAAAAAGGCCATTGCCGTTCCCTCAAACCGGCGGATGGCTGGGAGCGGGGAACAGGGAGCAGGGAGCAAGAAAAACTCGAAACGCAAAACCAATCTCCCCTCTCCCAATCTCCCCTCTCCCAATCTCCCCTCTCCCAATCTCCCCTCTCCCACGCTCCACGCTCCACGCTCCACGCTCCACGCTTCTTGGCTGGAAATCCGCGGTGCCCGCCACAACAACCTAAAAAATATCGACGTCAAGATCCCTCTCGGCACTTTCACCGTCGTTACGGGGCCTAGCGGCAGCGGCAAGAGTTCGTTGGTCGAAGATGTACTCTATGCATCGCTCGCCCGCACGTTGCATCGTGCCAAAACCTTCGCCGGTGCCCACGATTCCATTCGCGGCATCGAGCAAATCAACAAGGTAATCCGCGTCGATCAGCAGTCCTTGGGTCAGACTCCCAGCTCCAACCCGGCTACGTTCACGGGGGCATTGGACCTCATCCGCGCGCTCTTTGCCCAACTGCCCGAGGCAAAACTTCGTGGATATCAGCCCCGGCGGTTCAGCTTCAATGTGCCTGGTGGCCGTTGCGAGAAGTGCGAAGGCAACGGCCAGCTTCGCATCGAGATGCACTTCCTGCCCGATGTCTGGATTGAGTGCGATACATGCCATGGCCATCGCTACAATGAGGAGACGCTCGCCGTCCGCTATCATGGCAAGTCGATCGCCGAGGTGCTCGATATGCCCTGTGGCGAGGCCGTGCAGCTTTTCGAGAGCATCCCCAAGATTCGCCGCATCCTGCAAACGCTGTGCGACGTGGGCCTCGATTATCTCACGCTCGGCCAACCGGCCCCGACGCTCTCCGGAGGCGAGGCCCAGCGCGTGAAACTGGCCGCCGAACTCTCCCGGCCCGACACCGGCAACACGCTCTACCTTCTCGACGAGCCGACCACCGGCCTGCATTTTGACGACCTAGCCAAGCTTTTGGACGTGCTCAATCGCCTCGTCGAGTTGGGCAACACGGTCGTGGTCATCGAGCACAATCTCGACGTCATCAAGACGGCCGATTGGGTCATCGACATGGGGCCGGAAGCCGGCGAGGAAGGCGGCTATGTCGTCGTCGCGGGGACTCCGGAAGATGTGGTGGCGCATGCACAACAGGCTCGCAGGAAGAATGCCGGCGGCTCGCCGCTTCGCATATCCTACACCGGCGACGTCCTGGCAAAAGTTCTCGCCGCCGGTCCTCTTGAACCACGCAAGCTGTTTGACTTCGCTACCGCCGAGGCCCAGCATGAAGGGGATCGCGATATCACCGAAGTTGGCCAAGATGCCCGCATGCCCTGGGAAATCGACGGCCGTCATTGGCACACCTTTGCCCGCGTCGGCCGCAACGGCAAGCCGTGCCGCTGGGAAGGCCGCATCTTGGGTGACGTGATCGACCGCATCCAAAACCAATCGGAGTTATTCAGCGAAACCGACTGGAACTCGCGATCCGTCGTCGAGATCTCCGCGGCCAAGAAGTCCGACGGCTGGTTCTTTCACGCCATTACTGGCGAAGAATGGCTGCTGAAGATGAAATTCCGCACGGCCCGCAATACATTCTCCCGGGATGAACTCGTGCATCGGCTGGACCTCAAGCCGCTGAACGATATGCCTGCTCTGCCGCTCTACGGCACCGAGCCGCGGGCAAAAATCCGCAGCCTCCGTGGACCATGGCAGGAGATCGAACTCCGCGTTCATAGCTACCGCGAAATCGACCGGCCGGAGTTCTGGACGTTCATCGACCAAGCCGTAGGCGGGTTTGGCAATTACTCAAAGCAAGCCCAGGATAAAAGTGACATCTTGCAACCGTGGAAGCAACTCGGCCGCAAATGGCATTTTGCCCGCCGCGGCTTCCCCCTGGGTGGCAAAATCGCGTGGGAGCTGGAAGTGCTTGAGGAATTGGTCGAATTACTCAACGAAGCCGCCCCCCATGGTCAACTGCTTTGGAACAACAAACAAGTCGTACCCCTCTACGTGCCACAGCAGCGCGAGGCTTGGGCCGCCGTGCAGACGAAGAAACTCGACGCGGTCTACTTGCACCTCACCGGTCCCAAAGGTCGCTTTGCCCAGGGACGGATTACCGGCCTGGGGTTTGAGGCCCAGGTCGATGGCGAAAAGCCCGGCGTGGATGTGCTGCGGTTCAAGTTCCGCTCGATCGAAGACTTGCGTCGCGGTGATCTCGCCGCGTTTTTGAAGGAACACCTCGCCGCGTTGGAGAAAAAAGAATCATGACCGAATCCCTTCTCCCACAACGCTTCCTCTTCCGCTTCTCGGCCCCGTGTCTCTATCGTGATCCCCTCTGGAAAGCGAGTGGAGCGGGACTGGACGAGAAGCACCGACTGATCAACCTGGCCGAGTTGGATGAAAGCCCGGCGATGGCCGAAGTTTCGGCAGCGTGGAGCGAAGCGGGGCTTGTATTTACCATATCGGTCAGCGGAAAGAAGCAGCCGGTATGGTGCCGTGCCTCGCGTCCGGAGGATAGCGATGGCCTGCAGATCTGGATCGACACCCGCGACGTGCATAACGTGCATCGTGCCAGCCGCTTTTGCCACCGCTTTATTTTTCTGCCCAGTGGCGGCGGCAGAAAGCTCGACGAGGCTTTTGGCCAGTCGCTGCCGATCAATCGCGCCCGCGAACCGGCCCGGCCCGTGGCCGCGGGGCTTTTGAAGGCGCGCAGCCAAATCCGACCCGACGGCTATCGGCTGGACTGTTTTATTCCGGCGGAGGCGATGCTGGGCTTTGAGCCGGCCGAGCATCCCCGGCTCGGTTTTACTTACGCCGTGATCGATCGCGAGTTAGGTGAGCAAACCTTCAGCGTCGGCCGGCCCATGCCCTATGACGAAGACCCCAGCCTCTGGGCAACCCTGGAAATGGTTCCGTACTAGCCGTGGCTCGGTCGGGAGACCGGCCACAGCAAGACCGGCCGCCGGCACGACCGGCCACAGTGTTGTAGGGTGCGTGGAGCGAACCGGCCGGGAAATGGTGGGTTGCGCACGAAGTCGAGACGCCGAAAGCACTTACCGCTGTTCCAGATCAGTTCGCGTAACGCACCGTTCGATGCTTCACCCACCCTACAATTAGCGTGGCTCGGTCGGGAGACCGGCCGCCGGCACGACCGGCCACAGTAGTGCCCTTTCAGTAGTTGGTGGACTATGATATAATGGCAAGGTAGGTGATATGAAGGTGAGGGTCCACCGTAGGGCAGTCGCTTTTGCTTCTTACTGTGGAACGTAACGGACTACGACTCTGTCGGCCAGGATATGAAGACAGCCTCTAAATCAAAAAATCGAGCCGCAAAGGCCGTCCCGGCAATTGCCGCAAAGCGATTTTCGGGCAGCAAGACGGAAGTAGTGTTAGCAGCGCGGTGGATGTCCGCAGTTGACGACGACCGGATCGCCCTGAGGGCACTGTCCGGCGCGTTGCTGCGGGCGGGAATCGCCGCTCGGCTCTGGCGGCCGTTTGAAGATTCGCTCGCCGACTCCCGCTGTCTCCATCTTTTTGGCACAGCCGCCGAGTTCCTGCCGGTTGTGGAATCTGCCCGACGGAGCGGGGTCAAGGTCGTGCTTTCGCCGGAATCGTGGCAAGACGACTCAGATCGTGGCCCCTACCCCCGCGGATGGCTTAAAAAGAGTGTGGCATGGTTCGCAAAAGCCGGGCGAGGGGTCTTTTCCAGGACACCGGCTTGGCAGCGCGAGCTTTACGCGGCCGTCGACTTGTTGTTGCCCAACTCGAACCTTGAGGCCCAGCAAATCGCCCGGCGGTTCAAGCTTCCGCAGGATCGTCTCCGTGTGATCCCGCATGGCGTGGATCCGCGGTTGGCCCAGACTGACCCGGAACTTTTCCGTCGGCATGTTGGCGTTCGCGACTTCGTGCTCTATGCTGGTGCGATTGAGCCTAAGAACCAACAGTTAGGCTTTCTCTGGGCCATGAAGAACGTCGATGTTCCGGTGGTAATTCTCGGCGATGTTGCCCGCCAGTGTGATTGGTATCTTGACGAGTGCCGTCGAGTGGCTAGTTCCTCGGTTCAATTTCTCCCTCGGCTGGCCAGCAATGACCCGCTGATGGCCAGTGCTTATGCGGCCTGTGGCTGCCTAGTCGTAGGAAGCGGCGTTGCAGCACCCGAGCGGATTGCCCTCGCGGCCGGTGCATCGGGCACGCCACTGGTCTTGTTTGAAGGGGGCTGCGGCAGTGAGTATTTTGGCCAGCAGGCTATCTATATCCGGCCGGACGACGTCTCTGGCATCCGCTGCGGTGTGCATGCGGCCTTGGACCGAAATCGCAGCAAGGATCTGGCCGAGCATGTCTGTACCTACTTCTCCTGGGATGCGGTCGCCGGGGCGTTGCGGGCTGCCTATGGACAAGTTTGGCGTACTCCCGAGAGGCATCCTCTCGATAAGAGGTTGCAAGCGGCCGGGCAGTAGACGGTTTGGAGATTTATTGGAAATCCGGGACAAATGGACCATGATCGCACATATTCGCCAACCCCAAAAGTGGCACTCGGCGACCCCCATCATTCGTGCCCGGCAGATGGTGGCTGAAACGCTCTTATCGGACGGGCCAGCCAAGCCGCAGCGTCATGCCACCCTGCGAAAAATCCTGTTTTTCGCTGGTCCGGTTCTGCTGGTCGTGGTGGCTGCCTTGGTCTATTATTTGTGGCGATAGGCCCTTTACAAATGGGCTTTTGGCGAGGTCAGGAGACCCGCGCCGAACGCCGGTCTATTATTTCTGGCGATAGGCCCTTTACAAATGCTCCCCGGAAAGAAAGAATAGGGGAGTCTGTAAACCATACACGCGACCGGCGGTCCTCCCGAGATTCTGGGGTGGCCGCGGTTTTTTTTATTAACCACCCACCAGAATGTCAAGTACGTCAGGCTTTCCAGCCTGACCTTGTGGTGTGTTGTCAGGCTAGAAAGCCTGACTTACAACAGTTTCTCTTTCGGGCGGATTCAGCTTCTCGCGAGCCATCCGCCCTGGTTTGGAAGTAGTAGACGAGGAGTTAGCATGTCGGACCGCATTCCCATGACTCGGACCGGATACGATAAGATCAAAGCAGATCTCGAACACTTGCAGGGTGTGGAACTGCCTAAGGTTCTCGAAGGCCTAGCGGCTGCCAGAGCGGAAGGCGACCTCTCGGAGAACGCCGAGTATCACGGCCGCCGGGAAAGCCATGCCATGTTGGAAGCGAGGATCGGCGCGATCCGCGACAAGCTTTCCCGTGCCGTGCTGGTCGATCCTAGCCAGTTCCCCAAGGACGTGGTTTCGTTCGGATGCACGGTCGTGGTCAAGGATCTCGATTTCGGCGACGAGGAAGAATTCACTCTCGTTGGTGCCGGCGAGGAGGATTATGACACGGGCAAAATCCTCATCACAAGCCCCCTCGCTCAAGGGCTTTGCGGCAAGAAGGTCGGCGAACGTGCCGAGATTCCCGTGCCGCAAGGCAAGGTACGATTCGAGATCCTGAGGATCGGTCCGTCCGAGTAGTTTCTGTAACGGAAAAGAAGGTGGGCCGAGCGCGGCAAGTCCCACCAATTTACTTTTCTGCAATAGAAGCAAAGTAGGAGTCGCCGGATGGAAAATCATTCTCTGCACCCATTAGGAGAACTGCGAAGTCCATTGAGTAGAACGGAATTTATTCCGTTGCCTTTCCTGCGGATCGGAATCGGCATTGGTTTCGGAGTTGTGCTGTTCGCTGTGGTGATCGTTGCGATTTTCGGCGAGCCGGCCAATCGGCCCGTACTCGCCGCTGGGTCGTCAGCAGAGTCGGGCATCGAGCCATTGAAAACCTTCGCCGGCATCCCACCGGTTGCGTATCTGGTCCAACGAATCGGCGGCCCCTACGTCCACGTCGAAGTACTCGTGCCGGCAGGCCAAGATCCGCATATCTTCGAGCCGACGCCGCGGCAGGTGATCCGTCTCAGTCAGGCACGGCTCTTCTTTCGTGTCGGCATGCCTTTTGAAGACCGCCTGATTGGACATCTTGTCAGGGGATCTGCGAATTTTACCGTCGTCGATACTGCGGCCGGAATTGCCGCTCGGGCGTCAAGCTGCGTCTGTGAAGCCGCTCACTGCGGTCACGGTCATGACCAAGCGAATAAGGACGATGGAGACGATGACGATGACGAAGTTCCAGCCGATCCCCATGTCTGGCTGTCGCCGCCGCTCCTGAAGACGATGGCGGCCAATGTGGCCAAAGCCTTATGCCAGGCCGACCCGCGGCACGAGCAGGTCTATCGGACAAACCTGAAGACGCTCCTTGCCAAACTCGACGCGCTGAATCACCGCATCGCACAAAGCTTGTTGCCTTACCGAGGACAGGCGTTTTACGTCTTCCACCCGGCCTTTGGATACTTTGCCGACACGTACGGCCTTCGGCAGGAGTCGGTTGAGGTTGAAGGCAAGCCGCCGGCGCCGCGGCAAATCTTCGACCTCATCAACAAGGCGAGGAACGACCACGTGAAGATCATATTTCTGCAACCGCAATTCAATCAACAGATTGCTGCCTCGATCGCCCAGGCGATTGGCGGCGTGGTGATACCGATGGATTCCACGGATTATGACGTGGTAGCCAACCTGGAGGATGTCGCACAAAAGATAGCCGCCTCGAACCGCGAGAAGACCGAATGACGCAAAAACCGGTGATCGAAGTCTGCAACGTCAGCTTTTCCTACCAAGCCACGCCCGTTCTCGATGACGTGAATCTGACGATCTACGACCGCGAGTCGGTTTGTATTGTTGGACCCAATGGTGGCGGCAAGACAACCCTCCTGCGGCTTCTGCTGGGCCAACTCCGGCCGACGCAAGGCGAGATCCGAATCTTCGGCCAACCGCCCCAACAGGCCCGATTGCGGCTTGGCTATATGCCGCAACGGTCCGAATATGATCCGATGTTTCCGGTAACAGTAATGGACGTGGTGCTGATGGGGCGACTGGGGCAGCCCGGGCTGCGCGGGTGGCTTGGCTGGTATGGCGCGAGCGACCGGCGTGCGGCATGTGAGGCATTGGAACAGGTTCACATGGTCGACGCGGCCAAGCGGCCGTTCGTTGCCCTTTCCGGCGGGCAGCGGCAGCGGGTGCTGATCGCGAGGGCACTCTGTTGCCATCCCGAGTTACTGCTTCTGGACGAGCCGACCGCCAACGTCGATTCGCTCGTCGAAGCCCGGCTATTCGACGAGCTTCGCGAGCTTGGACAGCGGATGACGATCGTGATGGTCTCGCACGATCTGGGTTTTGTGACGAACCTGGTGCAGCGAGTGATTTGCGTCAATCGGCAGGCGGTGGCCCATCCCACCAGCCAACTTACGGCCGACTTGATTCGCGACATGTATGGTAGCGACGTGAACATGGTCCGCCACGGTGAAGTGATGTGCCATCGGGAGCACGTGCATGAGTGATTTTATTAAGGCCCAACAACTTGTGGTGCAGGCGTCTCGCCTGCCAACGCAGCCGGGACGGCCGCACCACAATAACCCGGGAGCATGTGCATGATCGATTTTATAAAAGCCCTCTTGAGTCCCGAGGTTCCGGTAATTCGCTATGCCCTGATTGCCGGGCTGTTGTCCAGCGTGGCGTTGGGGATCATCGGCACGTACGTCATCACGCGGCGGATCAGCTATATAGCCGGTGCCATTTCGCACAGTGTGCTGGGCGGTATCGGCGCGGCCCTTTATTTGCAGGTTGTCTGGAATTGCCGGTGGTGCGATCCGATGTTTGGCGCCGTGATTGCGGCCTTGGCCTCGGCCCTCCTGATCGGTGGCGTGAGTCTCCATGCGAAGCAGCGAGAAGATACGGTGATCGGTGCCATCTGGTCGGTTGGCATGGCGATTGGCCTGTTGTTTTTCGCCAAAACGCCCGGTTATGCCGACCCCATGAGCTACCTCTTTGGCAATATTCTTCTGCTGACTCGCGGGGATCTGTTTTGCATCTTGGCGTTGGATGCTTTGGTGATTGTTTTGGGCGTGGTCTTCTACAACAAGTTTCAAGCCGTCTGCTTCGATCAGGAATTCGCCCATCTCCGCGGCGTCCGCGTCAATGTGTACTACATGTTGCTGCTCTGCCTGACCGCGTTGACGATCGTGATCCTGCTCCGCGTGGTGGGCATCGTGCTGGTAATCGCCTTGCTGACTCTGCCGGCAGCGGTGGCGGGGCACTTCTCTCGGCAGCTTTGGGAGATGATGGTTCTGGCCGTTGTGGCCTGCATGATCTTCACCGTCGTCGGCTTGGCCGTGAGCTTTCAGACCGGGCTCCCCTGCGGCCCCGTGATCATCATGCTTTCCGCGGCAACTTACCTGGCCGTCGCAGTTGGCCAGCGGCTGGGGCTGCTGCGCCGGACGTGAGCCGTTGGGTGCAGGAAAGGACTCCTTATTTGCGTTTCATCGAGCGTCCACGCGGGTGAAAGGGCGATTCCAAATCGGTTTCCGCTTTGCGCCTTAGCGCCTTTGCGCGAGATATTTCCTCGCGCAAAGGCGCAAAGACGCAAAGCGGATTTGAACGTCCTTCTTTTTTGGGGGGGTGGTAGTAATTGCGAGTAGAGAGGCGGCAGTCTTTCCTACTCGGTACTCAGGATTTCGAGTTCGCCGGATTGACATCACTTCTGGTGGCTGGTGGATGAGGATTGGCGGGGGTATCATGGGGGACGACTGAAATACATTTAATTCGGAGGAAAGGCCATGACCACTTTCAAGTGCTGGGCGGCGGTGTTGGTCGCAGTCTTGTTGCTGCCGAATGTTGCGGCAAGTGCCGGTGCGGCGAAGGAAGCCAACGAGAAGGGCAAAACGCTCGACAAAAAGGTCTATGATGCTGCGATCACTGCGCTCACGGAGTCAGAAATCCGCAAAGCACTCAAGAACTTTGAGGCAGTCAATGGTCGTTGTGGGCTGGACACGCCGGAAATGGTTCGCCTCATTCTCGGAAAGCCCATCAATTTGACCCATTTCGAGCAATGCACCTCCCTGGAGCAGGCCGTAACGGCAATCAAAAAGGTGTTTCCGGAACATGGGCTGGTCACCTATTGGCCGGAGCATGGATTCATCCCTGGCGGAGTGTCCGTCAAGCATGGTTTCATCATTTACAGCATTGATCCATTGCTCTCGTTTACCGCTTATGGCGGAAAACCGGCAGCCATAGTCTTTTCCAATGAGAAACAGACGCTTGAACGCATTCAGAACACGGTTCAGTCAGCGGCACACGGCAAGTATGTGGACGTGAATCGCATCCTTCTTGCCACCGAAAAGCCCAAAGCGGAATCGGCCAAACCCAAAATACCGTCGCACGTTAGCGTCTTGGATGATAAAATGCACAGGATTCGTTTCACCCCCGCAGGTGTTTGGCAGAAGGACTGGCAGACGACCTTGGAATTGGCAGATGATGGAACGGGCACATTGGTCATCGCTGGATACAGGTCGGCATGTCACTGGACGGTGGAGAAAGAGCATTTTATCCTTGATTTTGCAGGCTGGGGCAAGAAGACCTGCGATGTCCTCAACGGCGACACCTTCGTTGAGATGCCTGAGAAGGTGATGAAGTGGTCACGCATGAAATCTATCAAGTAGGTCAGGCTTTCCAGCCTGACGTTGCCCGGTTCACTGTCAGGCTGG
>JBAWVO010000024.1:0-39537 GCA_037147235.1 Planctomycetota bacterium | reverse complement strand
ACTCCTAACTCCATATCTAAGAACATTTTGCAACTCTCCCGACAACACCCTTCGCCGAACGGAACATCTCAGGCTATAATGGAAAAAGTCTAATCCTTAATCCCCCTTTTCCACCTTTCCCCATGCCCACACTAACCGACATTGGAACATTACTTACGCAGAGTGCCGGCATTTGCGGCGGCCACGTGCGGATTGCCAGCACGGGCATTTCCGTCCTGCGAATTGCGGGCTGGTACAAGTTGGGATGGTCCCCCGAGGAGATTTCTCGCCGGATCGGGCATATTTCCCTGGCTCAGGTCCACGCGGCACTAACATACTACCATGCCAATAAGGAAGCGATGGAGGCAGAGATGGCTGCTGAAGACGCCCTGTACGACCAACTGGAGCGGGAGCACTCCGTATCACGGGTGCAAACGTGACAATACGGCTTTACTTGGACGAAGACGCAATGGATGGACATCTCGTCGACGCGCTGCGCAGTCGCGGTGTCGACATTGAAACCGCATACGAAGCCGGCATGATCGAGCGCGAGGACGACGAGCAATTGGAATACGCGACGGCACAAGGACGCACTCTGTACGGCTTCAACATGGGACACTTCTGCCAGTTGCATGCCGAGGTGTTGACCGCCGGAATTACTCACGCCGGCATCGTACTCTGCCGGCAAAAGCGTTACCCCGTCGGCGAGCAAATGAGAAGGCTCGTGAGGCTCATTAGCACCCTATCGGCCGAAGAAATGAACGACCGCTTGGAGTTTCTCAGCAACTGGGGCTAACATCCCCCGTCCTCCTAACTCCTAATCCCCTTTCCCACGGGCTCAGACGAAACAAGGAGCGGCAAATGAAACTGGTGCTTGATCTCCCGGAATCCACGTTTTCCGCTCTTCGGATATCGCCGGCGCAATACGTTGATGAAATGCGCCGGGCTGCTGCGGTCAAGTGGTATGAACTGCGAAGGATATCCCAGGGTAAGGCCGCCGAGTTGTGTGGCGTGTCTCGCGCCCAGTTCATACAGATCCTGAGCGACTACCGGATCTCGGTCTTGCAGGATGATCCGGCTTCGCCTGCCGCTGAGGTTTCTTCGTGATGGACCTAGTCGTAAATGCATCACCACTGAACGACATGCGGGCGAAAGGCCTTTGGATATCGGAATCGGTTCTTCACGCCATCCTCCAGCAGGCCGGCGAATGAAATCCTACTGAGTAACCTCTCCCGTCCCCACGCTCCACGCTTCAACGCTCCCTTTTTCCCGTCCCCCCTAACTCCTAACTCCACGTCAACGGCCACGATGAAGCTTTCGAGCGAGTTGGAAACGCTGATCCGGGACACATTGGCACCGCTGCATCCGGAGAAGGTGATCCTTTTCGGCAGCTACGCCTGGGACAGCCGACGCAGGACAGCGATATCGATCTCCATGTCGTGACACAAGATGATTTCCTGCCGTCCACCTGGAGACAAAAACGCGATATTGTCCGGTCCGTGTCGAATCGCATCCTGGACCTGAGAATGCGATACTCCATCGACCTGCTCGTGCATACCAAGCCCATGCATCGGATATTCGTTGAAACCGACAGCAGCTTTGTGCGCCAGATCACGAGCGAAGGAATCCGGTTGTTATGAGAAAGGCGGCGGGCGAGTGGCTGAAATCCGACCCTGGCAGTGTCTAGCCTATCGCGATCAACCTGCGGCGGGACGAAGCTGTTCGGCAACCTCTGTTTCCGGCGCGGGGGCGGCGGCCAACCCCGGCACCGAAAATCCTCCGCTCGGCCGCGCGACGAGCAACCGGCCTTCCTTCAACCGGTCCACATGCACCGAAGGTCCTCCAGACTGACAGCCGTACAGATGGCGCGGAGAATTAATTTGAGCTTCACCTCATCCGTGATCGCCTGGATCTCGGGCATCATCTGTAGCCCGGCTTCTCCGAACTTGAGTTCACGGCCACCTCAATTCTGACGCGGTTCAATATGCGGCTTCAGCTTGCTATAGATACGGTAGAGCGACTGAAATGTGGTGAAGGCACTGCTGGGCGTGTGTACACGCTGAACTATCGAAGCCGCTTCCATCCAGCGACATTCAGTAAGCAAGGCCCGCAGGTCAGCAAGAAGTTCGCTAAAAACCTCCGGCTTGTCATCGACAGCGGTAGCCAAGTACCTTTCCAAGGTAGTATATGGATTTGAAATCATTGCCAAGATTATCGGCTCTTTCAGTTCTGCGGGAGGAATGCGAATAATTGTAGGGTTAGCCGAGCGCAGCGAGTCCCACTAACTCTGTTTTGGCTCTGTTTTGGTGGGACTCGCTGCGCTCGGCCAACCCTACTGCTACTACTTTATTGAAGAAGAATGAAAGTGTAAAAAGTCAAACCTCTCCGTCGTTCAGTCACTCACCCAGCGGACCAGCCGATCCATGGCGAATAGCCCAACCCAAGGAGCATCGGTACAAGCAAAATCTTCGCAAACGCCCCTCTCCACTTCTCCATCTTCCGCCTCCCATTACGTGAAGTTCCAGGTCCCCCTACCATTGAGGTGATAAGATAACCCGTTCATGCCGGATGCCAAAACCTCGCACTGCAACCATCTCAGGATACAGGATAGTTGCCGTGCGATTAAAGTTCCAACAAAAAGCCCAATCTGCTTAACTTCCTATCCTAGAAGATATCTTCTGCAAATACAAGTCGTGCCCACCCTTAAGGTGGGTAGATCGTCGATCTTCTCATTTGTGCGCGTATGATGTAGGATTGAGTGCGGTGGCGGCGGGTTCCGTGCATCTTATTTGGAGTTTATTTTCCTATGGTGATGTTCATTGAAAATCCTCGACTCGAGGAAGAATTGATTGAGCAGCGGAAGGCATGGGATGTCGACCAACATGACGAAGTATGGGAGGGAGTTTATTTCATGCCCCCGATGGCAAACGACGATCATCAGGATCTGGTTCTCGAATTTGCGACTGTCTTGCGGACAATCGTTTCAAAAACGGGTCTCGGCAAAGTCCGTCCTGGCGTCAATCTCGCGGCATCTACCGAGGACTGGGCGCAAGATTATCGCGTGCCGGATGTCGTTGCCTTCTTGGTTGACACGGCCGCTGAGAACCATAACACGTTTTGGACCGGGCCGGCGGATTTCATCATCGAGATCACCAGCCCGCGCGACCGCACCTACGAGAAGATAGCGTTCTATTCGCGGATAGGAGTCAGGGAACTCTTGATTTTCAATCGCCAGTCATGGGCACTCGAACTGTATCGGCATCATGACGGTGCTCTGCAAAAGGTTGGTGAGTCGACGCTTGCGCAGCCCGAGGTTCTTTTCAGCGAAATGTTGCCGATACAGTTCTGGTTGATACCTGGTGAGGAGCGGCCGAGCGTCGAGGTTCGACACAAGACCACGGGCGAGCGATGGGTAATTTAGGAACATTGTCCGCGGCGGCCATTTGAATCGTCGGCCGCGCCAATATCTCGGACGCCGTTTGGCATGAGCGACGGCCACAATCAGCACCCCACGCGACGTTTCGCGATAGATCACTTGATTATCCCACAGCGCTGGCGAATCCGGAGATCTTGGCGTGGAGCACCAAAACGTTTCGCGATAGATCACTTGATTATCCCACAGCGCCTCGACCCTTTTTCACTCCTTCCGCCTTCTGTGTGGTATTCACGCCGGGATATTCCAGCTATAATCGTGGTATGAGGCCGCTGATCTACCTTCCGGCAGCCGACGCCCTGCATGTGGCCTTGGCCTCTTGTTATCGCCTGGACTATTTGCTTCCGCGGAACTGCCGACACCTTGCCAACGCGAACAAGGTTCGCCGTCTTGAGGAATTGAACGAACGAATGGGCTTGGGCACGCCGCAGTTGATCACGCCGTACCAGCTTTATCCGTGGGAGGAACCAACATGAGCACCGACAGCCCCATCGTCGAGGAAGTGCGAAAACGCCGCTGCGAATTAAGCGAGCGGTTTGGGCACGATCTCCGCGCCTACTACGAACACCTCCGCGAAGTGCAGGCCAACCACCAGTCGCGCGTGGTTGACCAAATCACGGTGGTTCGTTCTCGCCGAGTGGAAAATGAAGGCAAGACGAGACGGTGACGGCACTGACCCCACCCAAAAAGCCAGACTTTTAGGGTGCTAAGCTGGGGCCTGCTGGCCTACGCCTGGCGTCGGCGCAGGGCTGCGATGTAGTCGCCAAAGTCGCGCACCGTCGCCTGGTGGTGGCTCAGGAGTTGCGATGTAGGCAAGGAAGCAAAGCATTTTTCAACGTGTACGGCGGCTCGCGTCAATTCGACGCGCGCCGCCTTTTTTCGTCTGCGGCATCGAGGGCAGAAAGGAACGCCCTTGTTGTGGCCGGTCTCTGACCGAGCCACGCTGCTGACCGAAGGTCTCCTATTCAACGAGAAACCTTCGGTCGGGTCAGGAGACTACTGCTGTAAACTGGTTATTGACGAATTGAGGCTTTCCGGATAAATGGGCACGCCTTCGCGGGCGATTTTCTCCAGCAGCCTGGAGCTGTGGGTGTGTTCGATGCGGACAACGTCGAATTCGTAGATGATGGGGATCTCGTCGAGAGCGTCGGTGAGTTCCAGCCATTGGTCGGCAGTGGCATCCGGGGCGGAGATGGCGAAATCAATATCCGATGTGCGGCTCGCATGGCCGGTGGCGCGGGAGCCGAAGAGGCGCACTTCGCGCACGCAAGGGAAGCGGTGGAAGGTGCGGCGGAGTACGGCGAGATCCTTATCACGGAGGGCAAGCGTCTTCATGCTTTCAGTCCCATTCCAAGGTTTGAATCTTACGCGCCATGCTGCCGAGCAGGGGGGCGTAGTCGTGGACGATGTGTCCATAAATACGACTGGCGAGTGCTTCGTTATCGTTCTTTACTCATGTCCGGTAGTTTAGCTGATTCAGGTTGGCATGGATAGCGGGGGGAAAAACACGTTTTCGAGGCGACGGCACGGGCAAGCAATGGAATCAGGGAGCGGCAAGAAGAAAACGGCGATCCCGCACCCGATCAGCCGCTCACCCAGCGGACCAGCCGATCCATGGCGAATAGCCCATCCCAAGGAGCATCGTAGATGCGCATCGCACCAACTGCGGGACATCGTTCCACACCCCGAGACGTGAGGGCATCGGCGAGGGCATGGCGGCGATCATCCACGGCTAGGCCGGCCGTCTGTGTTTGCGACGAACAGAATGCAGCCACCTCAAAGACATCCTCCACCGGACGGACGAAGAGCGTCCGCAGATAACACGGTTCGGCCAAGCCCGTGTCCTCATCACTGTAGACGACCGCCCACTGGATGTCTCGGCTGTGATGGGCTTCGCCGCGCATCGCATATTCCGTGCGGACCCCCAGGGCATTCATGGCCGCGGCCGGATCGACCTCTTCGAGTGGCGCACGCCGAGATTCCGTCTCCATCGCTTCGCCGAGCAGACGGGCAAACTCGGCCGGTGTGATGGCTCCGCCGCGCTCGACGAAGACCGTGTGCGGCGAGTTGCAGCCCTGCTGATCGAAAGCGCAAGCGTCTGCTGCAATGGCCGCAGCCGTACGCCGGGCAGCATCCTTGTCCGCTAGACGCTCGGCACCCACGATCACAAAGGATAATTTCGGTCCGAAGACAATATCTTCCGTGCCATACCGGCGAGGCAGATTGATGATCGATTCCACCGCCTCGCGGCCGCCCCAAGCGACCCGAACGTCGGCCAATCGCGAGAGTTCCCTCGCTGCCGCCTGATCCTGCCGATCGGCGTAAACCACCGCCACGGTATCGGTTAGCACGCGGCCGCTGAGTGTCTCGCCCCGGGCGTTGGTATAGGTGACCTCGGAGAGCGCGGCAAGCAGGTGCGGCAAGATTCCTGGCCGATTGCGCGCGACTTTTACCACGTTGGCATTTTTGCAGAGCATTGCCTGCACCAGCGACAACAAGCCCAGCACCGGCACATTGCCGGCAACCCAATGCACAACCACTCCTCGCGGCTGGGCGCGGACCATCATGACATCCTTCTCGCCCAACGGCACAAAGCGGTCGAGCGCATCGGGGCAACCGCGCAGCGACCGTCGGGCAAGTGCCTCAAGGTTGGCTCGCCGCAGCCAGAGCGGCAAGAAGCCGAGACGACCCTGACGGATAAAATTGGCCAGCCGATGCCCGGGCTGCGTCCAACTCCGAGCGGCCGTGTCGCACAGCCCCAGCAAATCATTCAGCGGCACAGCTCGAAGCTGCTCCTGACGGACTCGCAAGCCCGCAACCAGCGGTTCCAAAGCATCGAGAACCGGGGCCGTTTCATAACCATCGCTGAGGCCGATTCGCGGACCTTCGCGATCAAAAAGTAAGTGAATTTTCATTCAAGCGATAGACCACAAAACACACAAAAGAAGAAAACGAGAATGGAAATTAACTTATAAACCCAAAATCTCTCCATCCCTAATCCGGTAGCTTTCGTCTTTATCAACGATCTCCGTCTCTTTTCGTAGATGTTCACGCTCGTGGTTGTAGGATTGCATACACCGATGTCGCAACGAAATCTTTCACCACTGGTAGTCGAAGAAGCAGGTTCGATATCGGGTACATGAACGGTATCCGCTTGAATTGCGGATTCACACTAAGATAACGAAACTGCCAACCGGCTGACTCAACATATTTCAGAAACTCAGTGTAGCGCATTAAGTTCAGACCGCCATTTATGTCCTGGTATCTAGTAGCCGAGTCGGTTGGACGGAAACACTCGCGTCGCAACCGAAGGATCGCCTTCTCAGAGAAAATTGCTCCCCTCCAGGGAATAGGCAGGCGAAAAAAACCGCTCATATGATCCCCGATCAACGAGTGAAATAGTGGGCCAAACCCCACTATAAAGAGTCCATCAGTTGACACTATATTTTTCAATCTTGTGAGCATTCGGTCCACGGATTCAACATGCTCCAACGCTTCGTGAGAAATGATGATATCGAAGGGGCTTGGGGGCGACCAATCGTGGATGTCGCTACAGACAAACCGCACGGAATCAGCCACACCATGACGCTTCGCGTTGAATTCCGATTCCGCAATACACCTTGGCATAATGTCAATTCCCGTGACGTCCTTACACCCGGCCTTCGCCAAAGCGATGGCGATGTCTCCCGTACCGCACCCGATGTCGAGATAGCGAAAGCTGGGGTCAAGAGGAAGTCGACCATCGAGTCGGTTGATGAATCGCTGAAGGCGAGCTTCCGCAACGCTGATTCCGAATTCTGTTTGCTGGTACTTCTCGTTCAACTCCGCTTCCGTGGCCAAGTTCCGCTTGTGAGTGAACGGACGCAAGATTAAGTAATCGAGTCTCGCACCTAACATGGTGACTCCAAAGCTCAGGGCTGGTTTTGATTCACGGGATCCTTGCCTTTGCCGTAGCTACCTGGATCCCACAACGGTGGTACGACATAGTCTAGTATGGTTGTGGATTCTGAGGTTGTCAACCGCTGCTTTAGTAGGTCGAAATCGCCTTCTGTTCTCTCGTACATTTCGTGGGCGTGGTTGCCCTCCTGCAACTTCTACGATTTGTTGTCAAGATGGTACTACCGTCGCCAAACCCCACCACATCCGACTCTTATCGATTTGCCGGTCCTAGATTTCATAGATTTGCCTGGGCAGTGTGTCGCCACAGCCTCGTGCTTCCGCCCGTTCGGCCCGACCGACGATTTCAAAGCCGGTCCCCTGCAAACCGTCGCTCCCAGGTTCGCGGGTAACAATGCGGCCCATATCGTCCAGAAGGACGGCGATTCCCGGGTAGCTGTGCGGCAGCGGACAGATGAATTCCAACAGCCCCACGGTTCCGTCGGGCACGACATCGAGAGTTCGTGGATCGCGAACCAGGACTTCGGAGTAGGTTGGCGTGCGTTTCACTCCCTGAAAATCATCTGGATAGATCACGCCAAGCTGCTCGGTAAATCCGTAGATATCGATGATCGAACTGGGGACTAGTCCGAAGACTTCGGACGTATGATCCGTAAGTACGGATTTCGTCACGGCCTGCTGTTGGAGCTTCTTCCAGCCGCCAAAATGAATCACAAAGGTTGACGGCGGCAATTCGATACGGATGCCCTGCTCGCGCATTGACCGCACCACATACTCGTAGAGCAGGTAGGTATAGCCCAGCAGACAAAACGGCTTCCCCTCGGCCTTCCATCGCTGTACAGCCGCCAGGACTTTTTCGCGATCCAAGAGCAAGCGGTCGCCGTCGCGACGCAGGGCGTACTCCTGCTCCGTCGCGGCCATCAAGTAGCCTCGCATCCCGGCCACGCGGGCGGATAGTTCGCGGTCTGCATCGAGTGATTTCTCGGGCGGGGCATCAAGAATTAGAAAAGGCCGCCGCTGGCCGCCCAGGCGATGGGAGAGAATCGCCCCCAAAACCTTCATCTGCCGATTCCGCGTCGTCTGATCGAGCGGAATGCGGCTGGGAACCTGCGACGATGTGCCGCTGGAGGCCAGCACTCGCACAACCTGCGATTCATCAACCGACGACAGATAGAGCCGCTTAAAAATGCCGACCGGCAAGAAAGGGACGTCAGCCAGGCTGTTGATTGGATCGCGCGGATCGAAGCCCTGGTGCCGGAGCCATCGTGCGTAAAGCGGGCAGTGCTCGGCATGATGCCCGATCTGCTCTCGAACCGCCGTCAGCAGAGCTACGGTTTTGACCTCCGGTGTCAATCCATACGGCGGAAGGTTCAGAAGATTTTCGGTTGCCGAGGTCATATTTAAGCCCCCTCTCCCGGAGGGCGTGGGGAGTTTCTGGCATTCGCCGTTACATCAAGTGCCGCTGGATCTTGCCGGATGCTGTCTTGGCAATCTTTTCGACGCGCTGCCATACCCGTGGAATCTTGTATTCTTCCACGCGCTGCCGCAACCACTCAACAAGCTGCTCGTCGCGAACTTCACTGCGGAGTACAACACACGCCTTCAGACATTCGCCCACGATGCCTTGCGGATCGGGAATGCCAACGCAGGCCGATTCAACCACGGCGGGATGGCCACAGAGGGCCTGCTCGACTTCCTCGGGGCTGACTTTCCGGCCGCCGATATTCACCAAATCGCTCTGCCGGCCGGTCAGGTAATAGTAGCCCTCGGCATCGCGATAGCCACGATCTCCGGTGCGGAGCCAGCCGCCACTCAAGACTTGCCGAGTCAGTTCGGGCTGCTTCCAATACTCCCGCATCACCATGCGGCCGCGGACGACGATTTCACCCTCCTGGCTGTCAGGGAAGTCGTGCCCCTCACCGTCGCGCACGGCCATTTCTACATTGGGGCTTGGCCGGCCAATCGAGGCCAGATGATCCCGATCCGCGTGGTATTCGATGAAGGCGGCTCGCGAGGCCTCGGTCAGCCCATAGTGATGGCAGATCCGAGTTTGGGGGAGCAATTCCATGAGTCTCCGTTTGGTTTCCAACGGCATCGCCGCGCTGCCGATTTCGATGTAACGCAAGTGCTCGCGAGCATCGCCCAGGTGATCCTTGGTCATTCGCAGAATCAGATCGAAGCCGGCCGGCACGAGGGCCAGTCCGGTAGCACGGGCATTGAGGAGCAGCTTGAGCACGAGGGCCGGATTGCGCATTCCTGGCAGAAGTAGCAGGCAATGCCCGGCCTGGGCCATGCAGCGCAATCGCCCCAGGCCGAAGGAATGGCTCAGCGGCAGCGGCACGCATTCTAAGTCGTCGCAACGGGTATCCAGAAATGCGTTGATATTCAAGGCCGCGTAAGCAACATTGGCATGGGAAAGCAGAACGCCTTTCTTGCGGCCGGTCGTGCCGGTGGTATAGATCAGATCGGCCGGATCTTCGAGCGAGCATTGCAGCGATGCGAGTTGCTCTCCTTCGTCCGCGCGACACCAGGCGGCAAGGTTGGCGACCGAAATCGGCAGGTCGAGTTCCCGCTCGCAAAGGGCCAACCGTGCTTCGGAGTCTTCCGCGATCCAGCGTGCGCTTTCGCTGGTGATATCGGCATCCAGCAACACGGCCACCCCGCCGGCCGCATGTACGGCAAAGTAGGCCGCGACAAGCTCGGGCGAGTTGGGGCCGCAGAGCAGAACACGCTCGCCACGATGGATGAGGACGCGGCGAATCTTGGCAGCCGCGCCGCGAACCATGCGAGCCAAGGTGCCATAAGAAATCATCCCGGCCGATGTTCGCAGCGAAGGACAATCGGGAAAAGCATCCGCATGCGCCAGAAGCGGCTCGACGAGCGGCTCGACAGGCATCTCGACGGGCCGATCCGCTTCAGTCCGCACTTTTTCGGGCAATAATTGCACGCACCGCCCCAACGCTATCCAGGCCGACAATCTCGTCCATATCGAGACTGATGCCAAAATGCGATTCCAGCTCCATCACAAGATTCATGTGGCCGACCGAATCCCAGCCGGGGATGTCGTCAAACGACATTGCGTCTGCGATGGCGAAGCTTTCTTCCAGCCGCATGGCCTTGCGGAAGACCGTTGCAATGTTATCCTGCATGGTTCTATGCTTTGTTCAAAGATTAATGGGGCCGTCGCCGTCGCCGCGATTCACATGGACGTCGTCTGGGGAAACTTGCTTCCGTTCCATCAATTCAGTCAGTACTCTCGACGAGGCAAAGAGAACGCTCGACGGCCCCCTGACGAAACCACAACGCTGGAATGCCTTGCGCCATATATGATGGGACTGATTGGAAACGATCAGATCAGCACCCTGCCGCACCAGATACTCTTGGGATTGCCGGAGTACTTGGGCCGCGTCCTGGGTCGCGGCAAAGCAATCGACAATCGATCCGAGCCTCATGTTACCAAAGTGGGCATGGTCTGACAATGCCGTGTTCATCAGCAATGACCAGCCAATCGGTCGGCCTTGGGCAGTAAATTTCAGACGCACGCAGTTAGGAACCTGCCGGGGATACATTTTCCGCAGCGTGGCGGCATCGCGAACGGAACAGAAGCCGTAATGCGCCTTGCCCGCCTCCCATATGTCGTCCGCCCAAGGACCAAAGTCATCAACGACTTCCACCTGAACCGAATCGCTCACTGGAACGCGCCGCGGATGGAGAGCCTTCATCGCCGCAACGGAGAGCCAGCCCAGGCCGGAATAGGCCAGAAAATCGCAGGCGACTCGCTGAACGACCGATTTCCTCAAATACAAGATGTTTTTGAAGAACGGAAAGGGGTGAATAATCTGGAAGTAGAAAGGAACACTGAACATCTGCCAACCCGCCGCCTTGAAAAGCCGGGCAACCGGTTCCTGAAATCCGCCCATTCCAAGGCCGTACAACAGCGGCTGTCGCTTCTGGGCGTTAACCAGCAGTCCCGCTGCGACGGGCGAATAGTTATGATCAACAATGGCCTCGGAGACCGGCAGCCGGAAATCAGCCACGAGGATCACGTCACCGGAAAGCCAGAACTGCTGAAATTTCATGACATAAGCACCCCGCACCGCGCAGCCGCCCGCGGAGCCTTCCTCCAAGGCCACGTAATGGGTTTCCTTCAACCCATGGTGAAACGCCGGTGCTGCAACGTCAAGAACAAACGGCGGCGGAAAGGAGACTTTGCCACCGCCAGCGGCAAGCCGCACGTTGAATGCCGCAAGCGCGTCGCTCCATTCGTCAGCGTATTCGATAACGCGTATTTTCATTGATTTCTTCGTAGAACGGATTTCAATCCGCTTGAACGGAATAAATTCCGTTCTACGGAGTTATTACTTCGCCGAACCTTGGCCCGATCAGGGACCGCCATCAGGCGCGGCAGAATAGCTGCGCGGCATGCGTCGCCGGTAAATTGGACCGATCAGCTTTTTGACCAGTTGCTTGCATCGGCGAATTGCCATTTGTCTGCCAAATCCCTGAAAACGTATCAGCCGCTCAACTGCGGCCAACGAAGTATCGTGCTTCACGCACACCCTTCCAAAACACGTTATCCCCGACTGCTGCCAGGGCTTGAAAGTTGGTTCGGAGGTGAACAGAAACTTGATCCCCGCCTCGGCCGCTGTCGCAACCGTTTCCCCGTTCATGTCGCCGCCCGGAACCGAAGCGGTAAGAACGGGTTCATCAAGGATCTTCGCGAGGATTTCACAGCTCCGTTGCCACTCATCAAGCATTTCGACTTTTGGTAAATTGTAGCAGATATTCGGATGCGTGTGAGAATGAGAACCAAGAATATGCCCTCGCCTGTGCAATTCGCGGATGTCATCCTCGCTCAAAAAACCGGTGGTTCCGATCAATCCGGTAGTAATGAAGAAATGCCCCTTCCATCCATGTTTTTCCAATTCCTCGGCAGCGCACAGCGCGGATCGGCCACCGTCATCAAAGGTTAGCAAGAGATACTCCGGTTTCTGCGCCCGGGCAGCTTCAAATACCGTAACGGGCTGAGCCGGCCCCTTGCCAATGGCCACCAATTGCGCATGAAATTCGCCCAGGTCGACCTGATACGCCGTCGCCGCCGAGTGACGGAAACCAGCACTTTCGGCACCCTCCACAACATCGTGATACATGAGTCCAAATGCTCGATATGGAATTGTCATTTTTTGGCCCTACCGCAAGTCTCTTGAATAACGCGCACCACGTATTCCCGCTCTTCAATCGTCATCCCGGGGAACAACGGCAGGCTGACAATTCTCGTCCACTGTTCCGATGCGACGGGCAACTGTTCCGGTCGCCATTTGAAAGTCTCTTCGTAGTAGGGATGCAGGTGCAACGGCCGCCAATGGACCGAACAGCCCACGCCGCGGCTGCGGATTTCCTCAATGAACTGGTTGCGGTCGATGCTCAGTTTATCCAGATTCAAGCGAATGGGAAACAAATGCCAGGAATGGCCCCGATCGGCCGGTTCGGGAGGCAACTCTATTTGTTCCAAATCAGCAAACGCCCGACGGTATTCACGAGCGATTACTTCGCGATCGCACCGCATCGATTCAGCCCGACGAAGCTGGCAGATGCCCAGCGACGCGGCCACATCGGTCATATTATATTTATATCCGGCCGCCACGATACGATAGTCCCAGGCGTTGTTGCCGCTGTAGCGTTTCCATGCGTCGTGCGAGAGGCCGTGCAGCGACATCTGCCGCATCCGCGAGGCCAACTGCTCATCGTCGGTCACGGCCATGCCGCCTTCGCCGGTGGTCATCGTTTTATTGGCATAGAACGAAAAACAAGTGACGGCCGCGGTATTCTCACCACAGCGTCGCCATGGCTTCTCGGGACTGCTTCGGTAAGCTGCCGGGAAAGCGTGGGCAGCGTCCTCGACCACCCATAGACCATGCTCTTGGGCAAAGGCCAACAAGGCGTCCATGTCGAGCATTAGCCCTCCGACGTGAACAGGGATGATGCCGACAACCTGGAGCGACGGGTCGAGCGGTGTGCGGCCTGCGCGGAGGTCGGCGATCTTTCGTGCGGCGTCGGCAAGGTCCATGTTGAGCGTGACAGGGGCACAATCAACCAAGAGCGGCACCGCGCCCTGGTAGCGGACGATCTCGGCCGTAGCGGCGAAGGTCATCGTCGGCACCAGCACGGCCTGGCCGGGCTTCAACCCCAAGGCCTCAACCGCCAGATGCAACGCAGCGGTACACGAATTGACCGCCAGGGCATGTTTGCCGCCCACCGCCTCGGCGAAGCCGGCCTCGAACTCCTTGGTCCGCGGCCCGGTCGTCAGCCAACCTGATCGCAGACAGGCAGAAACCGCCTCGATTTCGGCCTCGCTGATCGAGGGGCGAAAGAAGGGGACTTGCAACGCCTTGCCTGTCTGGGCCTGCTGCGTATGGGATTCAGTCAAGGGAGTTTCCTTTTGGTGATTTCACGCGATATCGTTGTTCTGCGCATGTCAACATGGGTTTCCCCGTCCCGGAGGGACGATTGAGAATAGCCCAGCGATTTATCGCTGGGTAAGCGTTAACCGTAAGCATTCGTCCCGTAGGGACGGCTGAGCAAAAGTCGATTCAGTCCCAGATGTATCGTTCGTCGTATTCCATGTTGTGCTTTTTCAAGAACGCCAGAAACTCCTCCTGGAATGTTTATTTCCGATGGTGTTCCGCCTGGAAATTGATATAGCAAGTCGTTCGTTCGAGCAATGCTATGTCGAGGCTGAAAGCACCGTAGCCCTCCTGCCAGGCAAAGTTGCGGCGTTCGGGAAAGGTCTCATGCACCCAAAGAGATGATCCGCCCTTGATAATCTGGATAGCCTTGCTAATCGCCATCGTTGATGGTAACGATAAGAGGATGTGGACATGATCTTCAACACCACCGATGGCCAAAGCCTTCATACGATTGTCCCTGGCAATGCCGCCAATATAGGGCCAGAGACGCGACTGGAGCCCCTCCGTGATAAGGAGGCGACGCCCTTTCGTGCTGAAGACACAGTGGAACAGACTGCTTGTAAAGGAATGGCTCAAGATCAATCGTCCCTCTGTGCAACACCTATGGACACAACCTCTGTTTTGCGTTCTACACAATTCAACATGGGTTTCCCCGTCCCGTAGGGACGATTGAGAATAGCCCAGCGATTTATCGCTGGGTAAGCGTCAACGTAACCTTTAGTCCCGTAGTTGGCTATAGTAAATACAAGTGGGGAACGCCTCAAAGGTGGTAGTGTTGATGTTTCAGTTTCCATCAACGCCACGTGTAAAAGGTCGTCCCCCATGAAAAGAGAAGCGTATCGTTCGATAGATGTCAAGCAGGTCTTCGTTGAATCGTTTGTTGCGGATAAGGCAGGCATAGCGGACGGCTGAACTGCACCATGCCGCATTTTGTTCATTCGTCCCTACGGGACTTTCGATTTCCATCGCTCTCGTTACCCAGCGATAAATCGCTGGGCTATTTTCAAGTGCCCCTCCGGGGCAGGAACGGCCACCTCAGTGCAACACCTATGGCCGCAACCTTCATTATTCCGCGTTCTACTCGCCCCTCCGGGGCAGGGACTGGCCGCGCCCTACGACGTGGATCGTCTTCAAGATAATCACAAAATCGAGCCAGAGCGAGGGATTTTGGGCATATTCCTTCGCCAATCGGATTTTTTCCGGCAAAACCTGCTCGATATACTCTTTCTCCGGATTCTCCGACCGGCCAAGGATCTCGGCCTCGTTGCGGTACTTGATCGAGGCCGGATCGGTAATCCCCGGCCGCACGCGGAGGATCTCGGCAAAATCTTCGCGGAACATCTCTGCGTACTTGCGAACTTCCGGCCGCGGACCGACAAGGCTCATGTCGCCCATGAGTACGTTGATCAACTGCGGCAATTCGTCGATCTTGGCTGCCCGCAGAAAGTGCCCTACGCGCGTTATCCTCGGATCGGCACCGAAGGTCACGAGGCTCCCTTTCTTTGGGGCATCTTGCACCATGGAACGGAACTTGTAGATACCAAACGGCCGAAACGCGCGGCCCATCCGTTCCTGGCGAAAGAAGACCGGTCCCCGCGACGTAAGACGCACGAGCAAGGCAACCACGACCAGCAACGGCGCGAGCAGCAAAAGCCCCACGGCAGCTACGGTCATATCAAAAAAACGCTTCAACACGCAACCATTCTTCCTTCGTAAGACGGATTTCAATCCGTTTGAACGGAATAAATTCCGTTCTACTGAGCGAATCAACGCGTCATGCGAACCGCCTTGGCATCTCCCTTGCGATTGCGGCGCAGGACCAAAAACTCCACAACTCCCCGCAAGTAACCCAACCCATAGCTGATGTGCAATATGGAAAAAACCGCGAACAGCGTGGCGGCCACGGCGAATCCATATTTACGGGCAGCCCAGGCGGCCGTTGCGCCGATCACCAGCAAGTAGCCGCCGGGAATCAGCGTAAAGGCGATGAGCGCATCCTGATTCCCTGGAAAATCGATGCACAGCAGTCCCCCTAATGCCGTTATAATGAGGCTGAGTACCAGCAGCGGCGGTGCCAACTGGCGAAGCGTCATCACTCCGCCCACCTTCCGCACCACCAGCGGCTTGAAATAGCCATACTGGTAGCACATCTGCCACAGTTTCCGCAACGAATCGCGGGTATAATACTTGCAGACGATCCGCGACGAGAGCAATATCCGCCCGCCATGCTTAATCAACCGCAGATTCAGCTCGTCGTCCTGATTGCGAACCAGTTCCTCGTCGAACATGCCAATCCGATCGAAGACCTCGCGACGATAGCAGCCGAAAGGAACCGTATCGACCCAGCGGTCCTCGCTGGAACCAATGCGAAAGTGAGAATTTCCGACACCTAGCGGGTGCGACATGCCGATGGCGATCGCCTTGGCCACGGCCGAATCGTTGGCCGGCAGGGTCTGGCAGACGCCGCCCACGTTATCGGCCCCGCTTTGCTCCAAGAGATTCACCAGCGAAGAAATGTAATCGGTGGGATACTCGACGTGGGCATCCTTGCGCACGATCACACTGCCCCTCGCCGCCGCGATGCCCAAGTTCATGGCTCTAGGCGTCGTCTGCTGGGGGTTATCCAACATGCGAATAAACGGGTATTTAACCAGATACTTTTCAAGGACTGCGCGTGTTCCGTCGTTGCTCATGCCGTCCACGACCAGAATATCCAGCAGTTCCCGAGGATAATCGGTGGCCAAGATCGAGTCCAAACAGGGGCCAATCCATTTTTCCTCGTTCCTACAGGGGACAATCACGGAGACTATCGGTTGCGCGACATTCTTCGAGATGAAAGCCCCCGGCGATTTTGAGATTGGAAGTTCCTCCCAACGAGAAATGGGGATGGCCTTGGCATCGCCGCTTTGGCTTCGTCGTAGGATGAGGAACGCGACGATGCCACGCATGTAACCGATTCCGTAGCTTATGTGCAAGGCCGGAAACACGCCAAACAAAGCGGCGGCCACCCGCAAACCGTGCTTCCCAACGGCCCACGCGGCACACGCTCCGATCGCCAACATATAGTTGCCCGCGATGAACGCGAAAACGACCGGTGCCACGAAATTCCAGGGATGGGGCGCCACCGCGCGACTCAGCACGGCGACGAACGCCGTAACCGCGAGCATCAGCACGAACAGCGGCGGCACCAACTGCCGAAGCGTCATCACGCCGCCTACCTTCCGCACGACCAGCGGCTTGAAATAGCCGTATTGGTAGTGCATTTGCCAGACCTGACGGAGGGAATTGCGGGCATAATAATAGCAGACGATCTTCGGCGAGAGCCGGATACGCCCTCCATGTTTGATGAGCCGTAAATTCAACTCGTCATCCTGATTGCGCACCAGTTCTTCATCGAACAGCCCAATCCGGTCGAACACGTCTTTGCGATAGCATCCAAACGGTACCGTATCGACCCAGCGATCTTCGGTCGAGCCGACGCGATAGTGGGAATCGCCCACGCCGAACGGGTGCGACAATCCCACGGCGATGGCCCTGGCGATCGTCGTCGGCCGGCCGGGACGTGTAACAAAGACGCCTCCCACATTGTCGGCGCCACTCTCCTTCAGTAGCCGTACCAGCGACGAGATGTAATCGCGCGGATAATCGGCATGGGCATCCACGCGAACAATAATCTCTCCTCGCGCATTCTTGATACCGGTATTCATGGCCGCAGGCGTAATCTGCTGAGGATTATCCAGCATGCGAATGAACGGGTAGTTCAACGCATACCCTTCAAGGACGGCGCGCGTTCCGTCGTTGCTCATGCCGTCCGCGACCAGAATTTCCAGCCGTTCCTGAGGATAATCGTTCGCCAAGATCGATTCCAGGCAGGGGCCAATCCACTTGCCTTCGTTACGGCAGGGGATTACCACGGAGACCAGCGGTAGGGGATCCGTCATTAGTTAGCGGTTCTCGTCATAAGTGATGGAACAAATTCCTGGCTCAACTCGCGTTTGCCCGTCCCGGAGGGACGATTGAGAGATTGGTGTATTAGTGGATTGCACGTTGCACCAGTTCCATCCACTGCCTTACGATGTTCTCCACGGCCCACCCTTCCAGAACGCGACGTCTGCCACACTCTGCGATGGATTGTCGAAAGCCTGGTTCAGTGATAAGCTTTTGGATGGCGTCGGCTAACGCCACCGCGTCCTGCGGCGGTATCAAAATGCCGGCACCACGCTCCAGAAGTTCGGGCACTCCGCCAACCGTGGTTCCCACTACCGGAATGCCACATGCCATTGGCTCAATCAGCGTTAACGGAATACCCTCATGTAGACTGGGGAGAACGGCAATATCTACCTCTCCACTGTCCCAAAGTTTCAGTAATTCAGCGTGGTCGAGTTGGCCGAGCAGTGTTATGCAATTTTCCAAACCGTGCTGCTCGATCAAGGCAACAATGTTCTGCCGTTCCTCTCCCGCCCCTACTAGAGTTAGTCGGATGGCAATCCCTCGTTCACGAAGGATTCGCATGGCCTCGATGAGAAAGCGTTGCCCTTTGCGTTGGCTCAAGGCTCCAGCACAAACCAGAAACGGAGGGAAAGAAATGGTCTGCTTGAACCGCACGATCGAAGGGCAATCGGCACCCAAGTGAAGGACGACCAAGTTGCCGAGGATTGGCCTCCGGCATTTGGACCGCGCGAGAACCTCGCCATCGCGAGCGATAAAGCGAAAAAACGCCGCATGGTTCATTTTGAGCCACAGCAGATTGTCATCAAGGATATCGATCCGATGAGCGGTGCAACCCCACGGGATATGGGTAAATTCGCTTGCCACCAAGGCCATCGTGGCAGGCGTGTTTGCCCAATGGGCATGGATGAAATCAGCCCCCCAGTGCCTGGCCGTATGCGCAATCCAAAGAGCCTTGGGGTACGCAGCCAGATTTTTGATGAAAGTTGTCACGTTGCGGCTGACAAACAGCCACCACAAAGTTCGCAAAGTCCGCAGGGGATGCCGCAGGACCATCCCCAGGGCAACCGTGAATATCTCCCAGCAGAAGAGCGGCCTCGACAAACTCAGATTCTCCAATCCTTCTGCATCTCGATTCGTGACTTTTCCACCGGGAGATCGCGGGACGATCAGCAATTCGCAGCCTTGCCGCAATGTCTCGCGAATCTCCGGCACGAAGAATGGTTCTCCATCGCCGTATGGCATCGATACCGTGATGTAGAGCACTTTCATGGCAAGAACCTCATACTCCAACTCCAATCTTTATAGAACTGCAATGGATAGACCACAAAACAGACCTCTGTTGTGACCGGTCTCTGACCGATGGTCTCCATTCACCGGAAGACCCTCGCCGAACTCGCGTTGGGAGACCCTCGCCGAACTCTTGAACTCATATGCCCAGGTCACGGCAGTGGCTTCCGAACGACTGCCACGTAGTGCGAGCAGAGCAGTGGTAGCTTGCCCAAAAACTCCACCAACAATAACGACCATGGCGCGACTACCCGGGCCAACGGCGGCAAGAACATCATAGTCCAAAATTGCACCGAGCAACCGTGAAATAGCCGGCGGACTTCTCGTTTGCCGATACCTCGCACATCCGGGTTGCGAGGATTGTTCAGGCGAAAATCAAACCACAAGACGATCCCGTTCGGTTTGAGTACTCGCATCATCTCCTGCGCTAGTCTCCGTTTCATATCGGCGTCAAGTATCGAAGTAAAAACGGTCGACTGGGCGACAATATCAAATGTGTTGTCGTTCCAAGGTAGTTTGTCGCCATTGCCCTCCAAGAGCGTGACTTGCGATGGACAAAGTTGCCTGGCAACCGCAATACGTTCCGGAAGAAGGTCGATTCCAAAGAGGTTCACGGGCTGCGCGCCCCATTGGATAAACTGCCGCAACCCATATCCGAATCCACAGCCGACATCGAGTACCTTTTGTGCCGACAGGTGGTCGATGCCCGATGCTTTCAAGGCTCGAATAACCTGCCGTTCCCGCTCCTGGAGGCCGTAAAGTGCGTCAGCCTGAAATATGCTATAGCGATCAGGCCCACTTGCTCGGTTGCGACGCTGATAAGCGAGGTGGATGCGCTCCACTTCGTCCTGACGAACATCGGGAACCGATTCCTGCGAGTCCGCCTGTTCACTAAGAAGTGGCTTTTCCAAATTACCGTTCCTCACAACTGTTGCCTAGTGTACCCCGGGTTTCACCGCGCGACCCGGGGCTAATCGCTGTGACCTTTTCGGGGTCCATCCCGGCGATCGAGAATACTCGTCGCCTTCATTGCTCCCCGGAACGCGAGATGTCGCTCGCGATGTTTTCGATGGCGAGATATCGGGAGCAAATGGACCTTAATTGCAAAACTTCCGGGTTTCCAGATACTTTCCGAAACGATCCAGGAAGGCGGAAGTAAACGTGTGAGCTCCTTCGGTGTTCATGTGAGTTCCATCGATATACTTGCTGCCGTCCAAGCCAGCGGTGTTGCGCATGTCCAATAGATCAACCTTGTATTTCTCGCCAAGGCCGATCATCTCGGGGCGAAAGTCGTAGGCGATTTGAATGGGCATGGCAAGAAGTACGATTTGAATATTTCTGGAACTGCAAAGAGCAAATATCTGCTCGAGCTTGTCGAAGGTCGGATCACTCTTTCCTCGCGACCTGATCAAGGGCAGCCTATTCGCCCAACTCAACCGAGCTTCACTGTCGTGATAGTCCGGCAGCAATCGCTCGAAAACGAATTGCCGTACGCGCAACCGATTGGCAAACGCCCTGTTGAAAAAACAGTGCAGAAATCCTCCCAGTTGCCCCAACCCTATTTCGTTTCTGATGACCTCGTGCAATTCCGACAAGTTGCAATGGTAGACCATCCTCTCGATTTCGACTCCGGACTGATCCGCAAGGCCATTTTGGGCGAATGGTATGATGAGCAGCCGAGGCGGCTTGTCCATGGGATTGATATAGTGCTTGTAGATGCGCAGCGTCTCGGTCATGAATGCGCCTTGAAAGATCACGAAAGTAAATTGCACCGGTTTACAGAAACCGTCGGGGCCGGCAGCCAGGATCTTCTTCTGATCAAACCCGTGCAGCGTCAGTGAATTGCCCAAGATCACGGCACTACAATCCTGCGTCGCGCAGCCCGCACGCAGCTTCTGATCCAACACGTCGATTTCTTTCAGGTCACGCGAGAATCGCGTGCCCATCAGCGGAAAGAACGCTTCGGCGCAGGCCACCACCAACAGGACCAGGCCCAGGACTTTGAGTTCCGTTCTAAAACTGGAAGTAGATGAATTCATGGGGAACCTCGGCACAGAAGAATAGCATCATCAGCATGCAATAAGAGTAAACCAGGGCTCGAGGCAGCCAATGAACCCGGGTCAGCAGAAGAAGATCGTCTTTGCGATCCAACCACCACTCAAACAACAGAAATGGGCCGCAAAAGAAACATGTCGCGGCCAAGCAATGCCAAGCATACGGCGTCATGGAGCAATTCGTCGCCATCCGAGATAGCAGTCGCCACACCTGAGAAATGCTTTCGGCACGGAACAGCAGCCAACTGAAACAAACCAGATGGAACATCAGCAAGACGGCAAAAAGGTTCCCGATCCGTGAAGGGCGCAGCCATCGGGATCTCTCAAACGGCCGGTAAAAGCACAGAATCAGGCCGTGGAAGGTTCCCCAGGCAATGAATGTCCAACCAGCCCCATGCCAAAGTCCACCCAGGAACATGGTCAGCATCAAATTACGGTAGGTTTTCCATTTGCCGAAGCGGTTGCCGCCCAGAGATACGTAGAGATAGTCGCGGAGCCAGGTGGACAGGCTAATGTGCCAGCGTCGCCAGAAATCGCTAGGCGAAGTGGCCAGATACGGCATTCTGAAATTCGTGGTCAGTTCAATTCCCAACCACTTCGAGATCCCTTGGGCAATCGATGAGTAGCCCGAAAAGTCGCCGTATATCTGAAACGCGAACGCGTAGATGCCTACCAGGATTTCTCCGCCGGTGAGTGTTGAGGCGTCAACCAGGAAGACCGCGTTGGCGATCGTGGCCATGTTGTCGGCAATGACGAGCTTCTTGAACAGGCCGACGACGATGTGGTACAGCCCTTCGACAAAATCGTCTCCCGTGACAGTCCGCGATTTTGCGACCTGGGGCATGAGGCATGTCGCGCGCTGAATCGGCCCGGCCACCATGTGTGGAAAATAGCAAACATAGACACTGTAGGTCAACAGATTGTGCTCGGCCTTGATGACCCCACGGTAGACGTCGATCACGTAACTCATTGAATTGAACGTATAAAATGAGATCCCCACGGGCAAGATGACATTGAGGACCGGCAGCGATGCGCTGATGCCTAGACTACCGAGCACCCCCATCATTTCCTGAACGAAGAAACCGTAGTACTTGAAGAACCCTAGGAAAGCCAAATTGGCTATGACCGATAGGACGAGGGCGGCTTTCTTTCGTTTCTGAGTTGTGGATTTCTCGATCCAAAGCCCCGAGGCATAATCCAAAACGGTTGAGAACATCAGCAGAATCAAGAATCGCCAGTCCCACCAGCCATAAAAGATGTTGCTGGCGATCAGCAACAGCAAGTTCTGTCCACGGTGCGACAGCCGATGGTAGATCACAAGAACAATGCCGAAGAAGACCCAGAATTCGTAGCTATTAAACAACATGATTAAGTCCTAACGTCGGACGACAGACCACTCCAACGCTTTCCTGTTTGTAACCACTGAGTTGGTACTTTTCATGATCTTGCTGAATTCACCGGAACGGGCCTAGGGCCGATCGGGCCGAAGGGTGAGCGTGGGTAACGGCAGCCCTGGAACGACGGCCCCAGCAATCCTTCGCTTCTTCGCGTCGGACGCACTCGGCTGCGGCATCTGACAAAGCACCAACCCGCCTAGGAACCACCACACTTTTAGGTACTCCGCGCTCAACGAAAGTAATGCGGGCAGGAAGGACGCAAACAGACCGAACCAGAAGAACCTGTCCGCCTTGGGCAAGAGCAGAATCCGTCGGATAACGATCGCCCAGAACGAGAAATAGAACACAAAACCAACCAAGCCAGTTTCCACGAGTACGCTAATAAAAGTATTATGGGCGACCATCCTCTTTTGTCCCTGCTTTGCCATGGCATCAAAGTATCCCCCCGCCCCCACTCCCAAGATAGGCGTTTCCGTCCATGCCTTCATTCCATACAGCCAGGCATTGGTCCGCAGCTCGAAGGTATGGCTGCTCGTGCCTTCACCGATTCGGTCGAAGGTGGAACGAGCGACGAGCCTCGGAGCCAAAAACGCAACGAACATCACAGCAACAACGAATCCGAGTCGAACTGCCCAAGTAATCTTACGCAGTCTACCCAGGAGTACGAAGCCGGCGATTCCGCCCGAAAGCACCCCCGCGCGCGACCCACTCAGCAGAACGGCTATGCCGAACGCAACGATAAATCCCCAATAGAACCAATTGGGAAGTTCAAAACCGGTCCTTTCAAGTCGCGTGATCAGATAAAAGGCGAAAAGAATACCCATGCTGCACGTACAGGCAAACAAGTTGGCGTCAGTGGCGAAAGCCGTGAATCTTGCTGATTCCTCGGTATTGAGATCTACGCCCGCATGGAAAAAGCCGAGATACTGATTAATAACCATGACGGCCGTTCCCAGGACGAATGCCCGAATGATCGCCTTCAGCCGTTTCGGGTTGTCGGTTTGTGTACTTATAAGCCAGACGAAGGCCAAAAGCAACACATAGGTATGGACCCTGTGCAGAGCCATTCCGGGGTTGATTGCCCATAGCGTTGAAGCAGCGCACCAGCCGGCAAACAGGGTGAGCCACACCAGGGCGAACGGAAACTTCACTCGACCCGAAACAAGGACAGTTGTTAGTCCCAACAGAAACACAACCAACCCGAGGATCTTGGCAAAGGATGCCAGCCCGGGTATGGTGCTCCTTTCCTCCCAGGGCACAATCAGGATCAAGAGCCACAGAAATACAAAACTGATTTGTCGCATGAACCTCTTCGCGAGCCTAGGTCTTACCCAAGCGTCACTTCCTCGATGAGCCGGCAATACTGGTCCACGGCGTAATCCATGGTATAAGGCTGCAACGCTTCCTCGGGCAGTTCTCGCTGCGGGGCCGAAAGCGTGACCGCAATGGCCTCGGCCAGTGCCGCTGGGTTGCCGACGGGCACCAGAGACCCGTAACGGCCATCCTGCAAAATCTCCTTGGGGCCATACTTGCAGTCGGTTGCGACAACCGGTGTACCGAGTGCCATGGCCTCGATTAAGGCCGTGGGCAAGGCTTCCGAAATTGACGATAATACGACCAATGCTGCCCGTGCCATGTAGACATAAGGGTTGGGACCAAATCCAGGTAAAGCCACACGATCGCCCAGGCCCAGCTCGGCAACCAAGCTTTCTAGTCGCGGCCGTTCGGGGCCTTCGCCCAGGATCATCAATCGTACCTCATGTTTTCGGCTCATCATGCCGAACGCACGCACCAGCCCCTGATAGTCCTTGACGGCAGCCAGCCTTCCCACGGCAAGCACCACGGGAAGGGCACCCGGCGCAAACCAGGGATGGTCCAGCGGTTCGCGGGCGCGGGCCAGCATCTTTTCATCAATAACGGGGTTATAGATGACTCGCATGGAGTCGCGGCGTGCGCCGGTCACCGCAGCCAGGTCGTCGGCTACTCCCTGCGATACGCAGACAATGGCGTCGGCACGGCGATAGCACAACTGGATGCAATACCGCACCAGGGATTCCTTGATTCCCTTTGAATGCTTCGCATGCATTGAACGCGTGGCATGGATGGCGGCCACGACCGGGATCTCGCTTCGGGAAAGCCACTTGGCGAAAATGGCGCCGACATTCGCGTGATCCAATGCCGAGATCACGATTGCGGGCCGCTCCCGGCGCAAGTAGGACGCCAACTGCGGAATCGCCCAAAGGACGCGACTCGCCTTGAGATCGACCACGCGAACCGCCGACTCCAATTGATCCAAAAACTCTCCCTTCGCCTCGACCAGGACCATATCGACCGACCGGCCGCGCGCCACCAACCCATTGGCCAGATGGACCATGACTCGCTCGGCACCGCCCAAGCAAAGGTTCGGAAGAAACATCGCGATCTTGGTCATCCTAAAAACTCTTCACCTGTCTGATGGTACAGGCTTAGTAGAACGGAATTTATTCCGTTGACTTATCTTTTTGGGTAGAACGGAATGAATTCCGTTCTACCAACTCAGCGCACGGGGTTCATATCCATCTCAAACACGGAAACAGACTCCGACGGCATGACATCCCGACGAAACAGGGCTTTTCTTACATGGCCGCTTTTTTCGATTTTGTCTTGTTCCCGCCCGCCTCCGGTAACATACAAGAACCGTTGCCGCGAAGGTGCGTCCTGGAAATACTCCGGATGATTCCAAGGGGCGTATATTTCCCAGGCATCCAGATGGATGATCGTGAAGCGATCCCGCCTCCACACGAAGCGGTCTCCCGGGGTATCGGCAAGGCCGACATGCGCCCGTTCCACGCAGGTATAGCCCAAGTCCTGGAGTGCCTTATGGACCTGAGTGTTAGTACACCATTCGCTGGTATAGACCAACAACGGCGGCCGCTCGGCTTCGTGGGATTGGATGGCCTGCTTCATGGCCTCGAATGCCTCGTTAATCTGCCGCTTTACGTTATGCAAAGCTAGGGGATGAAACAACAATCCGCTACAGAACCGCACATTCTCCGTGTTCGCCACGGACCCCCCAGGACCGATGCCCAAAGCAATCTTCGAGATCGGACTGCTGGAAAGCTGCCACTCGCCCAGGTGAACGAGCGTCGGCTCGGCCACCGGATACCGGGACTTTGATCGGAGCGAAAGATTGATTCCCACAGGGTATTGGACGGCGAAGAGGAGTCCGGCCGCGATTCCGAGGACGATCTGGTTGCGCCTTGCTGCGGTCATAATGCCTTGTACGCCAACCGCAGCGAGGCAAGCGAATAGTGCGGCAAGGAAATACAGCGGACTACCGTAAGTCAAGGTTCGATAAACGGCAACAATGGGGACCACCCCCGCCGCTACCATTGCGAGAACGTCCCAGCGACGCTGACGAAAAAGCCGGAAGATCCCTGTAAAGATTAGCAACACCGTCAGCAAGGGAAAGTAGGCCAGGCACGCGGTAAAGCCCTCGTGAGAGGCCAATCGCATGAAAAGACTTTCTCCTAACGGCGGCCGAACCGTGAGGTCGATCGTTTGATGTGCTCGCTGAAGGACCGCGACGACGTCGAAGCGTATGGCATACAGGCCAATGCCCACCACCACCACGGCCGCGATATTGAAAATACCAAGTCGGACCGCAGTTGCCCGCACATTCCGCGTAGACAGCAGCACCACACTCGTCAGCCCTAGCAACACGGCGTCGACTCGAAAGAGTACCGCCAACCCTGCAGCGACTCCCGCCAGTACTAGGCCCAATGTCGAAATCTGGTCGCGCCTCGTCAATAGGCACAGGGAGGCTGTCCCCAGGCAACCCGCGATTACTGTGCCATTGGGATAACACCCCCAAGTGACCGCGTCGGGAAACAGGATCAGGACTCCCAAACCACACAAGGGCACAGGCAGACGGCTGTAGTGGGCCGCAAACCAAGCTACGAGCAACACATTGGCGACACCCGCCGCCAGGGCGATTGCACTGAACATCAGGTAGGTATCGGCACCCGAAAGCCAACGGAGGAAGATTAGGGACAGGAAGACGCCCGGCCGGGTATCACGGCCGTATTCGATCTTCGGACCGTCCCAACTTTGCTCCAGGATCTGCCGCGCTCCACTCGCCATCCCGGTTCCGTCTCCTTTGAAGGGCCCCATTGGAAACGCACCCATTCCGAAGTAGTAAACGAGGCCAAGGAGAAAAGCCAGCCAATAGAGCTTTCCGTAGCGGGGCCGAACGGCACCGCTATTGAAAGGTATGGGGGGATTGCTGGGGTAGGTGGTTTTGTCGGTCATGGTAATCTTAATTCTATCGTGCAGGCCAGGGACTCGCAATCCTAGCCCCTTCCCCTGGCCTAGCCCCTTCCCCCTCTGCGATTCTCTTCCCTCTCCCTGCCTTCCATCTTTCTGCTCTCGATCTTTCTGTCAGGAGCTTGAATTCCCTCGCCGTTGTTGCACCAAGTCTTCGATGTACCTGGCCCAGAATACCGGATTTCGGCGCTTCGCTTCTTCAACCGCCCCCATAACGAGACTCTCCCGGCGGCTCCGGTCACCCGCCAAATCTTGGATCGCTTGGGCCAATACTTGGGGATTGTCGTCATCGACAACACAACCCCAACCATGGCTCTTAGCACTGCGACTGTGGTGGCAGGTTGCAGGACTGTAGACAAGGATTGGAACGCCCGACGTAAGATAATCGAGCGTTTTCGTGGCAAAGACCGTCCTGACTTCTTCCGGGGAACAATTTTTGAATGAAAGCGGCAAAAAGAGAATATCAGCTTCTCGCATCAGTTTCCTTGCGGCAGCGACACTCATCCAATCCCAGTCAATCCGTGGATGACAGAGCCGTTCGGCTTGCCGCGTCTCGACACTGGCGTTCGCCAGCATCATGACACGGTAGTTCTCGGGAAGAAAATCCAGGCAAGCCACCAAGCCTCTCAGGGCATCCACGTTCATGGCTGAACTGAAGTTGCCCGTATAGAGGATTTGAATTACTTCGTCACTGGATTTTGTCCTCACCGACGGATTCCTCGGAATATCGACATCGGGCGGAACACAGTGGGGAATGATCTCGTAATTCCCTCCATACTTGTCCTTGTAGTAATCGCGCTGAGTGTCCGTCATACAAAAGATCTTGTCGGCCTCGCGGAAGATCACCGGCTCCCACTTCTGCGCAAGCTTTTGCAGAAAGCTACCTTGTCGCGTGTTCTCCAACCACAGATCGTGCATGTGGCCCAAGAATGGTATTCCCAACCTGCGGCAAGCCAGAAACGAGGCAACGAAAAAGATACCGTCGGGCGTACAGGCAGAGAAGACTGCCGTCGACCGAAGACGCTTGAGTTTCCGGTACACAAACCACTTGGCGATCCAGTAATAAAAGTTTTGCAGACGATGTTGCATTAACCGCTGTAGTATGGACGGCCAAAATCTCAAAACGTGCGTCGGACAAATCGGTGGATAGTCCGGATCGATCTTGACCCCATGCTCCCACCCGGCGATCGCATCCAGCTTCCCGCGGTAGGGCTGAAAGAGATTACGCATCAGTACTGCGCTTCCCACGACCAGTGGCGGCATGGTCCGGCAGACGACAACCAATCTTTGCTCTTTTGCGATCATTTACTTCAATAACCCCAATGCCTTGAGTTCAACGTACGAGTCTCCCATGGCTTTCACTGCGCCGCCAAGGGCACGGCCACCATCAGCGACAACCGCCTGGTGAGTGAACCATCGGAGAACGGCCGGTTGGGATCTGTAATGACGTCGGGCATTTTCAAGGTCTCCCCGGTTGTGGCGTGTGGTTGCAAATGATATCTTCGGTCCGGCGAGAGTCTATGTTCGGTGGAGTCAATGGATCACATCGGTCTTGCCGGCGCAGGATCTGTCTTTCGGTGTACTGCGGCTTGCGGTTGACGTTCAAATGCAGCCGGCCGAGGTATTCTCCCATGATTCCCAGCGATAGGAGTTGACAACCGCCCAACATCAAGATGGCCACGATCGTCGAGGCATAACCGGGCACCTCGATTCGCCCCAGGAGAAAGAAAACGAGATAATAGAACCCGACCAACGCACCGCTCGTTGCACAGCATAAACCCAACGCCGATACCACCTGAAGCGGAAGTAATGAAAAATTGGTAAAAAGGTTCAGCGCCAGCGTAAGAAGCTTCCATACAGAATAGCCGGACCGACCTTGCTGCCTCGGCTCGTGGTCCACTAGCACACTGCCAATGCGATGTGTATTCCACGCCAACAGACCGTCCACAAACGTAAAATTCAGATTGTAAGAAAGAATTGCGTCAAGTGTTTCTTTCCGAATAATGCGAAACGATGTTACGGTAACGTCCGATCGGAAAACAAGCCGATAAAACGCATTGACGGTCCGCGAGCCAAGGTTGCGCCCCAGGTGGTGTTTCTTCTCGGCATACTGGCCGTAAACCATATCCCAGTTACCCTCCCGAATGGCTTGAAGCAGTTTGGGGATTTCCGTCGGCGGGTTCTGGAGGTCGTCGTCCATCGTCACCACGAAACGTCCACGAGCATGTCGGAATCCGCACATCAGGGCGTTATGCTGTCCAAAATTACGCATTAACTGAATTGCGATGATTGACTCGGAATGTTCCGCCTGCAATTCGCTGAGCACTTGCCAAGAGTCATCCGGACTGCCGTCTTCGACGAAAACAATTTCATGCCGTGGCGCAATCGATTTCAGCACGGGTAGCAGGCAATCGACCAACTGCCGCAGCGTCGCCGCCGAGCGGTAAACCGGAATGACAACCGAAAGTTCGATGGAGGTATCGTCGTCCACTACAAACTCAACCGTTGTTGCGGCCAGAAATGGAAAATATTCTTGCGGTCGCGCATTCGGTATCCACATCGTTCATAAAATGCGCAGGCCTCGCGATTATCGCCCTGGGTGACGACACTGACACGCTCTATCGCCCGCGCGGCGATCCAGCGGTGACCGACATTCATCAACTGCTTTGCAATTCCGATGCGCCGGCGCGATCCGTCCACACTAAGCAGACCTATTTGGCATTCTTGCCCGACAATGGCAATGGTAAGCAACCCGACAATTGTGCCGTCGGGCATAACCGCGGTCAAAACGGTATCGGCAATTTCCCGCCGAGTGCTTCGATCGATCCATGTTTCATAAAGATCTTGAAAAATATGTGACGGAATCCGTGGATCGACCCGGAACCGCGAATAAACGCCAGAATCGAGCGACAAGGATTTGAGTACCAAGGACGCTGGTTCTCGGGGATATTCTTCGATGCGGAACTGCGACGATACCAGACTATCCGGTTCGCAAAGACTTGCCAAACTCACTGCATAGGTCACTTTTCGATCAACCAACTGGCCGCGGAACCGTTCGAGCAATGCTCCATTGGGGATGCGATCATCCGAAGTCATCCAATAAACGAGATCAAAACCGGCAACCTGTGCTTGTCGAAGATAATCCGACAGGGCGGCATCGTCCACTTCAGGAAAGATAATTCGTCCCACCTCGATTCCAAAATGGTCCGAGTCCCAGGCCAACCTGACAATGTTTTGATCGTTGTTGCCTTCCAAGCGTCAGCTTTCTCGTATACCCTCAAGAAACATTCGGATACCAGCCACAACGCGTGACTGTTCTTCTTCGGTAATGTCGTAATAAAGTGGCAATCGTAATAGACGACCGCTGATGTCATTCGTAACCGGCAAGTCATTCTCGGTATAGCCGAACTTCTGGCCCATCGGCGAACTGTGCAACGGAATATAATGAAACACCGCGTGGATGTTTTGGCTCTTGAGATGACTGAGCAACTCATCGCGCGTGTGCCGGTCACGGAGCAAAATATAGAACATGTGGTAATTGCTGCGGCAATCTTCCGGAATCCGCGGCAACTTGAGCAACTCTTCCACCTCCAACGCCTTCAATGCGCGGCGATAGAATTCGTAACTGGCTCGACGCCGAGCGGCAATTTCTTCCAACAATTCAAGCTGGGCGTACAAAAACGCACAAGAAATCTCGCTGGGAACGTACGAAGAGCCGATGTCCACCCAGGTGTATTTATCGACCAAGCCGCGGAAGAACTGTTTGCGGTTGGTGCCTTTGTCGCGGATGATTTCGGCCCGCTCGACAAACTGGGGATCGTTGATGCACAATGCGCCGCCTTCGCCGCATATATAATTCTTCGTTTCGTGGAAACTGTACGCGCCCATGTGGCCGATCGAACCGAGCGCCTTGTCCTCATAAAACGCATTGACGCCCTGGGCCGCGTCTTCGACGACGAAAAGCCCATGCCGTTGGGCAATGGCCATGATCCGGCTCATGCGGCAGGCCACGCCGGCATAATGGACCGGAAAAATCGCCTTGGTGCGCGGCGTAATGGCTCGTTCGATCAAGGTGTCATCGATGTTCATCGTGTCGGACCGAATATCGACAAAAATAGGCTTGGCACCGAGTCGCACAAAAGCGTTGACCGTCGAAACGAACGTGTAGGACGGGAGAATGACCTCATCGCCCGGCTTCAGATCGCAAAGAATCGCAGCCATTTCCAGAGATGCGGTACAGGACGGCGTCATCAGCACCGAATGGATGCCAAATCGCTCCTCGAACAGTTTGGAACATGCTTTGGTAAAGTAACCGTCGGCGGCGATGTTGCCCAAGGCCACGGCCTGGGCAATATAGTAGAGCTCTTTGCCTGCAACGAACGGTTTATTAAACGGTATTTTTGGTTGCATGTTCATGTGACGATTAAAAGCAATTCAGGGAAATGCCGATTACTTTGCGATCATTTACTTCAACAACCCCAATGCCTTGAGTTCGGCGTACGAGTCTCCCATGGCTTTCACATCCGTTTGCGACAAGACCCAACGGAGTACCGTCCCGATTCCGGATTGAAATTCATAGTGCGGAACCCAACCCAGCTTTTCTTTGATCAGCGAGACATCCGCGAAGCAATGCCGGATATCGCCATCGCGATACTTGCCGGCAATCTCGGGGCGGCAAGGTTTACCCATGGCCGCGGCAAGCAACTTGGCGATCTCGTTGACGCTAACACTCTGACCACTGCCGAGATTGAGGGACAAACCGTCCGCTCCATCATTCTCCAAGGCCAAGACGTAAGCCCTCGCCACGTCTTCGACATGGACGAAGTCCCGCCGCTGCTCACCGTCTTCAAAAACGATGAGAGACCGATTTTGCATCAGGCAGCTACAAAAAATCGCCACTACGCCCGTGTAGGGGTTGCTCAATGCCTGCCGCGCCCCGTAAACATTGAACATCCGCAACGCCACGGAAGGTATTCCGTAGGCCCGGCCAAATGCCAGGCACATTTCCTCTTGATCCCGCTTGTTCACGGCGTAGATCGAATCGGGCTTGAGCGGTTTGGTTTCCGGAGTGGGAATCGGGGTGAGCGGCCGCCCAAGTGCGTCGTTTGGCTCCCAGCGTCCCTCTTTCAATTGGGAAATGCTCCGCGATGCCGGACAAACAATTTGACCTTCCGCATCCCGATAGGCACCTTCGCCGTAGATCGACATGGAAGAAGCCACAATCAGCTTCTTGATCTGTTGGCGGAGCGGGATCATTTCTTCGAGCAGGATTGCCGTCCCGATCACGCTGACGGAGCAGTAGTGCTCGATCTTGTACATGGATTGGCCGACGCCAACCGCGGCCGCGAGATGGATCACGGCATCCGACCTGGCGAGAAGGCTGCGTAAGAGCTCTCGGTCTCGGACATCGCCAATGTGGTTCTCCGTGCCGTCGGGCATGTAGGCAGGCCAATGGGCATCGGGGCCGTGGATCTGCGGATCAAGGTTGTCCAGCACAATCACTTCATGACCCTGCCGCAATAAAGCCTCACAAACATACGAGCCAATAAATCCGGCACCGCCGGTTACTAGAATTTTCATAAGCGAGATTCTCCTTGAACGCAAGTTAACATATTCAGCTCCTCAGCCAACGCCTCTTGATCGCCCTAAAACACACGCTCGCAAAGTGTCATCCCGCCACATTCCACGATTTGGTTAATCGTTTCAGCGATTCGCCTCGCAGAATCCTCACCGAAGGATGCACAGAAATCCTCAACAAACCGTTCCGTGGCGGCAAAATGGCAACGGCGAAATTCTTCATCAAAGAGCAGACTTCGCAGCGATGCAGCTAGCTCCTCGGCACTGGCAACCCGTGGGCAGCCGGCCTGTTCGATAAGATCCTTTCCATGACCCAAAGTGGCATCCGGAATTTCGACTACGATGACCAAACGCCGCTTGACCAATGCATCCCCCCCCATGCCACTGCTTTGTACAACCACAACATCGGTGGCCGCGAGCGACTCATCTAGCGACATCTGTGAATTGTCCAAAAATTTGACTTGGGGATACTTCCTGGCGATATCGGCATAGAATTCAAGCTTTTCGGACGGATGCAGGCGGACAATACCCGAAACGCCATCAAGTTGAGACACCGCATCACAGAACCATGCTGCCAGAAGCCTCCGCTGCACCGGCGGAACGGGCGAAGTGCCCAACATGGCCACGCGGTGCGACGGATCAATGTTTAATCGGCTGCGTACATTCTCGGGTTCGACGGGCAATTCGCGAGACAGACGGGGACATCCGCCAATCGCTAACTTAGCCGGATTCTGGCCAGTCTCGGTCATGATCCGCCGAGGTAGTTCGCCCCAGCAAAACATCCGGTCAGCGATTACAGGCACATATCCCACGGCATCCTGATTCATGACTCCATGCTGGAGCGAAAAGGTAGGGATTCCAAGAGACTTTGCCGCCAATACAAGGCACGAAGGGAAACAGGCGCGGTCGTAATCGGTTACGACGGCCGCAGGGCGGCAGCGTTCAAGAAACGCCAAAGATCCGACAGCTAACTGGCTATTCACGAGAATACTCAGACTCAGACGCTCCATCGCGCCGCGCGGCAAGCCAAACGATTTGCACAACGATTGAACGCGAGAACGCCACTGCGGCCAACAGCGACGGAAGGCCGAATGCCAACGACCATGGTCATGCGAGACCACATCCATCCAGTCGACCGCATCCGCTCCGGCGGGCAACCGTTGCGGGGTGTTCGGATCCTTGTAAAGCACCGTGCAACGCACTGGGGACAGCGATTGAAGCACGGGCAAGATCAGGTCGTCGAACCGCGTCTTCGATGACCTGGATAGCACCAGAATCTGTCCAGGCTTCACTTGCGTGGCCTTTTCGGGCCGGCGGGGTGCAAGGAAGTATCTCCGCAACCATCGAAGTCGATCCAGGCCACGCTGAGCAATGCCCCACCGTCCGCCACCATTAATGAACTCGATAACCAGCAAGTCGGTCAACGTCGATCCAATTGAGATGCCTTCAATTTCCGGTTGGGCAAGCTCAGCATCAAAGGCGCGCACGAGGTTTTCCAAGGGACGGGCCTGCTCAGAACCTGTCCAAGAACAACTCCCCTCTCTTGTACGCGGGAGAGGGGCAGGGGGTGAGGGAAGTTGCGAGGAAATCACTTAGTTGTTTCTGGATAAGTAATTAAGGACACAGACATCAAGCAACGATCCTGGTTCAAGCCTTACCGTGCTGGAAATAGACAGGAAGGAGAAGCACGTACCCAGCAACGGTAAAAACCACGCGACCGACCAACATGGCCTGCGGAAATGCCACGAGGTCGGCACCGCCGCGCACGAGCCACAACAGACTTCCAACGTAAGCTCCGATGCCAAGGACAATGGCCACAATATAAAGGTCTTGTCGCCGTAGGACGTTATAAACATTCATGACGGGGCAAAAGGATAGCACGAAAGGAACCAGCAAAGCCCAACGGATTGCGGGAACCGCATCGACATAGTCGGGCAAAATAAACCGAATTACCGGTTCAACCGCGAACCATCCAACGACGATCACCGAAATGATGCCGATCACGGAAAAGAGGGTCGGCTTGATCGACATGCGAATCAGATCGCCCAATCGACCGGTGCGGCCGTAGTGTTCCGCCATTCGCGGATAAAGCACCTGGCTGACCGCGATCGGCAAGAGTTCCAAAGCTCCGGCCGCCACAAGCACCATGGCGTATAAACCCAAACCTTGCTCGCCCAGGTAAACAAATACGAGCGTGGAGTTGAGCACCGTCCACCACGCATAGATTTGGCCGACGATGAAGATCGGCGCGCCGATCACGAGCAAATGCATCAGATGGCGCCCGTTCCAACGCGGCCCGACTCGAAGCGGACGCCAGTAGTAGAGAAAGCACACGCCCACGGAAGCACTCAACAATGCCCGCAGGCATAGCCCGTAGAAATTCAATAATGCGACGAGCGCGACCAAAGCCAGCGCGACCGTGTTTTCGATGACGCCCGACATGGCCAGCCTCGCGAAATCGTGGCCCGTGCGATACGTCATCTGAAGATAATAGGTATTGTAGAAAAGCAGTATGGCGAGAATGGCATTGGTAAACCAGCCGGCCGCCAATTCCCACTCGCCATGGGCCAATTGCCAACATCCGACGCCCACGAGCGCAATGCCGACGATCCCACCAACGGCCAGTGCCCAGGCCTGCGCGGCGGCGGCCAGTTCGTTGACCCGTTGCCGGTTGCCTTTTCCGATAAAGTAAGGGAGTTCCCGGTTGATGCCGTTGAGGATGCCGATTTGCAGAAAAGGGGCGTAGCCCATCACCAAACCGATGCTGTTGAACTTTCCCAGTACGGCCGGCAAGACGCACCTTGCCTGAAGGATACCGCCGACCATGCGGAGCATCATGGAAATGACGTTCCCACCGGCCAGCGAGCTGACGAGGAAAAGCATCGTCGGCTTTTTTGTTTCAACAGCCACCGGCGCAGGAACGGACGACGATTCCAAAACGACGTCGAGTTCGGGAATTAGCATAGCTTCCGCGTTGGCGTCGATTTCGAAAATTAGTTTGCTGTCCCTTAACATAGCTTCGTGGCTACTACAACGTATTGCGCCCCTAACGGAAACCAACGAAGAAATCGTTCGCATGGCCGGAGCAAAACCATCCTAGGAGGGAAGAACATGAGGTATTCCGTATGGGTCGCAACACCGGAAACAGCTTTCAATCCCCGCACGACCTCGCAGGGGCGTAACAGAACGGCATTCTGGTCAATGGGCGTATGATGAACGACCCACTGGGTTAGGGGATTGAAAGGATTGTGCTCAAAGACGATAAGCCGGCCCCCAATTTTCAGCAGCCGCAGAGCGTCGGCGTAGACTATGTTCCGCTCCGCGACTTCCACATGGTGCATCACCGAGCTTAGGACGACTAGGTCAAATGCTTGATCCGCATAAGGCGCACGGCCGTTTTCGATAGGCTCGAACCTCAATGGCTCGTCCTGCGGCCACCGCTCGCATGCCTCCTTGATCATTCCCCGCGATACATCACATCCGGCAAGCTCCGCGGCGAATCCCATCCGTCGAAGAACGCGGAGTAGCGTGCCAACCCCGCATCCGTAATCCATCAGCCGTGGAACTTCCACGTCGTTTGGCAATGGCCAGCGTGCCAGATACTGAAGCATCCAAGCCACCTTGACTTCGATGAATGACTCGGCATCGGGGCCAAGGCAACATTTCAAACCAATGTCCATGCCAGCACCATAATCGGTTGCGTAGGCATCGAACTCCTGGTCGCGTGACGTCTCTTGTGATTCCTTCAAACTTACAATCCTTCCAAGGAGTTTGTCTCTCCCAACGACTTCGGGACACTCGCCATGGATGTCGTTTCCTGGACAAAGTACAGCGGTCGTTGCTTGACTTGCTCATAGATGCGTCCCACGTATTCGCCCAGGATGCCGATCGAGATCAGATTGCTGGCACCAAGGGCCACAACGGACAGGATCAGGCTGGACCAACCGGGAACCAAGGGAACGTCCCAAAAGAGGTGACGAATAGTTGAAAACCCCAAGTAACCGACCGCGACGAAGAATAACAGCACGGCGGCTATGAACGAAAGCTTCAACGGAACAGTAGAAAAAGAGACGATCGCGTCGGAAGCGAACCGCAACATCTTGCGGAGCGGATACTTCGTCGTGCCCGCTTTTCGCACCCTTCTGCGATAGTAAATATCGGTCGTGCGAAACCCCACCAGTCCTACCATGCCACGGATGAAGCGGTGGTACTCCCGCATCTGACCCAGCGCATCGAGAGCCCGGCGACTCATGAGACGAAAATCTCCAGTGTTGGCAGTGACGTGATTCGCGCCCAGTGCGCGAATTAAGCGATAGAAAGCCGCCGCCGTCCATAGTTTGAACCGCGTTTCGCCATCGCGCTGGATGCGAATTGCCTGAACCAGATCATACCCCTCTTTCCATTTCTGCACCATTTCCACGACGGCCTCTGGGGGATCTTGAAGATCGGCGTCCATACAGACTATGGCATCCCCCATGGAAAGATCGTACCCACAGGTCAATGCTACCTGGTGCCCAAAATTCCTAGACAAGGTGATTCCCCGAACCCGGACGTCGCGCCCGCCAAACTCCTTAATCAGACCCCAGGTAGAATCCCGACTCCCGTCGTCGACAAGTACGATCTCGACGTCGAACTCCTCCTGCAACCGGTCGGCAAGCGAAGCAAGTTCTCGCTCAAGGTATGGAAACACTTCGCTCTCATTGTAACAGGGAACAACCAGCGATATCAACCGTTTTGAAACCATTAAGTTATACCAAGGTAAAAATTACAAGGCGATGTTCGTACTCACGAGCACCCTGAAAGAGATTAGCCTTTGCGTGCTTCGTACTCGACGAAATGAAACACAATAATAGGGCCTAATCGGCATTTATTCAGGCAAGGTCACAACGCGATAAAGGCCCGTAGGAGGGTCGTATCCCACGATAGCAAAATCGCTGTCGTCGGTGAGCGTGATTTGCAACTCGCTACCAATGCTCCAGTGCTCGGTTCCCAAAACGCCTCTCCGCGGTTGCGGAGCCACCGGAAACTCATACGTGATGTTGCTGTTTCGCACCACAGATTTCTCGCCAACCGACGGGAATAGTTCCTTCCGTTGCGCAGCCACCAGAAGTAAATTGTATGGAGACTGGACTCTCGTCGTTATTCGATACCGATCAGGTCCGATCTTGACCATATTGACAGAAAGCGAATTGTGAGGGAACCCACCATCGAGGTTATTTAACAGGACTACCTCCGCTTTTGTGCCGGCAAAGGGGCCTGCCTGAACGCGCGCATTGCGGATGGGAATATCGTTGAGAACGTATACTCTCTTGTGTTTGTTTCCTGCCTCGAAAAGTGCGCTCAGGAGAGATTGCGTGACAGCTCGAGATTCCGTGCGAGCTTCGGTTGCAGCCCTGCTATGTTCCGTGAAGACAAAACTTAGTCCGGGCACAACGAGCAGCAATTGAAAACAAACGACCAGCATAGCGGAAGCGACAGCACGTGTCCGCACCGCGCGCTGCAATAGGAGGCACGTAATAGGAATCCCAACTACAAATACGAACAGACCGTTCTGCACCGGCAGGCCTAGTGTGATCAGTTGTGCAAAGGCGAGGATCAGCCACGGTCCCAGCCAAAGCAGCCAGTCGTTCTCATTCCTCCAGGATGAATCGCGTACGAACTTCACTAGGGCACGGAGAACCAGTGACACGGTAATCAGACTCATAAACAGGCCAAAGATCGGTAAGAGGGAGATCATGTCCCATTGCCGCCATAAGACTCCGCGAATCGTGGAACTCGGATCGGTGGGGCCACTCAACCCCAAGGGCCAGAGCAAGGGGAAGGTTGCCCAGGAAACAATGATCCCCATCAAAGACAGATCCTGAGTGACGTAGGCTTGACCAAAGCCGTGGAATACAGCAAACCGGGCCAGTAACCAAGCTCCTATTGGAATTGCGGCCAGGGCTGCGGCCACCACCCAATGCGCGGCATGGAAACGCCCCGCCTCGCGGTGCCGGAGGAGCAACCACATCAGTCCGGCGGCCATGGGCGCAAAGAGCGTCGATTCTTTGGTGAACAGAGCCACGACCAAAAGTACCAGGCCGCACACCATGCGTTTTTGCAAAATGGACACTAAAGCAAATACTGCAATCAATGCGCTAAGCGTATGAACGATGTCCATGGGGATACCGTACGAAGTAATGCTCGCCGGATTCAGCAGGAGTAAACTCGATGCGAGCAGGGCAGCCCATCGCTCGCAGCCCAGTAACTGACGGGCGATATAGTAGCTTAGTGCTGCCGCCGCCGCCATCACCGCGAAGTTAAGATAAAGATAATTTCCCCATTTCTCGCCCCAAATCGCGAAGTTAAGCCAAAAACACCCGTTGACAACAGGACGAACAAAATCAGTGACTGTGCCGATATACTCGGCGTAAGGGCGAGAGTACCCTCGCCAGCCACACGTAAACCACTTCACAAAATCCACATGCATTGCGTAAGGAGTCGATTCCGTAATTAGAATTACGTTATCCGCCATCGGGAAAAAGTCCCTGACCGCTCCGTGGAAGCAGATCGAAATGGCCACAAAGGAACAGAGGAAGACGGTTATACACTCCGTCTTGATTGGTGCCACATTAGAAATTGTTGTTGAAGACATCAAAAGTCAGTGCTCCCTTCTTAGAATTGCCAAACTATCTTCTGTGGAACCAGCCCGCACCACCACCTGCGATGAGCCAAACATTGCGCACGGGCCACTTCCTTACGGTGCCGCATATAGAGCTTCCAGTAGGGGGGTTCGGCGGTCTTCTCAAAATGCTCACGCACATACGATCCACAAACTTTCTCCCCTAATTGCAAAGCGGGCAAGATGATTGGCCTCTTCGGGACCATGACGTGTGTTGCGTTTTCCAAAACAATATTCGCCGACACACGATTTTCATCGGGAATTAGTTTGCTGTCAATTAACATCTTGTTGTGGCCGGTCGCCGCCTTGTTGTGGCCGGTCTCTGATCGAGCCACGCCGCCAACCGAAGGTCTCCAATTTACCGGGAGACCTTCGATCGTCCGTTTCGGCGGGATCAGGAGACCCGCGCCGAACTCTGGTTTTCAGGGCCATTCATGGCCCTTTCCGCCGTAGGCGGTATTAGGCCCGTGCTTTAGAGGCTGTCCGGCTTTTAAGTTGTTATTTTTAGGGCAGTTACGTAGCATGCAAG
>JBAWVO010000023.1:0-40449 GCA_037147235.1 Planctomycetota bacterium | reverse complement strand
CGCACCCTACGTCGAGCTAGCAGTGACAGCAGTTGGCAAGGTTATGATCAAGGCCAGTTTATTCATCTGGTGGAAGAAAAGTGGCAAGGGTATGATTGTGGGGTCAAGGAAAATTCACCTAAATAGGGAGAAATGCAATGAACACATGGAAATTATGGGCGGCAGCCTGGATTGGAATCTCGTTTCTGCTGAATGTTGCGGTAAGTGCCGATGGGGCAACGGAAGCCTACGAACGGGGCATTTCGTGTCTGGACAGTAAGGACTTCGACGGTGCAATCCTTGCTTTTACCGAGGCCATTCGGCTCAAGCCCTGTTATGCGGAGGCCTACTCCGACCGGGGGCTTGCTTATCTGGAGAAAGACGACGTTGATAAGGCAATTGCCGACTGTAACGAGGCCATCCGGCTGGACCCGCAACTCGCTGAGGCGTATGACAATCGAGGTGATGCTTATGAAAAGAAAGGTGACTTTGTCAAGGCACTGGCCGACTATACCAAGTCCATTCGTCTCGATCCCGAGGAGGCGGGGCCGCGCAACAGCCTGGCATGGATTCTGGCAACAAGTTCCCATGACTGTCTTCGTAACGGAAAGCGAGCAGTCGAGAATGCTCTATGGGCTTGCAAACTATCGCAGTGGAAAGAGGCAGACTATCTCGACACCCTCGCCGCCGCTTATGCCGAAGTTGGAATGTTTAACAAGGCCGTGGAGTTTCAACAGAAAGCATTAGAGATGGCAACGAAGGACGCCGACAAGGAAGACTACCGGAAGAATCTTAGCCTCTATAAAGACAGCAAGCCTTGCAGAGAGCCAAAAAGAAAGTGAGCGCCAGCACCGTTGGCACGAACGACGCTCTTTCTTGGGTGGCATACGCTTGGCAGCACCGAGTTCGCTTGCATTTTCACGCTTGATGCACACTCATCCCTTGGGATGACGTGCCTTTCTTCGCAAGCCCCAACAATGCATCGCCCCGGCCCCCGCTCGGACCGGGAAAGGCAAATGCCACGGGATCTTATTACCACTGGCCTTCATCGGCCGGAAGCTCGCCGCCGAGCTTGCTGCCATCAGGAGTCACTAGGATTTGATAAACCGTAACCGTGCTGCTGCCGGTGGAAAAATTCACCCCAACGTCATCTCGCAGGAACCAGGTGTGTCCGTCGCAGAAGGTCACGACCGCTCCGCCACTGTGGGCAGAATTGATGTTCGCGGTCATTTTGTTGTTATACTTGCCCATCTCAGTGCCATAGGGCTCGGTAAAAGTCTTTAGGCCCGAAGAATAGTCCGTTGCAGTTAATTTGACGCCAAAGGTCTGCGCGATCTGGGGATTAACATCAGTATCGGTAAGGAAGAACCAGTTGTGGGCCTTTACCGTCGCGCCTGCTTGGGCTTCGGCGGGAAGCGTGCGGGTGTTTTCGCCCAGCATGAGGGTATTTGAGATACCGTCCGCACCGGAGATATAATCCAAGGTTAGCGGCGACAGCGCTGGATTCGCCAGCGGATCTCGCACGACCAGCCCGTTGGCAATGTAGGCACTGGAGCCTCCGGCATCGCTCTCGGGAGGGTCGCTGGGGCAGATCAGCAATTTCAAAGTCCTCGGGCCGGCATTGACCGAAGTTGTGGTGCCTTGGAAGTTGCCTGCCTTAAACTTGCCCCACAGATCATTGCGGTCCAAATTCGGCAGTAACATGGTTGCCCACGAGACCGTTTGGTTGGTTACCGTATTCCGCCAGCCGGGAAACGACTTGCGCGAACCTTCGTACTGTAGCATGGCGATGCCCAATTGCCTTTGATTGTTGGTGCATTGGGTCCGCCGGGCCGCTTCCCGCGCTGCGGAAATTACCGGCATCAGCAATGCCATCAGCATGCCGAGGATGGTGATGACCACCAACAACTCGACCAGCGTAAAAGCCGGGCGAACCCGTCCAACTCGAAGCTTTCTCTTCTGTCGTTCCATGATTAGACTCCTTCGACCTTCTGATCCCCAAAGACCAACAAGCCCGCAGCGTGCAACTTGACAACCCGCGGCAACTTTGCAAGCCCTGCGTCAGCCACACCCCTTGCCCTCTGGTATTGTCTCAGATTCTTGCCAAAAAATCCAGTGTTTCTCTAAATTTTTTTATGGGACTGGAATTCTTTCACGTTTTCTACGACAATAGACTTCAGGGCAGGGGATTTCGCCTGAAAAAGGAGGAGTGAGCCATGGAACGAGAGATTGTAAATCGCAAATTACGCAGGACGCGCAAAAAACCGGCCGAACGCGGCCTTTTCCGTCATTCCCAATTTTCAATTCTCAATTTTCAATTCTCAATTTCCACCCCCTACTGCCGCCCCCCCCGCGGCTTTACCCTCGTCGAACTCCTCGTCGTTATCACGATTATCGGAATCTTGCTGGCAATCCTCCTTCCGGCGGTGAACATGATTCGGGAGGATAGCCGGCAGACCACCTGCATGAACAATCAGATGCAGATCGGCAGGGCGATCATCATGTACGAAGATGCCAAGAGACGTCTCCCCGGCGTTCTAAACAAAGGTTCCCGCGGAACCCCCCCTGTGGATTTTTCGTATAGCTGGGTCGCGGCACTTTTCCCTTACTTGGAACGCGGCGATATGTGGGATACGATTCGCAGCAAGGATAGTGCTCTTGTGGCCAACGTCCCGAAGATGCGTCTGAACATTGTAATTTGCCCCAATGATCCCTTTTTAATTGACCCCACGTCGCCAAACGTCCAGGCACTTTTGAGCTACCGCATTAACGGCAGCGTCTTCGTGAGTTATGTGGACGAGACTGGTAAGCTGGTCGTGCCTCCGCCCACACCGCCGCTTCTTTCAAAGCGCACCGATTTGGCCACGACCATCATGATCGGAGAGCGCACGGGCGACGGAATGACACCCCTCCCGCGAGCGGGGAAGTGGACCGACGTGCCACCATTAATCCCTCTGGCAACCGCTTTGGACTCCTTGACCTTTGGCACCCTGAGTTCCGCCCATCCAGGCAAAGTGGTCAAGACGTTTTTGGATGGCCACGGCGAAAAGGTCAGCGTCGATCAATAAAAAAGGCTCTTCCGGTTCCAGGTGCGGAACGCGAATAATTGTAGGGTGGGGAGAGCGCAGGGGCTCGTTTCACTCTCCCCACCCTACTTCTGCACCTAACCGGAAGATCAATAAAAAAGCCCTGGGGCTTGCTTAACAGCGGGAATTCCTGTATAGTGGAGTTTGCATTGTTCCTATAAACTCTTCTAATCTAAATAATTGCCAAGCTTAGAGTTGTTTTTCTAACGGAGTTTGGACGGATGGCAAACAAGCGTTTACCTCTCTTGGTCGGTCTGTTGGTGGTTTTGCTCGCTGCGGCTTTGGTCTGGCGGTGGCAGCGCGGGCAAACGCCCAAGATGGAATCTCCGGCGGAGCTTGCGCGACAGGCTCTGAATGCCGATAGCCCTGAAAAGCAGCGGCAGGTTGCCGTTAAGCTTCAGATGCGTGCGGCGAGCCTTCCCTACACAGGCACGCGAAACGAGGCCCAGCCCTATCTGAAAAGCGTCTTCGAGGAAAGCAAAAATCCCGAGGTGCGAATTGCCTGCATGCACGGATTTGCCACCCTCTGGGATTACGAGTGCGTGCCGACCATGCTGGACCTAATGGATGACCCGTCGCTGCCGGTTAGCAGCATGGCGGCCAATACGCTACTTAAACTCATGGGCGTGCTGCCGAGCTTCAATCCCAACGCCCCCCCCGAGAAACGCAAAGCAGCTACCGTAAGAATCCGTGAAATGTGGAAAATATTTTCTGCTTCAAAACTTAAGGTTTGGCAAAAACGCCTTGCAGAGAAAGATGCAAAGTTCTGACGGCTAGTTCAGCCTGTTGTTGAGTTAATTCAAACCTAATACAGAGTGTTCCGGGTACGGAGGGCCAATTCATGAAAGTTCGCAATTTTCGTGGTTTTACGTTGATTGAATTGCTGGTGGTTATCACCATCATTGGGGTCTTGGTCAGCCTGCTCTTGCCGGCCGTGCAGGCGGCACGCGAGTCGGCGAGAAATGTCCAGTGCAAAAATAATCTGAAGCAGATCGGCACCGCCTTCCACTCCTTTATGGCGGCCAACGGCGGTAGCGCAGCTACGCTCGACCCAAGATTTTGGACGGACACACTTGCCGGCTACTTGGAAAACAACCGCACCATGTATGTTTGCCCGGACGACAGGGAAAAGAAAACTTCCGGCGGGGAACCCTCCGACTATTATTTCACGGTGGATGAGGAGAGGAAGGGGGGGGTGGACTTCAAAGTCCCCCTTTGCGAAGGACCGAACGCGAAAAAGTCCGGATTCCTCCCGCAGGATTCAACTTGGGCGGGACGAATAGGAACTTGGAATAGCCCGCTAGCCTACGTGATTGCGGCCGACGACCAGCCGGGGAACGATGATTTTGCAGATATTTGTATTCTTATCGACTACAACAGCCAGGGAGTGAGGACGGGCAAGTATGCCTGGACCAATGGTCACGGTTACACTGGGTACACGCTGTACGACGGCAACAACCAGGTGGTCATCGATGTCAATGGCAAATCCTGCAAACCGTTTTATCAGCCACAGGAATGGTTCTTCGCGGGGGGCGATCCCTGTAGCTATGGCATGAATAACCGGGCCAACTACTTTTTGAACGGGGACGGCGGTCGCATCCTACTCGTCGAGTATAGCAAGCTCGTAGCGAATGTTCTCAAGCCTACCAAGGCGGACCAACCCGCCGACAAGTCCTCCACGGGTGACATTGCGGGGAGCAGCTCGCCCGAATACTGGGGCGGTTGGGGCTATAGCCGTTTCCGGCATGTGGGGACCATGAACGTGTTGTTCTTTGATGGCAGCGTTGACTCGCGCAGCAATACGGACGCGCTCAATCCGTTCCTCGACAACCAGCCCTGGGTGCCGACCCGGGATCCCCTGCGGACGCAGTGATGCCGAACGATCAAAGAAAATAGGGCTCTCCGCCATGTTTGCGAATAATTGTGGTGCGGGCGTCCCGCCGCCCAAGATGTTGTGGTTGGACTAGGCAGGCGAGACGCCCGCACCACAAACTTGGCGGAGAGCCGAAAATAGGGTGTTGGACAGAAACTTATTTTCTTGGGAAACCCATGCATGGATTCGATTCCACCTCGCCCCGCCAAGCCCTCGAAATCACCCGACGGCCGAAAAGCTCCCGCTAATAACAATTTCAGCCTTCTGATCATTGCGGTGATTGTCTGCTTGGGACTTGCCGCACTTTTTCTTCCGTATGGTTCCCAGGTGGTCATCAAGTTCGGTCACCTACAAGAGTTTATTGAGAAAGGTGCTCCGTCCAAAACGAATGAGGATCCCTCGATCAAAGTCCATGAATCCGGGAATGGCACGGAGTTGACGGTTCGCTATTCAAATCTGAGCGATCTCCACGTGGGACCGAGCGAAATCACCGGGAAAGTCACGCGGGAAATACTCGATCCGGAAAACTTGCGCGCGGCAGCCAAAAAGGATGTGCCGTTTACTTGTTCGCGTTACGGGCTGGATCAAGACAACGGCTTATTGCTCAGTCGACTTTCCGCCAACGGTTTTAACGACTTTCAGGGGGGATCGACGCCCAGTCCGTGGCGAAGCTATCTCATGCTGATTGGGCTTATCGCAGGCGTTATGGTCATTTCGCTCCTGCTCTTGCGGCGACTGGGGGGGGCAAGTTCGGCGATGGCCTTCGGCCGCAGTCGCGGGAAGTTGTTGGCCCAAGAAGATATCGGGGTGACCTTTGACGAAGTCGCCGGTATTGATGAAGCGGTGGATGAACTCCGCGAGGTCGTCGATTTTCTCAAGCAACCCGAGAAGTACCAGGTGCTTGGCGGTCGCATTCCCAAGGGGGTGTTGCTCGTCGGGCCGCCCGGCACGGGCAAGACGCTGCTGGGCAAAGCCGTTGCCGGCGAGGCGGGGGTGCCGTTCTTCAGCCTCTCGGGATCGGACTTCGTCGAAATGTTCGTCGGCGTCGGTGCTGCGCGGGTGCGAGACATGTTCCAGCAGGCGGTGGCCAAAACCCCTTGCATCGTCTTCATCGACGAACTTGACGCCTTGGGCAAGACTCGCGGCACGAGTGTTGTTGGCGGTCACGACGAGCGCGAGCAAACGCTCAACGCGCTCTTGGTCGAAATGGACGGCGTGAATTCCAACAGCGGCGTGATTGTGATGGCCGCCACCAACCGGCCGGAAACGCTCGACCCAGCCCTGCTCCGCCCAGGGCGATTTGATCGCCATGTATTGGTCGACCGGCCGGACGTCCGTGGCCGCGAGGATATTCTCGACGTCCACATCATGAAGATTCGCATTGATAGCTCGGTCGATTTGCGGGAAGTCGCCCGGATCACCTCTGGATTTGTCGGTGCCGACCTGGCCAATCTGGTCAACGAGGCTGCGCTCTTGGCGGCTCGGGCCGGCAAGAAGGCCGTCAGCATGCAGGAATTCACGGAAGGGGTCGATCGCGTTACCACGGGGCTGGAAAAACGGCAACGGGTCATGCATGCCGACGAGAAGCAGCGAATCGCCTATCACGAAAGTGCCCATGCCCTCGTTGCCGCCAGCCTGCCGAACACCGATCCCGTGCATAAGGTTTCGATCATTCCGCGCGGCCTAGCCGCACTGGGCTACATGATGCAGCGGCCTGAGGGCGATCGCTATCTGCTGACTCAGAGCGAGCTGGAGAGCCGCATCCAAGTTGCCTTGGCAGGCACCCTGGCGGAAGAAATCATTTACGGCGACGTCTCCACGGGTGCCCAGAACGACCTGGAGCGGGCCACGGAAATCGCTCGCAGCATGGTCACGGACTACGGCATGAGCCGCTTGGGCCGAACCAGCTATCGCGAGAGCCGCCGCTCGATCTTCCTCGCTACCCAAAATGACCTGGCCGGCGACCGCACGCACAGCGAGCAGACGGCACGCGAGATCGACGAGGAAATCAAGTACATCCTCTCGGAGGCCCAGGGTAAAGCCAGCCATATCCTGAATACCCGCCGCCAGGCGTTGGAAGCCCTGGCGCAGCGGCTCATCGTTCTCGAGACGATCGACCATCTTGAATTGAAGGCAATTCTCGATAAGAACTCGCCCAGCCCGATGATTGTGCCGGGCACTTGTGACACGGCAAAACCCCGTTCTCTGCCCGAGGCCATTCCGCAGAGCGACCTTGCGGCGGAAGGCGCAGGCTAATGCGATCCGGTCTTACTTCGAGAATTGGCTCTCATCGGCCGCAGGCTCGCCGCCGAACTGGCTGCCATCGGGAGTCACCAAGAGTTGGTAAACCGTGATTTTGGCTGCGGGGTCGCTATCGGTGGCAAAATTCATCCCCGCGTCATTTCGCAGAAATTGGACGTGTCCGTCGCAGAAGCTCACGATCGATCCACCATTGTGCTTTGAGTAAATGTTTGCCGTCATCGGGTTGCCGTTGTACTTGCTCGTCTCACTGCCATAGATCTCGGCAAACTTCGCGTAGGCGTTAGCCCGAGTCGCCCCTAAGGCCGAGGTATAGTTACTTGCCGATACATTGAAGCCAAAGGTCTGGTAATTCTGGAAGTAACCGGTGATGGAGACACCATTTTTAATCATGTTGTACCAGGTGTGCGCCTTATCCGCCGCACCTGCCGCGGCAGCGGCATAGGGAGCTTTTTGAGCATTTTCACCCAGGAGGAGGGTGTTCGCGGCACCGTCCGCACCCGAGATATAATCGATGGTTAGCGGCGGCAACGGTGGGGTCAGCGTCGGATCTCGCAGAACCAACCCGTTGGCGATGTAGGCACTTTCGCCATTGGTTTGGTTGGAGGGAAGCGGATCGCTGGGGCATACCAGCAACTTCAAACCCAACGAGTAAGAACTTTGGATGCTCTCTGCGAAGCCTGTAAAACCGGCCGAATTGATGGTTTTCCATAAGTCGTTGCGGTCCAATCTCGGCAGCAACATCGCCACCCACGAGATGGATGTGCAGCCGGAAATAGACTTGCTAGGTGTATTCTGCCAGCCGGGAAACGATTTTTGCGAACCTTCGTAGGCCAGCAGTGCGAGACATAATTGTTTCTGATTGCTCTGGCACTGTGCCTGCCTAGCCGATTCCTGTACTGCGGTAATTACCGGCATCAGCAAGGCCAGCAACATGCCGATAATGGTGATGACCACCAACAACTCGACCAGCGTGAAGGCTGGGCGAACCCGTCCAACTCGACGATTTCTCTTCGGTGGTTTCATGACCCAAATATCCTCGGGGCTGTCCCGCAATGAGCAATGGCGATGCGCGAGGGCCGATGCTACAGATTGAGGTCGACTTCGGCCGACCAGCACTCGTCGTAGAACAGCCTGGGGTTGATTGCGTCGGGGTTGATCGCCCCCACGTGTCCATCACCAAAGAGTGTGTTGATCAAGCCGGAGTGTCGGGCGCGTCCACCACCCCAATGCGTCCAGTCCGGCGAACCCTTCAAAGTGGACTCCCTATCCGGCTGCAAATCGTCGGTTTTTCCATTCGCCAGGCTGGCGACAGGTCTGCAGTCGGCGACAAGCGTGCAGTACTCGACGGCCAGTACCTTGTTGCTATCCCGAAGAAAGCGATTGGCACTGTAATTCATGCCGTAGCTGCACGGATTGGAAGTGCCGAGCGGCCACCAAGCTAGTTCCACGATATTGGAACCCCCTATGAGAGTTCCCATGGACGCACTGCTTCCGTTGGCGGTATAGCCCGCGACTACCACGGGCGGGTCTCCTCGGCAGACGGCACCGCTGGTCCTAAATTGGGCGGCAAGACAGAAGCCGCGCCCCCCGCCGGGATAGTTGGGATCGAGGAGGAAGAACATGTCGCCGATGTTGAAGTCGGCACCGTCGTCCGTGACGAAGATCCAGGCGCCTGACGACGGCGCGAAACCCGGATACTGCGGACCAAGTTTCTGCTGAATGTAATCATTCCATGTCATATTCTGGGCTTGTCTCCCGTGGTTATCCCACCCTGGCCCGTTGAGATCACGGAAAACCAAGGACATGTTCTTCTCCGAACCGTCGAATGGCTTCTTCTTAGCATAGGTTGTGGCGCGCGACGCCCAGAAATAGGTGTCGATGTCGGTAACGACCCCGTTTTCCTTATCATCCGGGCACTTGTACATCAATGTCTGATCCTCGAGGTAGGGCCTCAGCGTGTCGGTCCACGCATTGACATTGAGACTGCCCGCCGAACCGCCATTAGTGCTCACGTAATTGTGGAATGTCGTGCCGATCTGATGAAGGTTATTGGCGCACTGCATCCTTCGGCCTGCCTCACGCGCTGCGTTGACGGCAGGCAGCAAGAGGGACACCAGCAACCCAATGATCGCGATGACAACTAATAACTCGATCAGCGTGAACGCACGACGATAAATTGTGGTTTTCATGGTTATCTATGCCTCCTTAAAGGTCTTCTCCTCCCAACTTTTCCCGAATGAACAACCAGGTTAATTCTCCGGGTCGCTTGAATTTCTCCCATTCGGACCGCAAACGCTGGATGACTGCCTGCCGCTCCGCCTGCTGGTTGTCGCCGTTGACCTTACTGAACTGGCAATCCCTTCGGAGCAGGGACTGAACCGCTTCACCCGCCTGCAAGCGAACTGCGGCCGAGGGGTCATTCATGAGGTCCAAAAGCAGCGACATGCTGCGGTAGTCCCACTGTTGGGCCAAACTTTGGATACAGGCCACGCGGACCTCCGCCTGCTGGCTCCGATCCAACACGTGGAGGAGCTGCCGGCGGGCCGGCTTGCCAAGTTCGGACAGTTTTACCGCGGCGTATTGCCGATCCTTCACCGTGCCGTCACCCAGCGCGGCTGCGGCCAATTCGTCGGCACTTTTCGCTCGCGGCACGGGTGGAAACAGCCAGCGATATCCGTAGACGAAGAGAACCGCCAGAAACAAAACAGCGAGGACTGCCCACAGTGATCTTGAACTGCCCATAATTTGGCTCCGACGGTCCGTTTACAGATCCGAATCGATATTTTCCATGGGATCTTTCAGGATCTTGACTATTCTTATACTCTAGTTTGTTCGGGTTGGCAAGGGGGGGATGGCCTGGGTATACGAATCAACAATGCCCTACCCCAAAGGGGTTGCGTCCCCAGGGAAGTTGGGACGCAACCCCTTCGGGGTAGGAGTGTTTTGGGTTCCCGAATACCCGGGGTAGCCGCTAGCGCGTCAACCCTGGGCTAGAGGACGCAACGCCGTTGGCGTAGGGAAATGAATAACGCTGTTGGCGTTGGGAAACGAATGGGCACGAGAGGACGGAATATGCGTCGTGCCTCGAAACCGGTGGTGGGGCTCGCTGCGCTCTCCCACACCCTACGTCGGAATGGGTCGCTGGAAATGGTGGGGCTCGCTGCGCTCGTCCCCCCTACGTCTAGGCATCCGGTCTTACTTCGAGAATTGGCTCTCATCGGCCGCAGGCTCGCCGCCGAACTGGCTGCCATCGGGAGTCACCAAAAGTTGGTAAACCGTAATTTTGGCTGCGGGGTCGCTACCGGTGGCAAAATTCACCCCTACGTCATCGCGCAGGAATTGGATGTGTCCGTCGCAGAAGCTCACGACCGATCCACCACTGTGGTTCGAGTTAATGTTCGCCGTCATCGGGTTGCCGTTGTAATAGCTAGTCTGACTACCATAGGGCGCGGCAAAAGTCGCATAGGCATTGGCACGGGTTGCCCCGAAGGCCGAGGTATAGTTACTTGCCGATATATTGAAGCCAAAGGTATGGTTGATCTGGGTCGGCCAGGCGGCGGCACAGGAAGCAGAAGTAATAACCGAACCAACCGTACTATAATACCAGTCGTGCGCCTTGTTCGACGCGCCCACGGCAGCGGAGGGAGCTTTTTGAGTGTTTTCGCCCAGCAGGAGGGTGTTCGCGGCACCGTCCGCACCCGAGATATAATCGACGGTTAGCGGCGGCAAGGGCGGATTGAGCGTCGGGTCTCGCAGGACCAGCCCATTGGCAATGTAGGAGCTTTCACCGCTGCTCTGGTTGGAGGGAGGTGGATCGCTGGGGCATATCGGTAACTTCAAACCCAACGGAACCAATGTGTATGCGAAGTCAAAACCGGGCGAATTGACTTTTTTCCAGAGGTCGTTGCGGTCCAATCTCGGCAGCAACATCGTCACCCACGAGATGGAGTTGCAGCCGGAAATAGACTTGCTCGGTGTATTCTGCCAGCCGGGAAACGACTTTTGCGAACCTTCATACGCCAGCAGTGCGAGGCACAATTGTCTCTGATTGTTCTGGCACTGAACCTGCCGGGCCGATTCCTGCACCGTGACAATTGCCGGTATCAGCAATGCCAGTAACATGCCGATAATGGCAATGACCACCAACAACTCGACTAACGTAAAGGCCGGACGAACCCGTCCGACTCGACGATTTCTCTTCGGCAGTTCCATGGCCAGACTCCTGTCTACGGCTCTCCGCCGGGTTTGCGGATAATTGTGGTGCGGGCGTCCCGCCTGCCCAATGTGTTGTGGTTGAATCAGGCAGGCGAGACGCCCCGCACCACAAACTTGGCGGAGACTCCCTCCTACTTGAGGTCGATCTCGGCCTTCCAGTATTCGTCGTTAGTCAGCTTGGGGTTGATGGCGTCGGGGCTGATCGCCTCGACGTGTCCGTCACCAAAGAGTGTATTGATCATGCCGGAGTGTCGGGCACGGCCGGCACCCCAATGCGTCCAGTCGGGCGAATTCACCATCGCGGGAGTCGGGGTCAGCAATTCGCTGGTGTTTCCACCCGCCAGGTCGGCGACGAGCTTGAGGTACTCGGTAGCCAGCACTTTCTTGCTGTCCCAAAGAAAGCGGTTGGCGCGGCTATTCATGCCGTAGCTGACTGGATTGGACGTGCCGAGCGGCCACCAGGTTCCTTGCGTAATCGGTTCCCCCATGGGCGTTATGCCTCCGTCGGGGTTATAGCCCTGGACCGTCGCCGGCGGGTCTCCTCGGCAGATGGCACCACAGGCCTGGCAGATCGGCATGAGAGCGAAGCCTCGCCCCCCGCCGGGATAATTGGGATCGATCAGCCAATAGATGTCGCTGATGACGTAGTCCATGCCGTCGTCCGTGACAAGTGCCCATGCGCCGGGAGACGGCGTGTACCCCGGATACTTTGAACCGAGGCACGTCTGAATCCACTGATTCCATGTTTTCCCCGTATCGCCTCTCCCTCCATAGTCGGACCAGACGGTCGCATTGAGATCATAGAGGGCTATGGACAGAAGTGCCGAGCCGTCGAGCGGCTTCTTCTTGGCAACGTTGCTCCTCGACGCATAAAAATAGGTGTCGATTTCGCTGACGATCCCGCTTTCCTTGTCATCGGGGCACTTGTACACCGAGTTAGTCTGATTCTCGAGGTAAGGCGTCAGCGTGTTGGTCCATAGGTTCACATTGAGATTGCCCGCCGAACCGCCGTTATCGCCCTTGTAATTCTGGAAGGCCGTGCCGATCTGGTGAAGGTTATTGGCGCACTGCGTCCTTCGACCCGCCTCACGTGCCGCGTTGACGGCCGGCAACAACAGGGACACCAGCAACCCAATGATCGTGATGACGACCAATAACTCGATCAGCGTGAACGCGCGACGAAAAATTGTAGTTTTCATGGTTATCTTCGCCCTATTGGAACCAAGAATCAACGGTTGTACGTCAGGCTTTCCAGCCTAACTAATGAACCAGACAAGTCAGGCTAGAAAGCCCGACGTACTTGATATTCTAGCGGGTGGTCGCTTCTTAAAGGTCTTCTCCTCCCAGCTTTTCACGAATGAACGTCCGGCCTAAACCGGATTGCTTGAATCTCTCCCACTCCGACCTCGCATTCTTGATGACCGCCTGCCGCTCCGCCCGCTGGTCGCCGTGGACCTTGCTCGGCATCGGCAGGGGGGTGGAGTAACCCGCCGATAGCAAACGTTGCCGCTCCGCCCGCTGGTAGTCTCCAGGGACCTTGCCTATCACACAATCCCGGATCAGACACTGCACCGCCTCATCCGCCTGCTGGCGAACCGCAGGCGAAGGGTCGTCCATGAGATCGAAGAGCCGAGGCATGCTGCGGTAGTCCCACTGTTCGGTCAAACTTTGGATACAGGCCACGCGGACCTCCGCCTGCTGGCTCTGATCCAACACGTGGAGGAGCTGCCGGCGGGCCGGCTTGCCAAGTTCGGACAGTTTTACCGCGGCGTATTGCCGATCCTTCACCGTGCCGTCACCCAGCGCGGCTGCGGCCAATTCGTCGGCACTTTTCGCTCGCGGCACGGGTGGAAACAGCCAGCGATATCCGTAGACGAAGAGAACCGCCAGAAACAAAACAGCGAGGACTGCCCACAGTGATCTTGAACTGCCCATAATTTGGCTCCGACGGTCCGTTTACAGATCCGAATCGATATTTTCCATGGGATCTTCCAGGATCTTGACCATCCTTATACTCTAGTTTGTTCGGGTTGGCAAGGGGGGGGATGTTCCTGGTTGGCCAAGATTCCCCCAACAATCCCTGTAACAATTCCGTGACTTGCGTTATAATCGCCATGGGGAAGCTCCTTCTTCCAGGTTTCAGTTCGTAACCCCGCCTGCGGTTCGTCCCATCCTACTCCCTAAACCCGAAAGAACCCGCTATTCTTACGAAAGAAAAGTGCCATGAATACTACCCAGGTGCTTTACCAGGCCATGCGGTTCCGCGTCGAACGCGTGACGCGGGAAATGGACGACGGATCGCAACACGCCAAGGATATCGTTCGTCATCCGGGAGCGGTGACAATCGTGCCGTTGCTGGACGATGGCTGTATTTGTTTTGTGGAGAACTATCGCGTAGCCGTCGGGGAACGTCTCGTGGAACTCCCGGCGGGTACCCTTGAGCCACCGGAAGAGCCTATGAAGACGGCACTACGGGAATTGGCCGAGGAAACCGGATACCGCGCAGCCCACATCGAGTACCTGACTACGTTTTGCATGTCGCCGGGAATTCTCGACGAAAAGATGTACGTGTATGTCGCGTCGGGTCTTACCGCCGGAGATATGGCGTTGGAGGCGGGCGAGGATATCCGCGTGCTGCTTCTGACGTGGCAAGAGGCTTTGACGAGGGTGCGCGACGGCCGCATTCATGACGCGAAGAGCGTTGCGGGATTGTTGTACTACGACACGTTTTGCCGCTAGACTTGTCGGCTGTCCGCCAAGGTGGGTGGGGTCGTGTTGGTCTTCATTCTCCATTTTAGCCATTCAACCTCACTTACCATTCAGGCAAGCCGGATGGGGTCCAAAAGATGTGTGGAATAACGAGGCGGAAGCCCCCGCACCCTCGCCTTCTCCGCTGTCTGTTTCGGCCTTGAACAAGGGCAGATAACGGTAATAGATTTCCAGGGTCAGAGCCGAAAGGCTGGTCTGCATGACTCGACCGCCACTTCTACCCCAGGCGTCTTTTTCCGGTGCCCAGCTTCCGTTGGCGCACTCATCGACACTACGGATCTGGGTGGTGACCAGCAATTCGCGCATCTTGTGGTTCCAGGTATCCCACTCGCTGCCTCGCATGTTGTGCATGACCTGGGTCGCGTAATACCAATAGTAGATGTTGGAGAAATCTTTGTCGGGCAAGTGCTTCAATAGATAGTCCATGCCGCCGATGAGCATGGGGTTGTTGCGCTTGGTGCCCAGGTATTGACGGCAGAGAAGACCAACGGAGGTCATGGTGGGCGAGGGACCGCCTCCCGGCTGATAGGAATACTCGGCGCCATCGTGTACCGCGACCAAATCCAGCCACTTGCCGGTGTCGGAGAAGGCCGACCCTCCGACGTTGAGGCCGGCCATGTGCGCGCTCTTCAGTGCCATCAATTGCCAACCGACCACGGAGGTGTCGCCGGCGTCTTTGGGATTGTACCGCCAGCCGCCGTCGGCCGTGTTCTGGGCGGCAAGGATGAAATTCACCGCCCCCTGCGCCGCTATACCGACTTGCTTGTCCCCCGTCAGCCCGTAGGCTTCCGAAAGCGCGATCGTGGCTAGACCGTGCGAATACATCATCTGCTGCGCGCCCTTGGCCAGGTTGCCATCGGGTTGCTGATGCCGGACGAGCCACTGGACGCCTCGGAGAACATGCTCCTTATAAGGGCCTTTGGATCTGTGCGTTTGCCCGGAGCCTAGAAAGGGGAGGAGGCCCATCGCCGTCGCGCCGGCATCGGCCGAAACGCCGCCGGTGCCGGTGCAAGATTTGTCCTTGCATTGCCGCGCGAAGTTTTGCAGGCTCCAACTGCCGTCCGACATCTGGTGTTTGGCCAACCAGATAAGGGCGGCGGTCACCGCCCGTTCGGAAACTCTAGTGACGTCGGGGCCTTTCCTGAGCTTCCGTCCGCTGATATCGCCGATACCACCGAAGCCGGGATCCCCGCCAGATCCCGGGGTGATACTCAGGGCACCGGCCACCCTGGGACCGGGACCGAAGTCGAACGCCCCGCCGCCGGTAGACCCAACTTCTGTCATGCCGCGTACGGTGCCTTTGCTCCGTTGCTCGAAGACCTTGCATTCGTCGTAATGTTCCGCCTTCAGGGCGACTTCGGTGAGCGGTTGCAGCAGGTCGACATTCAAATCGACAGGCGGGGTGTCTTTGATTTCGCCGACATCGAAGTTCTCAAATTTATCGAGATCCTTCTTGTCCGCTTCTTCGGCCTTTGACACCAGTTCGGGCGAGTCGCCCGGATTGTTGCCACCGCCAAAGTTTGGCAGCAGTAATAGGACCGAAAGCGCAAGGAGGTGAAAACTGAAACTGCCGGCGTACCAGACCAATTCGGTCCGCACCCAGTCCACAAAAAGCATGAAGAGGGTTTCTTCTTGGAGTTGATCTTCGTTTTGAAAGGGTAACGAGTTGTTCGTAGTTTCTGCCATGGTGATCACCTTTCGGTTGAATCTTGGTGTCCATTACTGGAACGGTGCCCATGGTAAGATTCGTTATTCTTCTCAAAGATATTCCCGGGTGTTGGTTCGCTATGGATAGTCCTCGCTGGATGAGCAAACGTAGGGTACGTGGAGCACGGAGGCCCCCGAAATGGTGCGTTACGCGAACCGGTCTATTTCAGGGTGGACATTCTCGAAGTATTAAGTCCGTGCGCAACGCACCATTTCCCGGGTGTTGGTTCGCTTCACGCACCCTACGATTGCGGCAACAGGACTCACACGCTCTCCAGTGAAACGTCCGCGGTGTCACTGCTCACCTCGGTCAGCGGCGCGGGATGGCGCGTCTCGTTGAGGAAGCCAGAAAGCTGCCGGGCGCGGACTGGATGCTGCAATGCCTTCACGGCCTTGGTCTCGATCTGGCGAACTCGCTCCCGTGTGACCGAGAAGATCTTGCCGACCTCTTCGAGCGTGTAGGAATAGCCGTCAACCAAGCCATAACGGAGACGGATGATCTCCCGCTCGCGATAGTCGAGGCTCTGGAGTACGTCGGCAATCTTCGCCTTGAGCATGTCCTGGTTCATTTCCATCAAAGGATCGTTTTCGCGATAATCTTCCAGGAACTCGCCGAAGTAGGTGTCGTCGTGCTCGCCTACCGGCTGATCGAGCGACAGCGGCTCGCGGGTCATCCGCATGACGCAAGTCGTTTCGTTGATCGAGATGCCGGCGGCCAAGGCGGTTTCTTCAAGGTTCGGCTCGGTGCCGTTTTCCTGGAGCAACTGGCGATGAACGCCCCGCACGCGCCCCATCGACTCGATCATGTGTACCGGCACGCGGATCGTGCGGCTCTGGTCGGCGATCGCCCGGGTGATCGCTTGGCGTATCCACCACGTGGCATAAGTTGAGAACTTGTATCCCCGGGCCGACTCGAACTTATCGACTGCCCGCATCAGGCCGGTGTTGCCTTCCTGAATGAGGTCGAGGAAGCTCAGACCGCGGTTGCGGTAGCGTTTGGCGATGGAGACGACCAGCCGCAGGTTGCCGGCCGAGAGCCGCCGCTTGGCGGCTTCATATTCAAAGGCCAATCCGTTGATGCGGGCAATACGGCGGCGAAGCGTGCCGGGGCTTTCCAGCGTGATCTTCATCAGTTGGCAGAGTTCTTTTTTCAGCGCGGCCCGTTGAGGAGCGACATTCGGCTGGTCCTTGAGCCGACGGATCTGCGAGTACACTTCTTCGATCTGTCGCGAGACCTGCTTGAGTTTATCCAGGATCGGCTGCAATCGCTGGGTCCGCAGGCTGAGTTCCTCGATCAGGCGCACGGCTCGGCTACGGCGAGCGATCAGCCGCTTCCAGGCCGCACGACGCTGCTTCAAGGGTCGGTGTTTGTGGATCGCCACGGCAAAATCCTTGCGATTCTGCTCGACAATGTGGGCCAGCGTTTCGAGGTTGGGTGCGAGAACCTTCGTCAGCCGCTTCTTCTCCCGAATATTGATCACCGAGACTTCCATCGTGCGATCCAGCCGCGACCGCCCGTCGCGGATACTCTTGAGCATATCGATTGTGGAATGCAGCACGTAGTCGGTGGCTAGCGTGGTGTGGCGATAGCGGCGACGGGCACTCTTGATCTGCTTGGCAGCCACGATCTCTTCCGCGCGAGTGAGCATGGGAATCTCGCCCATTTGCATCAGGTAGATGCGGATGGGATCGTCGATCTGGTCGTCGTTGCCGGTCAGCTTCTCGGCTTCCAGGTCGGCGTCAAGTTCCAACTCCAGGTCGGCCTCGATATCTTCGTCGCCCATGTGTTCCGATTCATCGTCTAGGTGGGAATCTTCGATTTCAAACGGATTGTCGCTAAAGATATCGTCTTCAAAGGGGCGGGCAGCGCGAGGCATCTTCGGTTGCGACTTCTTGGTGCGGGCGAACTTGGTGGCGGCTTTGGTCACGAGACACTCCTTCGAGAAGCAGGATGTTCCTGGGTGCTGAATCGGTGACATCTTCAGAAAGCACGTCGGGTGCCAAAACATCGGCGCAGCATGGGTACTCGTCGCAAGAGCTTGCTGGATAACAGCTTGCGCCAGAATAAAGCTGCGCGGGCGCACGGAAGTCCAAACGAATGTTGAATTATGGCAACACCATGCCGCAACACACGTTGATTTACGGAATCACGGTTGCTACCCGTGCGAGGCTAGCGTCGCCTGCCGCACGAGATCGCCCGCAAAGAGAACTGAGGGTTCAAGTTCTAATCAACCACCAGAAGGGCGCGGGGGTGGCTTGCCCCACAAAACAGGGCAGCCACTGTTGTGGCCGGTCTCTGACCGAGCCACGCCGCCGACCGAAGGGGCCTCGATCATAACCTTGCCAACTGCTGTCATTGCTGGCTCGAAGTAGGGTGCGTGGAGCACGGAGGCCCGCGAAATGGTGCGTTACGCGAACCGGTCTATTCCGGGGTAGATGTTCTCGAAGTATTGGGTCCGTGCGCAACGCACCATTTCCTGTGTGTTGGTTCTCTTCACGCACCCTACGGCCTGCCGTCACTGTTAGCAGTTGGCAAGGTTGTGATCATGGCCGACCGAAGGTCTCTCACTCACCAGGAGACCTTCGGTCGGGCGTTTCGGCGGGGGCAGGAGACCCTCGCCGAATCCGGGGCAGACAAGACCCGCACCGACCGTCGCGAGTCGTCTACTTGCCAAACGTCAACCCGGGATCGCTTGGGTTGTCGCCGGGTAGTCTGAAATTGAACTGATTGTCTGCCAGCAACGTCACTTGGCCGACCATCACGGGGGCGTTGTTCTGCTTGAGGATCAACAGACCGTCCGCGACGCTGTATGGGCCGTTATATTCGATTGGCTTGCCCTGTTGCGTCAACTTCCACGTGTACTTGCCTTCCTTGCTCAGACGAAGCGCAATGTTGGTGCCATCGGACCGACTGGCCTTCCAATCGCCGACGAGCATCGCGCTCTCGATGGGCTTGGCCGGCGCACTGGGTGCCGCCGGTTTCGCGGCAGTCGGTGTTGCGTCGGGTGTAGCACCTTTCGTCAACGTATTGGCAAGCTGGACCGATAATTGGTCCTTGGAATTCAACTCGGCCGCTGCTTTGAACTGTTGCGCGGCAGCATCGACATGTCCGCAGGTCATGTAGTGATAGGCCAGCAGAAAGTGAGCCTGGGCGACATTCGGGTTCGCCCGCACGTACTGTTCCAGGGCACGTAGTTGCGAGGAATAGACCTCAACGTCCGGATAGAGACTGCTTAAGGTCGTCCAGTCCCAACCGGGACCTACCGATAATACGGCGTAGATTGTGCATGCCGCCTCCTTGTAGTCTTTCAAGGCAAACTGCGTCAGCCCGCGAAACTCGTGCAGCACGCCGGCATTGGGTGTCTTGGAAATCGCCGTGTTGCACAGCGACAAAGCCTCTGGGTATTCGCCCTTCTCAAAAACATTGCGTGCCGCGTTGAGCAGATCGGTTGCCTGGTCGGTCGGCGACTCGGACGCCGCGCCCTGCGAGTTGTCGGTCATCTGAATTGCCTGGCCGGTATTGGTGGCTGGGATCGCCGAGGCGATCGGCTGCGAGTAGTTGTACGTTGCGCCGCCAACCACGGTCGGAGCAACGTAGTACGGGTTGCTGTACGGCCAGTAGCCCCACGACCAAGGCGTGTCGATGGCTCCCGCGACCAATCCCGTGGCAAGTCCAGCACCCCACCAAGCGGCCGGGCCGTTGTACCAACCATGCCAATGATTGCTCCACTGTCCGTGCCACCAGTCAGGATGTGGCCCGGGACCAGGATGTGGACCAGGACCGGGGCCAGGATGCGGACCGGGGCCAGGGCCAGGATGCGGGCCAGGGCCAGGATGCGGGCCAGGGCCAGGATGTGGACCAGGGGCAGGATGCGGACCGGGGCCAGGGCCAGCGTGCGCGCCTTGCCATGGATTATTCGACGGGAAATTCGTCCTGCCGCCCTCGCCTGTTTCTCGCGATGGGTTGAATGACGGTGTGTGATAGGCACCTGTGCCACCGTCGAAACCGTGGAACTCACTACCGCCGTGGTACTCACCACCGCCGTGATACTCACCACCACCGTGGTATCCACCGCCACCGCCGTAGCCACCGCCATGGTATCCGCCACCGCCGCTGTAGCCGCCGCCATGGTATCCGCCACCACCACCGCCATGGAAACCGCCACCGCCACCGCCGCCACCGCGTCCAGCCATGGCGGGACAGGCTGCCCACAGAGCGATCAGCAGCGATGCCAAAAGTTGTTTTGAGTTGATGTTCATTTGGATTCTCCTGCCGATGGTCTGCTGGTGCCGTTCGCCGCTTGGGGCATGGGCGGTTTTCGCACGATGGTAATCTTATCGAGGTTCTGCTCCGTTTTATCGCCGATCACGCGATCGCGGGATTGCCATGTCGCGCGATCCTTGGCCACGCGGGTGATCACGTTCGTCGCGGAAGCCGCATGTCCGTCGGCCGTGACTCCAGTCATCTTGATCAGCCATTGATTGCCCGTGCGCGTCCAAACGCCCTCGGAAAAGCCGCCCGCCGCGTCGAACACCCACGAGTGCAACTTCTTCGTCCGTGGATCCCAACCGATGCGCTGTCTGCCGGTTGTGACCGGCCGACCATGGATCTGCACGGTGAAGTGGCTCATGATGGCGTCGCGTTTTATATCCCACCAGTACGAAGTAATGACCAAAGCATCCGGGCTTTCATCGACCCACTCGCCGATCAGCCATTCCAATTGGCGAAGTTCTTCCGCCGGCAACGCAGCCTCGTCGGCAAAATCGCGGGCACTGGCCATCTGCCACTTGCCATCCTGCTTGACCTGCACGACCATGTACCGGCTGCGTTCGATTGGTTGATCGCTCTCGGTCACGGTCGTCAAGCCGTCTTCGACCGCCAGTGTTGGGCCAATGAAACGAATCGACTGAACGACAGCCCGAATCTTCGCCTTGGGGTGTTCCTGAAAGATCGCGGCGAACTCGCGTTCGATGGCCTCGCGGCCTTGGAAACTCTTTCCGGTCTCGCTGACGATCTCGCCTGCGGGAACAAAGAGGGCCGCCAAGCTTTTGGCGTTCTTTGCGTTGTACGCCTGCAAAAAGGCGTCGGCCACGTCGCGAATCGCCTTCGCATCCTCCTGGCGGGCTTGTTCCATCGGGTGTGCGTCGATCGCAATCCCCGGTGTGGCGGACTGTCGCTCCGGCGCAGCTTTCTGCTGCGCGGTCGCCGTCCGCAGTGCCAAGGCCGCCATTAGAATGCCGGCCAAAATGAGCGTCTTACGCATGTAGTAAACCTTTCCTGCGAGTACTCCGTGAAGGTTGTGCAACTGCCCCGCATGACGATCATGCCATGGCAGACACGTAACTCTAGGTCGAGAAAACGCGCACATCATTCCGATTGCCAAATCACGCAATCCGTAAGCTAGACTAAGTTATGCCCAATGTGGGGCGCAGGGTGGTGTTCTGTGGCCTTGATCATAAAGTTGCGAAGTGCTAGCAGTGACAGCAACCCGTAGGGTGCGTGAAGCGAACCACCCCGGAAATGGTGGGTTGCGCACGAAGTCGAACCATCGAGAACACTTACCGCTGTTTTGGACGTGTTCGCGTAACGCACCAGTCCTGCTCCACCCACCCTACGGGGAGAAATGCGGGTATATAAAGCTTCCTAAAACAAGGGGAAAGTTATGTCGAAGTCAAAGTTCGTGAGCGTGTCATTTTTGCTGTTCGTGGTTGCCGTTACCGCGGCCTCTTCTTACGCCTGCACCAGTTTCAGGGTGAAGACGAAAGAAGGGTACGTCTTTTACGGGCGGACGCTGGAAGGCCAGTCCTTCGCTTCCAGCATCTCCGTCGTGCCGAAAGGGACCGAATACGTAGGAACGCTCCCTGACGGCAAGCAGAATGGGCTGAAATGGACCACGAAGTATGGCGTGGTGGGAATGAATGCCGGTGGACTGCCCCAGTTGATCGACGGCATCAACGACCAGGGTCTTGCGGCCGGCAACCTCTTCTTTATTGAATACGCCAAATATCAGCCGTTCGATGCCCAAAAGGCCGGCAAGACGATCGCTCAGTATGAGGTGATCACCTGGATCCTCGCGAACTTTGCCACGGTCGCCGAAGTGAGAGAAGGGATCAAGCATATCCGCGTTTGTCACGTCGTGTCCGACATAGCGGGAGACATGCCGCTTCATTACACCATCCATGATTCGCAGGGAAAGTCCCTCGTTATCGAGTATGTCGAGGGAGAACTGAAGGTTTATGACAATCCAATCGGCGTCATGACGAATTCACCAGCACTCGACTGGCATCTCACGAATCTCCGCAACTACGTGAACCTTACGCCAAACAACGCCAACCCGATCACCGTCGAAGGCATCAAAGCAAGCGGGTTTGGTCAGGGCACGGGGATGCTGGGACTCCCCGGCGACTACACGCCCCCATCGAGATTCGTCAGGATAGCGGCCCTGGTCACCTCGGCTTTGCCGGCCAAAGGGTACGACGAGGGGCTTAACTTGGCGATGACGATCCTCAATAATATCGACATTGCGAAGGGCACCGTTCGCGACCTGAGCGGCAAGACAACGGAATACGACACCACCTGCTGGGCGGTCGCCGTGGACTTGGGACAGAAGAAGTATTATTACCGGCGGTATTTCAACAAGGACTGGCGCTGCGTGGACGTCATGAAAGCACTTGACGGCGCAAAAGGCATCATGACGATCAGCATTGACCAGCCCCCGGCTTACAAAGATGTGACGAACACCGCCAAACCCTACACGCTCCCCAAAGAAGTCTACCCGGAAGGAAAGCCGTAGTGGACCAGCCCTGTCCAATGGACCGCATTGGAAATCAGACGCAGGAAACTCGGCTCAAGGAAATCATCATCCAGGCCAAGTGTCGTGCAAAAGACTCGGCCGCCTTCGTGGCGCGTGGTCCAGGCCACCGGATGCACGCGCTGGCCGCTGTCGGCAGTGAGCAGCACGGTTGTGTCAGGTGAGAAACGTGGCCCATCATAGACCTCGCCTTCAGCGATCATCGGTTCGACGTTCTCGACCACGGGATGATGCCAGGCACCGTCTGATCGCTGGACCTCCAGCAAACGACATCGCCGGTAGGCGGGTTGCCGCCCGCCCAGCACTTCTTCGGCGAAGTTCGGCCAGCCGGGAATTTCTGCATGCATTGCTCGCAGCGCGACCAACGACCCGCCGCAGCGGCAGAAAAGCTCGATCCGTTTGATCTGCTCGCGGCTTGATGCGGCCGGCCAACCGAGCAATACAAGGCAGTCGTAGTCGGCCGGGTCATCCCTACCCAATTCGACGCCGTCCCATGCGTGATCGATCTCCAGGCTTTGGTCCTTGCGTAGGTACTCAATCACTTGGGCACCGGCCAGATCCCGGGTTGCTTCCGGCCCGGCAATCAGGCCAACGCGGAGTACACGGGTTTCAGCGGACGGCACCGGCTGCGGAGTGGTTATCGGCCGTGATGGCCCGCAGCCGCGGACTTTCACCGTAGCAGCCAGACCGACGGCCGGATGCGGTGTGTGCATGAACCAATGAAGGGCAAGCGAAGTGTCGACCATGCCCTTCATTTTCCGTAATCGGCCGAGGGCCGTCGAGGGTTTTGGAGGCTTCCCGAGGAGTAAAATCGCGGAATTTCGGTCCGGATTTTCCGAGTGAAACGCGCGGGTAAAAGAATGGGGCAGAAAAGGAGGACAGAAAAATAGCGGGGAGGAACTGTCTGACAGAAAAATGGGGGACAGAAAGATGAATTCGGAAGTAGCGTGGGCCGAAAGGTAGGTGCCAGAGCAAGGCGTGTGGTTTTTTCGTCAAAGACGGAACATGCGGCACATTCGGAATGAATTGCCCATTCCACGGGAGTTTTCAGCAAATCACATCCGGACAGCAATTCGCTCGGCCCACTTTACACCTCTCAGCGAATCGTATTGGGATCCCCTTCCGTGATCGTGGGAGATCCTTACTGCCCTGGTGGCATTGGTTGAAGTCTTCCGGAAATGTTGCCGATGCGTTTATTAACGCTTAATCCGTACGTTCCGATTCGTCGGTTTTCAGCGGTAATGCGACCTGGATTCCTAACCGTTCGCGAACGGCAAGAATGCGAGAAACCTATGCTCCCCGTATGGACCGTGGCCCTATTGTTCGTATCGCAAGTGGGCGATCCGGCTGCATATTACGCTCCACCGGTCGGCATGACGGCCGCCGTTGTGCAGTACCAACCGGTGGCCTATGCACAGCCGGTTGCGCCAGCCGCAATTCCCGGTCTGCCGAATAGCGTCGAGGCCGCCCCCCGGTTTCAGATCACCGCCGCCGAGGCGGCGGCAAGCAGCGATCCTGCGTATGTTACCCAGGAAGAATTGCAGGCACAACTCAAAAAGTGGTCGTGGAGCAAAGGTGACTTCAAAATCGTTCCTTATGGCACCGTTTGGGGTAGCATGTCCTACGACTCGCAACGGAGCCGCATCGGCGATTACAGCCTGTGGATCGAGTCGCCCAACACCCATTATCATGAATCCGACTACAATGTGGACGCCAAGTCAACCCGTTTCGGGACAGACGTCTTCGGTCCGACGCTGCCCTTCTTTGATGGGTTGAAGGTCGATGGCAAGGTCGAGATTGACTTTCAGGGCCAATTTGCCACAAGAAACAAGCCTGGATTGCTGCTGCGGCATGCATATATTGAGGCAAAGAACGACGAATGGCGGTTTCTCGTCGGCCAGACCTGGGACGTCATCTCACCCCTTTACCTGCCGACACTGAACTACACCTGCGGGTCGGCCGTGGGTAACTTAGGATATCGGCGGGCACAGTTCCGCGTGGAAAGGTATGTGGCCGTCTCGGACACCAGTCTCGTTACTCTACAGTCCGCACTGGCCGCCAATAGCGTCACCGACTTTGTCACCGACACGACGGTTTCCGCCGATCCAGGCCCCTATCCCGACGTGCAGTGCCGGGCAGGCTGGACCGTGGGCGAGCGAACTGGCCCAGAGGCACATCCGATTGTTGTCGGTGTTAGCGGCCACATCGGCGAGCAGGATTTTGACTTCCGCTCGCTTTCCACACCCGACCTGGGGCTACGGATTAAAACATGGTCGCTCGATGGCGATATCCTGATCCCCTTCTCGCAAAACTTCGGTTTTCAGGGCGAGTTTTTCACCGGCAGTAATCTCAGCAACTATATGGGCGGAATCATGCAGGGCGTCGATCGCGTTACCCATCGCGGCATCCATTCGACCGGTGGCTGGTTCGATATCTATTGCAATTGGCGGCCCGATCTGCACACGCACTCCGGTTTTGCGATCGATGACCCTTGCGACACAGACCTGGTGGCGGCCGGAAGCCGCACTCGCAATCAAACCATCTTCTCCAACGTAATCTACGACGCGACGTCCGCCCTTCAATTCGGCTTTGAAGTCGATGTATGGCAGACGGGCTACCTCAACATGCAGGCCGGCCGGGCCGTTCGACTGGAATTCGCAACGAAATACAAGTTCTAAATACTTGCATTGATTGCGGGCGGCCCCTGGTAGGGGTAGAATCAGCTAAAATGGATGCCCGACATTCCGGCACACCTGGAAACTCCGCATGGTACGCTTTCTTCACGCCGCCGATGCTCACATTGACAGCCCGCTTCGTGGTCTTGACTCGCATGACGAGGCGCCTGTTGATGTCCTCCGCAGCGCAACGCGACGGGCTTTCGAGAACCTGATCCAACTGGCAATTGATGAGAACATTGATTTTCTGGTCATTGCCGGTGATCTCTATGACGGGGATTGGAAGGATTACAACACCGGCCTCTTCCTTCGGGGGCAGTTAGCTCGCTTGCGCGATAATCACATTCCGGTTTATCTGATTGCAGGCAACCATGACGCGGCCTCGGTGATTTCCAGAAAACTGAGCCTTCCGGAGAATGTGCATGTTTTTTCCACCCGGACGGCGGAATCCATGGAAGTAGCTGGACATCCCGTGGTGATTCACGGACGCGGGTTCCCTAGTCGGGCTGTGCCCGAGAATCTGGTGCTTGATTATCCCGCCGCCGTTCCGAACAAGTTCAACCTAGGGCTCCTGCACACCAGCTTGACCGACCGGCCCGGACACGACACGTACGCCCCGTGTTCAGTAACGGATCTACGTCAGAAAGGCTATGGCTACTGGGCACTCGGTCACATTCACCAGCCCGAGGTGGTTAGCAAGGATCCCTGGATTGTGTTCGCAGGGAATTGTCAGGGACGGAATGCCGGGGAGGTTGGTCCGCGCGGTTGCCGATTGGTGACCGTGAATGATCTCTTGGAAGTGGAGAATACGGAGTGGCACGACCTAGATGTCGTCCGATGGCAGGTGCTTGAGATCGATCTCGCCGGGGTTATTGAAGAGTCCGAGGTACTCCGTCGTGTCACTAAATCGATGGCCATCGCCGGAAGTGAAGCGGGGGGACGATTGGTTGCCGCCAGGGTTGTGTTCACGGGAGCCACGCCCCTGCATGGCTCGCTTCATCGGGAATCCCACCGCTGGCGCGCTGAATTGCTTGGGCGCGCCCAAGATCAGGGGGAGGAAGCCATCTGGATTGAACGAATCAAGGTTTCAACATCTCCCGTGTATGATCCGGCACAACTTGCGGAGCGCGATGCTCTTACCAAAATCGTTCTGGAAATCCTGGAACAGGCCCGAGTTGAATCTGGAAATCTTCCTGACGAGATTAAGGAGATGCTCGATGTTTTGCCTCCCGAAGTCCGAATCGAGGTTGAATCCGATTGGGATGAAAGCCAGCGATCGGCACTGATGGAGGATGTGCGAGCCATTCTTCTGGATGCACTGGGAACAACGGGAGGTAGGACGGCATGAGATTTGAACGTCTGCATATCCCGGCCTTCGGACCCTTTACCAATCTGGATCTTCAGTTTCCCGCTCAGGGCGGCGATCTTCATGTCATTCATGGACCAAACGAAGCAGGCAAGAGTTCTCTGCTCCGCGCCTTCCGCGATCTGCTTTTCGGCATCCGCGGCCAATCGTCCGACAATTTCCTGCATGACTACAAAAAATTACGAATCACGGGAGAAATAGTTAGTCGGGCGGGGAAACGACTCTCCTTTCAACGACGCAAAGGAAACAGAAACACATTATTGGACGCGGATGACAATGAATTGCCGGACAATACCCTCATTCCTTTTCTTGGCAGTGTGGATCAGGGATACTTTTCCGCAATGTTTGGCCTGGGTACGAAGGAACTCCGCGAAGGAGCAGAACAACTACTTCGTGGTGAGGGAGATATCGGTAATGCTCTGTTTTCGGCCAGTATGGGCGGAACCCCCGTTCAAATGGTTCTGGCGGCACTGACAGAAGAATCGGACGGTCTGTTTAAGGGGCGTGCGACCGCCAATGTATCGATCCGGCCGGCGGTGAATAGGCATAAGGAACTGCTGCGTAAAATTCGTGAAGCCGTAGTAAGCCCAGAGGCATGGGAGAAGATTGAGAAGGATTTGGCCGCGGCAGAGGACGCTAAAACCAAGCTGGAAGGCGAGATATCGGCATTTACTCGAGACCTGGAATGGATTTCCCGTTGTGAAGATGCGATTCCCACCGTAGGACGATTAAGTGAGGAGATGCGGAAACTGGCTGTGCTTCCCTTAATGCCCGACGTTTCCAGCGATTTCGTCGAACGGGCGCGAGCCGCCAGAAAAGCGGCCGGCGAGGCCCACGCGGAATTCGACCGCCTAATGTCTCGGATCGCCAAACTTGAAGAGCAATTGGCGGATTGCCAGACCACACCTGCCCTGTTGGCCGAGGCGGACGCCCTGGATCAATTGCACCAGAATCTGGGTGGTTATCACGAACGAAAAAATTCCCTGACCAATCTGGAAACCAAATTGGCGGGACTTGAGGCGACCTTGCTCGCGGGCATGCAAAATCTGGAAATGTCCGGTAATTTCTCCGTACTCGAAACGCTACGGCTGAGCAGTGCCGCTCGGCTGGCCTGCGAGGAGGCCGCGGACGACCTTCAAAAAGCACTGGAGGAACGTGAGAAAAACATAGAAAAGACGGATGACCTAAAGACGCAGATCAAAACCCTGGAAACGCAGTTGCAGGATCTACCGGAAACGGATTTGACCAATCTACGAGATGCCCTGGCCGTAGCGGCAGGAGCCACCGAGGCAAACCGCACGCTTTCGGCGAGCGAATCCGAGGTCAAACGCCTTACCCATGAAGTGAAAGATCGCCATCGGGAGTTAACCGATGCACCAAGTGATTTGGACACGACGGGAAGCCTTTCCGTTCCCAGCAAAGCGACCATCCGCCGCATCGGCGAAGAGATGAACGGAATACATCGCGCTATCAATAGCGAGGAGTCCAAACTTCTTGGAGGGATAAAGCGGATCGAGTCCCTTCAAGCCGAGCTTGGTCGGATGGAGCGCCGTCGAGAATTACCCTCGGAGCAGGCTCTTCGTAAAGCCAGAGAACATCGAGATCGCGGTTGGACCCTTGTGCTGGCGGACTGGAAAGGCGGCGGGAGCAAAGAAGAACTCGTTCCAGGAACGCCTTTGGAGGACGCCTTTCCCCAAACGATCGTCCAGGCAGACGACATTGCGGATCAGCTCCGTGAACAGGCCGAGGCGGTGGCCCAAGCGGAGGAAAAGCGATTTCAGATAAACCAGTCTGAAAAACAGAATCGGGAGGCGGAGGGGAAAATATCGGAACTCCAATGCAAGTTGAAAGAATGCCAAACTTCATGGGAGGCGACGTGGCTACCCTGCGGAATTGCGCCACGATCGCCGGATGAAATGGAGGAATGGCGTGAAACGTGGATTGAATTCAAAGACCTTCTGCGTCAAATGAGAGTTGCCGAGGAAACCCTCCAACAGAAAAGTAACCAAGTTCAAGAAGCCAAGATACAGCTCGCCGCGGTTCTCTCCGAGTCCGTGGAAAAAGAGTTTACGTTGCTTTTCGACGAGTCCAGAAGGCGGGTCCAGCAAGGAGAACAGTCATCGGGCCGAAGAATCGAGATAATCAATCAACTCCAAGGGCTGAAGATTCAGCGGGAACCTTTTGAGCAGAGCAATGCACGCCTTGCTACTGCGGTCGATATTGCGACGACAAAGTGGGCGGCACAATGTCAAAATGCCGACATGCCGAAAACCATCTCCCCCAAGTCCGGCTTGGTTCTTTTGCAGGAACGAAAAGAGCTCCTCGCAAAATTCGATAGCTGGAAGGAATCTTCCGCCAAATCGCAGAAATCCAAGGAGGCCGTGGGGCAATACGAACAAGCCGTAAGCGAAAAATCCGTTGCTCTTGGTATCCGAGGAGATACCACCGAAGCTCGGGAAAGTAATCTCTGGAAGATGTTGGCCAAAGCTCGCGACGTCCACACTCGTCATGAGCAACTAGCGGAACAATTCAAAGAAGCAAAAAACACCCTGGAGGAGAGCCAGGCGTCCTGCACCCAGGCGGATCAGACTTTGGAAGAATTGGTCCATCTGGCGAAGCTTGAAACGGCTGAATCACTGGAGTCGTTACTGACGAACTTGGAGTTGCGGCACCAGGCGCAGAGTCGGATTGCCACCTTCCGTGATACTCTAAGTGGCCTCGCTCGTGGCCAAACGGTGGACGACTTTCTTGCCCGCATTAGGGCGGAGGATATCGAGACACTTCCCCAGCGGAGGCACACGCTCCAGAGCCAGAAACAAGAAAAGGAAGCAACGCTCCAGACGATGCGAGATACCTTGTCCGGTCTCAAACATCAAAGGCAGACGCTTGAATCTGCTGGAGATGCAGCCGCGAATTATCGACAGCAGGCCGAGTCTTGCGCGGCGCGATTGACGCAAGATGCTTCTCGCTTTGTACGCCTGCGTTTGGCTGCGCATTTCCTGCAAACTCAGATCGAGCGGTTCCGGAAGGAAAACCAAGGTCCTTTGCTGGAGCAATCGGGCCAGATCTTTCGCCACATCACTCGGGGTGCGTTCGGTGGGCTGGGCGCGGAGTTCAATGCGGACGATACGCCTATTCTCGTGGGTTTGCGCCCGGATCAGACTTCCGTATCAATTACAGGAATGAGTGACGGTACCAGGGACCAACTCTATCTGGCGCTTCGCCTAGCTGCGCTCGATCGATATCTTGAGCAACACGAGCCCATGCCCCTTATCCTGGATGATTTGTTGATCACCTGCGACAATGACCGCGCTGCGGCGATTCTCCCGCAACTGGCATCGCTGGCCCAGCGCACCCAAATATTTCTCTTCACCCACCATGACCACCTCGTCGACCTTTGCCGCAAAACCCTAGTTGAAGACACTTTCCATATTCACCGGCTGAGTACGTAACTTCTCAACAATCCCAGGATTCGACATCCGTAAAATCGGCGGGGTAACTTGAATCTGCCGCAGCCCTTTGTTATCATGGAAGGGAATCTTCATTCGGATCGCATCCGAGCGACGCCCAAATGGGAAATGCGGTTCGGCTGGACATGCCTGCCTTTTGAAGCTTTGTTGCTTTCCCACCCCACGATTCCCAGGAGCCTTTCATCATGACTCGATTTTCCTTGACGTTGGCTGCAATCGCCACTCTGTGTGCCACAATCGTCACCGCTGTCGCGGCCGAGGAGAAACCGGCCTCGCGGGCACCATCCGTGCCGCTGGTGGTGCATGACCCGTACTTCAGCATCTGGTCGCCCAGCGACAAGCTAGCGGAAAGCTGGCCGCGGCATTGGACTGGCACGGTACACGCCCTGTGCGGCATGGTGCGGATCGACGGCAAAACCTATCGCATTATGGGCAGCGAGCCGAAAGACGCGCCGGCGATGGAGCAAATCAGCATGAAGGTGTTGCCCACGCAAACATTCTACGAATTTGCCGCCGATGGCGTACATGTGCAACTCAGCTTCACCACGCCGATGCTGCCAAGCGACCTCGATTTGGTTGCCCGGCCGGTCACGTATCTCACATGGCAAGTCAAGTCTACCGACCGAAAACCGCATGAAGTCTCGCTGTATTACGACAGTTCGGCTGAATTGGTGGTAAACGATCCCAAGCAATCGGTCGCCTGGTCGCGGCCGGAAGTGGCCGGGTTGAAGGTCATGCAGATCGGCTCGAAGGACCAGCCCGTGCTACGAAAGGCGGGTGACAACCTCCGCATCGACTGGGGCTACCTCTATGTGGCCCTGCCGGCGAACGAGCATGCCGACGAAAAGGCATTGACGGTCATCGCGGGCTCCGAGAAAGCTCGTCTGGGGTTTGCCAAGAACGGCCACTTTCCTGAGAGCGACGCTACGCGCATGCCCCGAGCCGTCAACGACGAGTACCCCGTCGCGGCGTGCGTGTTCGATCTGGGCAAGGTTGGCGAGACGCCCGTCTCGCGGTTCCTGATGTTAGCCTATGATGACATTTACTCGATCGAATATCTGGGCACGAAGCTCCGGCCCTACTGGCGTCGAAACGGCATGGACGCGCCCAAACTGCTGCAAACGGCCGCCGCGCAGTATGAGGAATTGATGCAGCGTTGCGCGGCGTTCGACCGCGACTTGATGGCCGACCTCACCCGCATTGGCGGCGAGGGCTACGCCAACCTCTGTGCGCTGAGCTACCGCCAGGCGATTGCCGGGCACAAGCTGGTCGCCGCGCCCGACGGCCGGCCGATGCTCTTCGCCAAGGAATGTTTCAGCAACGGGTGCATTGCCACGGTGGACGTGATCTACCCAGCGGCACCGATCTTTATGTTTTTCAGCAACGATCTTTTGAAGGCGTCGACGACGCCGGTGCTCGACTATGCCGCCATGGCGCGATGGAAGTTCCCCTTCGCCCCGCACGACTTGGGCACCTACCCGAAGGCCAATGGCCAGGTCTATGGCGGCGGCGAACGGACCGAGGACAACCAGATGCCGGTTGAGGAGTCGGGCAATATGCTGATCGTCGCCGCGGTGATTTGCCAACTCGACGGCAACACGACCTACGTCGAGAAATACTGGCCACAGTTGACCCGCTGGGCGGCGTACCTCAAACAGAAGGGACTCGATCCGCCGAACCAACTCTGTACCGACGACTTTGCCGGCCACTTGGCCCACAATGCCAACCTGTCGATCAAGGCCATCGTGGCCCTCGGGGCGTACGCGAGGATGTGTGAAATGGCCGGCAAGAAGGACGAAGCCGCCGAGTATCGCCGCCTGGCCGAGTCATTCGCCAAGCAGTGGATCAAAATGGCCGACGACGGCGATCACTATCGCCTGGCTTTCGATCGGCCCGGCACCTGGAGCCAAAAGTACAACCTGGTGTGGGACAAGCTGCTGGGCCTGAAGCTCTTCCCGGCAGAAGTGGCCGCCAAGGAAGTCGCATTCTACAAGACGAAGCTCAACCGCTTCGGCCTGCCGCTAGACAACCGCGCCAACTACACAAAGACCGACTGGGAGGTATGGACGGCGACGCTGGCTTCGTCGCGGGCCGACTTCGACGCCCTGATGGGCCCTGTGTACGGCTTCGTCAACCACACGCCGCAACGCGTGCCGCTGACCGACTGGTATCAAACCAAGGACGCGCGGATGCAGGGCTTCCAAGCTCGGCCGGTGATTGGCGGCGTGTTCTGCAAGATGCTTGACGACTCGGCGACGTGGAAGAAGTGGGCGGGCAAGACGTCGGCAATCCGATGACGCTTGCCTATTGCCGGCGTCGAAATGACGTCTCGATAAGTAATTCAAAGTATACCTACGCAAAAGAGACCCTATCATGGATACCCTATTATAGGCACTGTCCGACGATTAAAACTTTTTTATAACGAAGGAGATTAAGAATGCGTGCATTTCCGTTGGTGGCATCTGTGATGGTAGGCCTTTGTGCCGGAGTTTTGACGGCAAGGGCGGTGGCGTCCGAGAATCCTCAGGCCGAGTCCGAACGGATCGTTTCACAGTACAAGGCCGTGATGAATTCCCCGCCCCAGGGTGTCCCGTCCCGCAATGTCGTCGGTGCTCCCCTGATGGGCAACGGCAGCATGGGGGTCGTGATTAGCGTTGAACCGCAGACATGGCCGCTGCAGTTCTGGACCTGCAAGAGTAGTTTCTGCAAATTGCGGCACGACCATCGCAAGGGTGGCCCGCGTCCGTTCGGCGGACTCGACCTGAGTATGCCGGCGCTCAAAGGCAGTTCATGGCATACCGAGCAGGACGTCTATTCGGGGATTACCAAAGGCAAGTTCGCCAACAGCACGCACGCCGTATCGATGCGCACCTATGTGTCGGCGACCGAAGACCTCCTGATCATCGAGCTGACGAACGACGGAAAAGAACCGATTGACGGCGGATGCAAGATGTGGGCACTGCCCGGGCGGGGTTCAAAGGAGCAGGTTCTCGACAAGATCGACGACGCCAAGGGCAAATTTCTCTGTGCCACCAAAGCTTACCTCTCAGGAAAAGAAGGGGGAACGCATCCATCGGAGATTCCCACCGCAGCGGCCTCCGCCGTGAAGATCGTCGGGCAAAAGGAGCTTTCCTTCAAGCTCGAACCCGGCAAGACGGTGACCATCGCGCTGGCGCTAAAGAGCAATTTTGACGAGAAAGATCCCTTGGCGGCGGTGCAGAAGCTGGTTCTGGACCTGACCGACGAGAAAGTGGCGGTTCTCGAGAAGCAGCACCGCCAGTGGTGGAAGGATTTCTGGACAAAGTCGCTGATCGAGATCGGCGATCCTGTGCTGGAAAAAGAATACTACCTGTACAACTACCAAGTCGGCAGCAGCATCAAGGACAAGGTATTCCCGCCCGGGCTATTCGGACTCTGGACCACGCACGACGATCCCAACTGGTGCGGAGACTACCATCTGAACTTCGACTGGCAGTCCCAGTACTATGCCATGTACAAATGCAACTTTATCGAGCAGGCGGATTGCTTCAATCAGCCGGCCCTTGATTTCATGGAGCGCGGCAAGTGGCTGGCGAAGAACTGTCAGAATTGCCGCGGCGTGTACTATCCCGTGGGAATCTGGGCCAAGGGCATGGAGAGCAGCAGGCAACCCGGCCGGCGCAACCCGGCCATCGAAAACGGCGGAGTGTTCATGGGTCAGAGGACCAATGCGGCCTACTGCCTGGTTCCGATGGCCATGCAGTGGTATCACACCTACGACCTGGATTATGCCAAGAGGGTTTATCCATTTGTGATTGAAGTTGTCAACTTCTGGGAGGATTATCTGAGGTTCGAGCTGGCCGACTCGCCTCCGCCGAAGAACCCCGGTGCCCGCCCGCCGATCGCGACCCTCAATGGCGTTTCGATCGACAAGATTCCCGTGAGCAAACTCCCGCCCGGCCGATACGCGATTTACAACGATTCCATTCAGGAGACGTCTGGGTCGGACTACAACAACCTGATGTCGTTGGGCATGGCGTACAACACGTTCACGCTGGCGTTGGACATGAGCAAGGAGTTGGGAGTAGACGTGGACCGTCGCGAGAAATGGCAGCACATCGTCAAGAACCTGAGCAAGTTCCCCACGTTCCAGAAGGATGGCAAGACCGTGTTCCGCTACAGCGAGAAGGGCACGGAGTGGATCGACGGCAATAGCGTCGGCATCCAGCACATCTATCCGGCGGGTGCGATCGGGCTGGACGACGACCCGAAACTGATCGAGATCGCGCTGAATACCCTCAACGCGAAAGGCCGTCCATGGTTTAGCGACAACGGCTTAAATAGTCAGTATCCGGCGGCGGTGCGGATGGGCTATGATCCGGAGATCATTTTGGATAGACTCCGAAAACAGGGCCGGATGTCCAACGGGTTCCAGGGGTCCATTGAAAGCAGTACCCTACCCAACACGATCAATGAGATGCTCTGCATGAGTCATCGGCAGGTACTCCGCGTGTTTCAGGGGTGGCCGAAGAAGAAAGATGCGCGGTTCTGGAACCTGCGGGCGGAGGGGGCATTCCTGGTCTCCAGCTCGCTGAAAGGCGGCGATGTGCAGTACGTCATGATTCACAGCGAGAAGGGGCGAGACTGCACCATCGTCAATCCCTGGCCGGGTAAGGCCGTGATTGTCTACCGCGGCGATGGCAAAAAGGTCGACACGCTGAAGGGTGATCGCTTCACGCTGAAGTCCAAGGCAGGCGAGACGGTTATGCTGGGCCCGGAAGGCGAAGACTAGGGCACCGAACGCACCAAACCGAAAAATCTCCGTTGATCAAGGTTATTGGAGAATGAGGGGAAAGCCCAATGTCTCGCACCCTCCTTTCCGATGCCCTCGCGATTTGGCACGCTGGTCTTAACGCCGTCCGCTCGGATCAACTCATCCGCGAATCGTTGCACGTCGAGGGTCCGCTACTGGTTGTTGGCGATGAAGAGATTTCCTTGCGCAACCTGCGGCGGATCGTTGTTGTCGGTGCCGGCAAGGCAGGTGCCGGCATGGCAGCCGCCGTGGAAGAAGTCCTCGGGCCAACCTTGGCGGAAGAAAAACAGCTTACGGGCTGGATCAATGTGCCGGCCGATTGCGTCCGCCCACTGAGGTCGATTCGCCTGCACGCGGCCAGGCCGGCGGGTGTCAATGAGCCGACCGCGGCGGGCGCGGCGGGCGCAATGGAAATCCTGCGACGGGTTGAATCGCTTGCACCGGACGACTTGTGCCTTTGCCTGCTCTCCGGCGGTGGCTCGGCGCTGCTCCCTGCGCCGGTGGAAGCAATTACGCTGAACGAGAAGCTCGCCGTCACTCGGCACCTCAGCGCGGCCGGCGCGAACATCGAACAGCTTAATACCGTTCGCAAACAACTCAGCCGGATCAAAGGCGGCGGGCTCGCTCGGGCGTGCCGCGCGGGGCGGCTGGTTTCGCTCATCCTCTCCGACGTACTCGGCGATCCATTGGACCTGATCGCCTCTGGCCCCACGGTTGAAGACAGTTCCACTCCGGAGGCCGCGCTGGCAGTACTCCGGCAGTTCTCTGCACGTGAAGCAGACATTCCGGCGGCCGTACTCCAATGGCTCCAGCGGCCGCAGTTGCAGCGACCACCACCGCCCGACTGCCTGATAACGAACCTGGTAATCGGCAACAATGCCACGGCGGTCGACGCGGCGGGCATGGAGGCCGAGCGGCGGGGCTATTCCCACGCGATGATCAGCACGCGGCAGTCGGAAGGCCCGGCAGAAGAAGTCGGCCGTCACCTGGCTGCCATGGCGCGGCAAATGCGCGACCGACCCGGCCCGGATTGCCTGATTAGCGGTGGCGAACCGGTCGTGCGACTGGTCGAGTCATCGCGCCGTGGGCAAGGTGGACGGAACCAGCAACTCGCGCTGGCGGCACTGGAAACCTTCTGGGAAGATGGTGCGCGCGACGTGGCTTTTCTTTCCGGCGGGACAGACGGCGAAGATGGTCCCACCGACGCCGCCGGGGCGTTTTTCGATGCAGGCACTTTGCAGGCGGCCCGAAAGAAAGGGCTATCGCCGCAAGAGTTTCTGACACGCAACGATGCGTATCGTTTTTTCCAGCCGTTGGATGCGCTCTTAAAAACGGGGCCGACGCATACCAATGTATGCGATCTTCGCGTGGTGGTCACCCGGCAGCGGCCTTGATCCTAACCTTGCCAACTGCTGTCATTGCCGGCTATTTTCCGTGCTTCTCCCGCACATCCTGGCAGATGTCGCGAAGCTCCGTCACCGAGGCGTCTTCAAGCCGCTTGCCTTGCCGGTCGAGATGCTCGTTGATCTTCACCGCTGTTTCCTGCATTACGGCATGGGTTTCCTGGGAACCGCCGACAAGGACGAAATTATCGCCGCGAGTCAGCCGAGTATGGCCGTCGTCGTTGTCGAAGGCGACACCCAACAGCGCGGAAGATTTAGGGGCGGGTTTTGAGGCTTTCAATTATTTGCATTCCACACCTAGAACCGAAAGAGCAAAGTTATTTCTGAGCGCACCCTTACGAGCGGCGGGGTTGGAAGAACTGCTTGAGCATGTCGGCAGCGGCGACTCGGCTGCTCTCGGCAATCGGCTTCTTGGTGGCCTGACCAGGATCGGCCAAAGGATCGATCCGCTGCTGCCGGCCGCTATTAGCCGCAGCAGCTTCAGTCGGCTTTTCAATCGTGGTCGGAACGATGGTTGTCGCGGTCAGAGCGTTCTTCGTCGTATCTTTCGTGGTTTCCTCTTCATTCAGCCAATCGTTGATGTCGCGCTCGCTATCACGCGGTCTGGCGGCCTCGATCGTACGGGCGGCAGCCTCCTGAACGCCGTGGACCTTGGGCTTCTTCTTGCCGCTGACACTTGTACTCAGATGCACCTCGAACTCCAGCGGTCCAACCTTGATCTTGTCGCCGGTACGAAGTTCCTGCACGCCAGTGATCTTCTGATCGTTGACGAGGGTGCCGTTGCGGCTGCCTAGATCGCGGATCGTGGCCAGGCCTTCGGAAAGGTTAATCATGCAGTGCCGGCGGCTGACCATGTCGCTGCTGGGACGCAACTTGCACTCGGGTGCGCGGCCAACGATGAATTCCGGCCCCCGGATGGCAATTTCCTGCCCAGGATGCTTCCCACCGAGAACGACCAATTTCACGTCCATGACAAACTCCAAAAATAGGCGATTCCGGTTCTAGGTGCGGAACACGGGTAATCGTAGGGTGGGCTTTAGCCCACCTGTACACGCGGGTGGGCTAAAGCCCACCCTACGGCCCTACTGCTGCACCTAGAACCGGAAGAGCCCGGAAATAACACGACAATCCACCTATAATGGCTCTCCGCCAAGTTTGTGGTGCGGGCGTCTCGCCTGCCTGGTTCAACCACAACATCTTGGGCAGGCGGGACGCCCGCACCACAATTATCCGCAAACCCGGCGGAGAGCCTCTACAGTCTAATCTATCAGGAGCCATCGGCGGCGTCAAAGCATTTCTTGATTGCGGAGCGTCACAGAAGACCGATTCTTCGTCCAATCATCCCGGGCATAACGCGATTCCAAGAGGATTTCAGCCCGGCTAACCTCTTTTTCATCAAGGTCGTCAAACTGCCAGCAGAAGTCCAATCGACGACTCAAGCCGCCGAGCCATAGGTCGGCCAGGCTTTCCAGCTCTATCGGGTGGGCGGCGACATCCGCCACCCCGGGCAGTTCGGGGGCTGCGGGCGAAGTTCGCCAGAGCAGGCTGCCATGCTGTAGAACTGCCCCATTGCGCCGCCGCTGGGCACTGCCGCATATCTTGGTTTGACCAATCAGCACGTCCCCTGGCGATCTTCGCTGAAAACAAAGAAACGGTTCCCGGGCGGTCTCGATTTTATCGGCCGCCGCGCACAATCGGGCCGTAATGCCAAGTCGCTCCAGGGCCTCGATCAGACATCCATGAATGGCCTGGTAGAGCTTATCGCGGTGGGTGGCCAGTGGATGGGTACCCGGCAGGACGATACTGTAGGTCAACTCGGCATCGTGCAGGATCGCTCCACCGCCGGTCAGCCGTCGCACGACGGCACACGCGAGGCTGGGCGGATGTTCCTTCCGATCGGTGTAGGTCTGGAAGTACCCCAGCGAGAGTGTCGGTTCGCTCCATCGGTAGAAACGGAGGCAAGCGACCTCCGCATCCTGGGCTTGCTCCAGGAGCACCTCGTCCACGGCCATGCTCCACACCCCGAGGGCTGGGGCGTGACGGAGCAGTCGACAACGGCTCGGATCGATCATGCGTGCGGTTTCCAGGTCAACTTTGGCTGCCGCGCCGCCTGGACCTCGTCGGGTCGGCAGACGGGCGTGCTGCTGGGGGCATCGTGCAACTGCTCGCGCGTCTCCTGGAGGATGCACTCCAGCGTTTCCGCGAAGGCGTCCAAGGTGGCCTTGCTCTCGGTCTCGGTCGGCTCAATCATGATCGCCTCCTTGACGATCAGCGGGAAGTAGACCGTGGGGGCGTGGAAGCCGTAGTCCAGTAACCGCTTGGCGATGTCCATGGCCGAGATGTCACGGTCGGCCTTGATCCGCGCCGCCGAGGCGACAAATTCGTGCATGCAGCGATCGCCCTGGGGAACCGGCAGGATGTGCTTCACGCGGCTCAAGAGATAGTTGGCATTGAGCAGGGCGTTTTCCGAGATTTTCCGCAGGCCATCCGGACCGTGCGTGCGAAGGTAGCAATACATCCGTACCAGCACGCCGACATTGCCGAAGAAGCTCCGCACTCGGCCGATCGATTTGGGGCGATCGTAGGCCAGCCTGTAACCGCCCGCCTCCTGGACAACGATAGGGGTAGGCAAATAGGGAGCGAGCTTCCCGGCCACCGCAATAGGCCCCGCCCCGGGACCGCCGCCGCCGTGGGGGCCGCTGAAAGTCTTGTGCGGGTTGAAGTGCATCAGGTCGGCGCCGAAATCTCCCGGCCGCGTAATGCCCAGGATGGCGTTCATGTTGGCCCCGTCGAGGTAGATCAACCCCCCCACGGCATGGACCATCTTGGCAATTTCCTCGATATGCGTTTCAAAGATCCCCAGCGTGTTTGGATTGGTGATCATGAGCACGGCCACGCGATTGTCGAGCCGGGCGCGAAGATCGTCGAGATCGATCAGCCCGCCGTCGGTACTCTTTACGGGCACGGTGTCGAATCCGGCCATCGCGGCACTGGCCGGATTCGTGCCGTGGGCACCATCGGGAATCAGCACGACCGATTTTGTGATGCCCTGATCGCGAAAATAGGCTGCTGCCACCAAGAGGGCCGTCAGCTCGCCTTGGGCACCAGCCGCCGGTTGCAGCGAAACGGCCGGCAGACCGGCGATCTCGGCCAGCATCTGCTGTGACTGGTAGAGCAGTTCCAACATCCCTTGGATCGTGTCGTCGCTCTGGTACGGATGCAAATTGGCAAAGCCCGGCATGGCGGCGATCCGTTCATTCCGCTTGGGATTGTACTTCATCGTACACGAGCCTAACGGGTAGAAATGCGTATCGACCGACATGTTCAGCGTCGACAGATTGACGAAGTGGCGGACGATATCCGGCTCGGACAGCTCCGGCAGCGGCAGGGGCTTCGTCGCGAGTGCTTCGACCGGCAGGAGTTCCGAAACCGGACGCATCGGAACATCGCACTGCGGCAGCTTGGCACCGCTGCAACCGGGCTTGGAGAGTTCAAAGATCAACTCGGTGGAACGGGTGTTGCGCATTATAGTTGGCTCTTCCGGGTTTGGGTGCGGAACGCATAATTGTACAAGTAGTTTCTGTTGTGGAAAAGGGTGGGACGATTGAAACAGGGAGAGGGGAGTCTTTGATCTTGTTAAGACTCCCGAGCTGACTTAAGACTATCGCGGTAGGGACCGCCCTTACGGAAAAGAAAAGGTCGCTGGCCGGGTGGCCCTGGGCGGTTGCCCGCCCAGGGCTCCCACAGATCCGTACGTGGACGCATTAGACCATACGGTTCCTCAAGTAACCCCTTCGCTTCACCAACGACATGACGCCGCAGCAAACCCGTCATTCGCTATCCGGTGACGTTTCGGTAACACCACGCGAGAACAGAACTTCCCAAGTTCCTGGGGAACCCCGATTCCCGTTTGCGCATGTTCTCCGACCCCGGCCGACCGATGCGTCCCTGACCGATTACGGAACGCTCGCATGGCCCCCGCTAAGCAGCGATTTTTCTGGCCTTGTTGATTAGACCGACTCCTGGGTTTCCCCTCATTC
>JBAWVO010000022.1:0-40670 GCA_037147235.1 Planctomycetota bacterium | reverse complement strand
GGTCAGTGTGTAGCTGCCGCTGCCCTTGAGTTCGAGGCCCGTGGCGGCAATCGCCGCCGCCTGGCTCACCGCGCCAGTGGCCGTCAAGGTCAGGTTCCCGCCGGTGACCGTTGCCAGACCGTTAATCCCCACGGTTCCCGTGTTCGTAATGATCACGTTCCCGCCACCCGCCTGACTGATCCCCGTCACGCTCAACGCACCCGTGTTGACCAACTGGATGTTCCCACTGGTCGTGTTCGTGGCGTTGAAGCCGGTGACTGTGTCCCCAAAGTCCAGCACCGTCCCGCCGACCGAACTGGTGGTGAGCGTCGTGCCCGTGATCGCACCCGAGTCCGTAATCGCACCGCCGGCCGTCAGATTCACCGTGCTCGTCGTGGCCACGCCCGGCACATCCACGCCCGTCGCGTCCCGGTAGCTGATCGCCCCGGCGTCATTGATCGTGTCTCCCGTGTTGCGAGCCTGTAGGTTGATCGTGGCAAACTCGTTACTACTGTCGAGCAGCGCGATTGCCGCACCGCCATCCTTCTTTGTCTTCACCGTCAGCGTCGTGCCCTTGATCGGGCTAGTCTGCGAAATCGCACCGCCGGCCGTTAAGGTCACCGTGTTGGTCGACGTCAAACCGACCGTGTTCACCGTCCCAATCGCCAAAGCACTCGCGTTCACATAGGAAATCGTGTTCGTCGTGTTGCCGGCAATCGTTGTTACCGCGTTGCCCGGGTTGGTCAGTGTGTAGCTGCCGCTGCCCTTGAGTTCGAGGCCCGTGGCGGCAATCGCCTGGGACTGTGTTACCGCGCCATTGGCCGACAAGGTAACATTGCCGGTCACAACAACAAGCCCCGCGATCGAAATCGTATCGGCCGCAATGCCGGTGAGGATCGACAGATTCGCGTTTGCGTGGGCATTATTGGCCGAATTGACTGTCACGGCACCGAGGCCCGGATTCAGCGTGGTGTCGATCACCACGTTGGTGTTGTTCCAAACGTACGCCTTTTCAAACGCGGCACCCGTCCCGCCCGTCGGAGCGATTTCTAAAGAGGGCGAGGGAACAATGGAATTGGTAATACCCACCGCCTGATCGCCTAGTTGAGGCTGAATCGTCACGGAATTCAGGCCGGTAAAGTTCACTGGATCCAGTCTGGCAAATTGAATGAAATTTGTCGAGTCACTACCTGCGTACACCTTTCCGGAACCGTTGATTATGCCGTCGGGCTTGTAGGTGACCGACTGTCCGGAAGCCGTTAGGTCATCTCCGGTTATCTGCATGGTATTACTGCCGACAGCGGCAAGATTGGCCTCAAAATCAATACCACCAAGGGGCAATAACGCGTTCGAGTGAAGGTTGACAAAAAGAGTGTCGCTGGCAAGGCCGCCATTCACCAGAATGGCATTTTGAAACCGCGACGCGGCGGGGTTAGTTACGACCGTCAAGTCCAACGTGACGGTGTCGGTGCCCAAGTCCAAATTCAAAATAATCTGCTTGCCGGCCACGACCGCCGCTGCCGGCACCGTGGCCGTATTCGTTCCGTCTCCCGTGGAACCGCTGATCGCCGCTGTGGAGAAAGTATTAGCGGGATCTTTGAACGTGTACCGCGCTGTTGTTGGGTTGTAACTAACGGTTACATTATCATCCTCAGCACCACCGGTAAGAACCAGATCGCCACTTGTGATGTTCATACCGATCGCCGACAGAAGCTGACGGCTTTCCAGGCTTTCGACTCGCATCGCCCGACAACGGGTCCGCACGGTTTGCTTCTTATCGCGTTGCTTGGTTGTCTTCCGGTCTAACGAGCCTATCCAACTCTTCGCAAACTGCCGTACGTTATTCAAAAAAGTTCTACCCATGGTGCGTGGTTCCCAGAAGATTTATGTATTGACGAGGGAAATTAGAGCTGATGTTGCTCAAAAGCCTGGAATAAATGCCGGTTGTCCAGGATTTAACGGAAAAACCGTTTGTAGGGAAAATCCGACTATAGAGTATTCTCGTTGGGCAAGTAATGATTGTCAACAAGAATATTCTCAGCGGTCATATTTCGTGGCTAGTAAATCGACATTTTTCCGGAAAATCCTCAGGTTGGGGCTCGTTTCACTTGTCCCACCCTGCTTTTCCGCAACAGAAACTCTTAGAACGTCCAATTGATTCCGAAGTACGGACTAATTCCAGCTTCAAGCACGCGAGTCACCACCCCCTGATAGGGCGTGCCTTGTGGGCCGTTCAAGCGCAGATCGAGGTGCTCTTGGTAGTTCTTGTTGAACACGTTGTCGACGCCGCCGACGATACTAAGATTCTTCGTATAGTTGTAGTAGCCACGAAGATTGCAGACGACAAAACTTGGCGTGACCTCTTCGACAATAACTGTGTTGGTTATGTCAGGTGAGCGAATCGCGCCTACATGATTCTGATCGGCAACCAACCGCAGCGAGGGTTCGATGCCCCAAACGCGGCCATGGTTGGCGTCGTGAATGCGAAGTCCGATCGTCCCTTCCAGCGGCGAGATGCCGGTGAGCGGGGCATTGATCTCCTGGTCCCAGCCGTAGACATAGGACATTTTTGCGAACGGCGTGAAATTCGCGCTCCAATCGCAGTCGGCCGCCAGCTCGAAGCCGGTGAGGGTCGCTAGACTGGTATTGGTGAAGTAGAGCAAGCGGGCATCGGTGAAAAGAGGAGTCTCCACGCTCGAGCCGGCATAGGTCACGTAATCTTGGATCCAGGACTGGAAGAACCGAGCTTTGGAGTGCATGGTTTCATAGTTGGAGCTTAGTCCCACGTCAAACTGCCAGTTGCGCTCCGGTCGCAGATTGGGGTCGCCGATCATGCGGGTGAAGCCACTTTGCAAGGTGCTGACGAACAATCCGTCGGAATACCGCTCCATGAGCGTGGGCGGACGCTGGGCCTGGCCAAACCCCGCGTCCAATACCCAGTGCTCGCCCAGTTTCACCTTGTTCATGGCGTAGAAGGCATACAAAATATCGTTTTGCAATAAGTTGGACGGGGTGCCTCCGCCGAGTAATAAACCGTCGAGGCGCAAATCGTTCGGGTTGACCTCGGTGCGCACATAATCCACGCGAGTGCCCACGCTTACCGTCCAATTTTTGGTCACCGGCTGGCTAAGCTCCGCATAGACGCCCGGATCAATCATTCGCGAGTGGGGCATATTCGTGTTGAAGTCGATAGTTTCGCTGTCCAGGCTCAGGATCTGATATTCTTCCCCAATCACTTGCCCCAGGTAGCGGAAGTCGCCGCCGGTACGAAGTTGCGTGCAGCCTTGGTCGCCAAACGTCACCCCCATGCGCCCGCCCGAAGAATATGCGTGCCCCTGGGTTTGACCGATCAGAGCGTTCGTTCCCCCAAGCTCTTCATCCAACGCGGCATTGACGAACTGCATCACGGGGAAATTTGGGTTATAACTCGGGCGTGTATCGCCGTTGAACCGCGTGGAGTTGTACCATGCCGCGGCGTTCAGTTTGCTCCAAGGAGCCGTGGGGGCGTCGTTCACATAGCCAGCCTGAAATCCATAGCTGCCAAGGTAGCTCGTGCCAAAAAACTGGGCCGGATTCTCAACATTCGTCTGGTCCATGCGCTGGTAGAGAATGTTGATGCGCTGATGGGGATCGAGGTCATATCCGAATTCCCCCCAAGCATCGCGGCTGTGATAGCTGGCGGGAATCAAACTGCCGTCACCGGCCCGATAATCGCTGCCTTCCTTCTCACCGTAGCTACCTCGGTATCCCCAGCTCTCTCCGCCACCATAGACCGTTTCCCGGCCGTAAACCTGGCCACCGTTACTGCGAACATTGAGCATTGAATCGAGATGCGTTTCAGGACATTCGTAGCGGGGTGTGGGAATGCGATTGACGTCCAGGAAAGCAAAACCAGGTCCGTAGCGAACCCCATAGGGTCCCGACAACACATTGACACTGCTGACCATGCCCGGGTCGATCTTGCTGAGCATGGTATCCATATCCAACCTGGCAGGCGACCAATAGGCACCGTCGACGTCTGCGTAGATCTGGCCCCACTTGTAAGCGCGAATATGCGGATCCAACGAAACGCCCGATCGCTCCTGGACTTTCACTTCCTGAACGCTATCGGAATCCCTGAGAAATCCGGCCACGCTGCTGGGAGCACCGGCATCGGCAGAATTGGTACTCACCGAACTACCTGGACCCGGCGGAACGGCCGCCGGGTTAATGGAACCAATGTCACCGCCGAGTTGCGGAGCAAGATCAGAGCCTGTACCCCCGCCGCCACCTGGACCAATTTGTCCGGGCGAGAATGGCTGATTGGGACTAACGCCAAAAGTTTGCATCGGGCTAAAACCGGTTTCAAAGTTCATTAGCTTATTGCCGCCAGCCCCATTAAAAAGCTCGGGAAGGAACCAATTTTCGTTCGCCGCCGACGAACCACGCGAGCGAGAAGGGGTTTCCGGAGCTGCAGGGATCGCATCGCCGGTATTCGTGCCCGCCGGTGCCGCGGCCGCCTGATTGAAGTTTGTGGCCGTCACCGAGTTACTTCCGCTGGTGGCGGTCGCAGTCTGCGAGTTGGTACTGACCTTTGCCTCTTCCTCCTCGCGGATCTGCTGTATCACCACTTGCTTGAGTGCTTCTTTCGCCGCTTCACGAACGCGGACCGACTGCTCATGGTAATTACCGTCTTCATCCTTGCCGTACGCAACGTCGCGGAGCCGGATAATCGCCGCGTCGTGACTGCTGGGAGTCGCTGCAGGATTGACACTTGCCGCGGCCGGCACAGCTTGCTGAGCTTGCAAGGCCACCGGTAAACACAATCCCCATGCCAAAAGTTGTGCTGCGATGCTTAATCGGAAAGACATCGTGTATTTTGACATCGGACATCCCCTTTGTTGGTTGATTGCGGTAGACCAACTACATACATTCATCTCGGTATAACCATCGTAATTGCTGAATTGCGAACTTTACCAACTCCCCTAGAGACCGCAAATCTTGCCTATCTTGCGCAGCTCCGGGACAAACCACCACATTCCCAGTGTCATTGTTCGCGAAACAGATTTTCACTTTCGCCAATCCCCGATTTTCCCTGTCAAGCCCAACTTTGCATCGCCCAAGCCGTAGGGTGGGTGAAGCATCGAATGGTGCGTTACGCGAACGGATCTGGAACAGCGGTAAGTGCTTTCGGCGTCTCGACTTCGTGCGCAACCCACCATTTCCCGGCCGGTTCGCTCCACGCACCCTACGGCCTGCCGTCAAGTTTGTGGTGCGGGCGTCTCGCCTGCCCTGTAGTTCTCCAAGCCCCCGCTATCCCGATGGTTGCCATAGTGTAAAATGGTTGATATACTAATCACTAGGCAAATGCGACCATGACTGAGGGCAATTCCAGCAAGTTCGGCTATCAACCGGGAGACCGAGTTGTTCCTGGCTATCGCCTCGTGAAAATGCTCGGCGGCGGGAATTTTGGTGAAGTCTGGGAGGCCGTCGGACCGGGGCGCGTGAAAGCGGCGATCAAGATTTTGGACCTCAGTGAGCTTGCCGGCAAGCTGGAACGGGGTGCGCTGGATCGCATTCGAGACATCCGCCAGCCGAATCTTGTCTACATCTTTGGCATTTGGACGATCAATCGCGACGGAGGCGTGGTCGATGACGTCACGTCGACTGCCGTTCTTTCTCCGGCCGACATGGCCACGGCGGTCTATGATCCCAGGGCGATCGATTCCGCAATGCGTCTGGTCATTGCCATGCAGTTGGGCGACATGAGTCTTTGGGACCGCCTTCAGAGGTGCCAGGCCGAAGGCATGAAAGGCATTCCTTGCAAGGAGTTGCTGGGGTATATGGGGGATGCCGCACGAGGCATCGATTACCTGAACGAGGCGATTCACGATTTGGGCAAGGGGCCGGTGTCGATCGTGCATGGCGATATCAAGCCGCAGAACCTGTTGCTCGTCGGCGGCGGTGTACAGGTTTGCGACTACAGTTTAGTTCGTGCGGTTGAGGACGTGCAAAAGACGGCCATGGGTGGCAATTGCACGCCAGCCTATGCGGCACCCGAATTGCACGTCAACAAGCCGTGCAAGACGAGCGACCAATACTGCTTGGCGATGTCTTACGTGGAGCTGCGGAAGGGGAATTTACCCTTTCCGCCCGACACAAAGCTGACCGATCTCTTCTATGTGAAGTATGAGCGGCGGCTCGATTTTTCCGGATTGGACCCGCTGGTCGTGGACGTGATTCGGCGGGCAACCGATCCGGATCCGGCCGCCCGTTTTGCCTCCTGTCTCGACATGGTCGAGGCGATCCGCCAGGCCGAGGAGTTGCGTGAATCGAAGCCTCGCTGGTTTCCACCACGGATCAAGATTTCAGGTAAAGCCTGGCGAAAGCTCTTGGTCGGGTTCCTGATAATCGCCGTTGTCGCTACAGCGATGGTTTGGTATCTCTTCCGACCGGTGCCTCTCACGAAAATTGATGAATGGATCAAAAGCGATGAGTTTGAAAGGGCCTTTGCGTATACGATATCGCGCCGCGAGGCAAAGGAAGATACCGACAACCGTTTCAAAATAGTTCTGGACCAATGGGGTGTTCGTGTCGAGTTGCTGGGACAGCAACACGACTTCAAGAAGGCGATCGACATTCTCGATTCCATCTCCCCAACGATCTCGGACAAGGATCGCGACGCAAAGGCGCAGATCGATAGAACAAGACTTCACGCTTGGGAGCAGCTTGCCGAGGAGTGCATCCGGCCGAAATCGCTTGACGCGGAGCAGATCGCCACGGTTCTCAACGCTAAGCACATTCCAGACGACAAGCGGATGGCGACTCGCAGCAAACTCGGCACGGAAGTGACGCAATACTACGAGAAATCCCTTGCTGACAGCGATTTCGACATAGCTGACAAAATCCTGAAACGCGTGGCGGAGATTGCCAAGAACAACCGGGAAGTTTATGCCGGCCTGAACTTTGATCTTGCTTCCCAGCGGGCCAAGCGTTACGAAAGGGCCTTTGATTATTACAAGAAAGCAAAAAAATTCCGATTGGCGAAGGCACTGCTGGCCGATCCCGACAAGACGTGGCCGAAGAGGGAGCAGAATGCACAAAAATTCGCGGACGCATGGGATGCCGATTTGAAGCAGCGCTGCTCGAACGAAGAGGCGTTCCGCACGGACGACAAGATTGCGGAAGATGTTGACGCATTCCTGGAGTTCGCTCCCCAGCATTCCGGCTCGCCCGAAGTACGGATTATTCGGGCAAGAGTCCGCATTCGCAATCAAAGCTACACCGTGGTGGAGGAGTTGGAGAAGCTGGAAAAAACCGATTCTCCCGAGCAGTCCCTGTTGTTGCTTCAGTTCCAGCTCATCTGCAAAGACCGCGAGACGCCCGGCGACCCGATAAAGCTGACGGAAGGGGAATCCCTGTTAAGCCGGATTGACCAAAAGTTGGCGTCGTTGGGAATCGACCGAAGCCAGCAGGAAACAAAACTCTTGTTCTCGTGGGAGAAGAAGCTGTATGAAGAAAGCAAAACGAGTGTCCAGCAACGTCGGCAGCAGCAAATCGAGGACGAGATCGCCCGCAAAACAAAGATGGAACCTCCTGGAACCCCTCCGCCTCCTCTGCCGGATCCAACGGAAACTCCCCAGGGGCGGCTGACCGACGCCATTGCTGCGTTCGGCAGAGGCGATCTGGAAAGGGCCAAGCAAAAACTGTCGGAGGCTGAGAAACTGGTTCTCGGTTCGCCTGAAAGCGAGCGCGATCTCTGGAACCACAAGGTCGATTTCTGGAACAGCATGGTTGTTTTCGCGACGTCCAAGCCGGTTGATTCGCACCTGCCCAAACTCCGGGATGCGCTGAAAAAGGTTCTGGATAAACCATGGGATCCCAAAACCCTTCAGGCCAACCAAGTGCCGTTCATCTGCAAGGAAGTAGCGGTCATCGCCCAATGCAAAGACAAGGCGATTCTTGATGGATCCCTAATCCTGCTCCGGAACATCTTAGGCTCGTTCGGAATCAAGGAGAAAGAAATCATACCCGTCCTGGAAGCTCTCTTCCAAAAGCGAATTCATCTCGTGCTGCAAGAGGAAGCACCCAGCGGCGCAAGTTCAAGAGAAGTCCGGGAGCAGTTTGAAAAGCTGGACGGGATTTGGAAGGAAATCAAAAGTCGCATGGTGGGTGAAAACCTCGCAGAATGTACTGCCTGGAATATCGAGTATGGTATTGCGATTCCCGCCGGCGAAGAGGAACTGGCCAATGTCCTGCGCGACGGCATGGCCCTGCCTGCCAAGTCCGGTGCCTATGTGTCTTACGTGCGCTGCCTTGCATTCCACGAAAATCACAAAAAGACCCAGAAGTTATTGCCCAACGAATGGATTGCCTTCCTCAATGACCTAGGGGATGTTCTTGCACCGACGAATGCACAAAGCCTTACTCCCGAGCGGATGCAACATGCGCGACAGTGGGCGGCTGATGCCGTGCGAGAACTTTGCAAGCCGACCAGGGCCAGTGTCGATGGGGATATCTGGCGCGTGGATTTTCCAACGAGCAATGCAGCGCAGATCCATGCCTTGCTGAAACAGTTAAATGCCAACGGCTCGAAATTTACCGAGGACTTGCAAACCGCTTGGGCATTTGCCGGACTCTACCAATCGCCCTGTGATTTCCAGCCGGCTGAAAAGCTTCTTGCAGCCATCGATTTCAAGAGTGATCTGCCTGCCGAACAAAAACTGGCTCGCGAATCCATTCCCTTGCTCTCCACCTATTTGAATCGGCGTCTTGCGGGCATTTCGCTGAACCAGGCCAGTCCAGCCGAGAAAACGACTGTTTTGCGTCACGCAGCCACATTCCTGCGCCTGTTTCCGCAGTTGCGGGTGGGTGTCATCTCGGAAGCGGAAGCGAAGCGGATTGCCGGAAAAATTCTCGATCCGGCCGTGAACCTTGCCGACAAGATCGGGGTGGAGGAAAAAGGCAACCAATCTCTCCAGGCCCAGCGGGCCGACCTTTACGAAGCGGTTTACGACTTTACCGACGTCTTTTCCAAAATCCCGTGGCAGGACAAGTCCCAAGACTTTGCGGACCCCAAAAAACGCTCCCTCCGTCGCGCCGCGATCCTCGATTCCGCCATTGAGGCAGCCCGCCAAGAACCCGTCACAAAGACGCTTGCGAGGCTGCTGCTTAAGCGGGCAAGCCTGCGCACGATCAGTTCCAATCGCAACTTGGAGGGTGCGATCCGCGATGCCCAGGAAGCAATCCAGTACGATCCGAGCCTCACCGTCGCCCACTATGTCGTTCGCGCCAAAGCGCACCTGATGAAAACACGGATCGCTGCCTCCGACACAATCAAACTGGCGGAGGTTACGGAATCGATCCAAAATTGCGCCGCCGCGCGCAAAGTTTTAAAGCCTGAAGACATCGGGTCCAAGATCGACATTCTCCTGGTCCGCAGCGCAGCCTTGGTCGATCGTGCCAATTGCGTGCGGGACTTAACCTTCCAGAAGCAACGCGACGACTTGCATCAAGCAATTGCCGACGCCCAAGAAGCCGCAAAAGAAATGAAGAAGCTTCAGCAGCCCGCCACCGCCGACCGCCGGCGCGCCGAAGAGCCGGATCTGGCCCTTGGCAACGCCCATGAAGATCTTGCTTGGATCGGTGACGAAAACGCCCCGGAGAACTACGCCCTGGCGATCAAGGCTTTCCAGGATGCGCGAGAAAAAGAAGGGCTTGGCGGGCGAGCCGAAGTGAGTATTGGACGCTGCTATTATCGGATTGGCATGCAAAGCGGCTTTGAGGCCAAGGACTTCAATAGCGACGCGATGCGGGCCCTGGGCATTGACAGCGACCAGAAAGCAAGGGATATGGCAGAAACCGTGTTGTCAGGCGCGGATCCGTTCGACTTGGGCGATGCTGCCCAGGCCGAGTACTACCTGGCTGACTTGCTCAACAGCAAATCCAACTATGATCTGGCTGACTTGCATTTTGGTCATCTCGTGAATTGTGCCGGTGAGGATGAAGCGGCCAAATCATTCTATCGCTACTTGCACGCACGCTGCTACTTGAGTCGATGGGGGGGATACCGGAAACCCGAAGAGGCCGGCAAAGCCGACAAAGTTTTAGAAAGTGCCAAGGCACTCGTTCGGCAGATTGACGCTTGCAAGGCGAGCCTGGTGGACGATGGGTTCGATTCCCGCAAGCAGGGTGTTTGGCTCAAGGCCGAGATGAAGCGAATCGAGGGAAAGCTCGAAGACGCCCAAAAGGATCTGGACGATGAACTCTCGTCGCGCTCGCCCAATTTCACTCCCGGCCATGCGCCCCTCTTGCGCGAGCGAAGCCTGTTGTCGCAGCAACAAGGGGCCAAGGCTTACAAGGATAAGAATACGCAATTGTCCATCGAGTCCTACAAAGCAGCACTCGATTCCTTTGAAAAGGAAGTGGACTGCGTGAGGATGCGAGAAGACCTGGTGGCCGCTCACCTTTCTGCCGCATATTCGGCGGTAATCGCCTACCGGATCAGCTTCTGGGATCCAAGCCGAGGGCCAGGAGTGGCGGAACGTGATTTCTACGCGAAGGCCATTCGCCACCTGAGAGAAGTCGATCGCTTGTGGAAGCACCGGCCACGGAAGCAATACGAGTCGTATTATCACGAAGTTGGACTCATGTTCGCGGATAAGCTCAGTGGTATCAAGAGTGGCAGGCTTTTAAGGGACAAGCTGTCCGCCGATGACGCTAATTCGGCAATTAGGTGGGCAGAATATCTTGCTGCCTTAAATCCAGGCGATCAAGACCTTGCGACGAAAGTCGAAGCACAGAAACGCATCCTAAGCGAATTTCTGTCGCCTCCCCCATAACCACGGAAATAAAGCAACCTCAATAGTTTTGAAACAGCTTCAAAGTCCAAGTTCGGCGCGGGTCTCCTGACCCCGCCAACAGGTTCGGCGCGGGTCTCCTGACCCCGCCGAAACGTCCGACCAAAGGTCTCCTGGTGAACGGGAGACCTTCGGTCGGCGGCGTGGCTCGGTCAGAGACCGGCCACAACAAGATTTTTCGACTAAATCGACAAACCGCCGGAGGGGGACCAGTTCCGACCTTTTCGGATAACCTCTGACAACGATGACTCTCTACGGCATTCTCATCGCTTACGTATTCATCGGTTGCGTCTATTGGCTATGGATGTTCGTCGGTACGGTGCGCGTTGTTCGTAGCGTGCCGTTGCTTGCGCGGTCCGACGCGCCTTCGCCGCTAGCTTGGCCCAAGCTCTCGATCGTCATTCCGGCTTGTAATGAGGCCGCCACGCTCGAAGCGGCCTTGTTCTCGGTCCTTGAGCAAGACTACCCCGAGTTGGAAATCATCCTTATCGACGATCGTTCCACCGACGGCACGGCGGCCATCGTTGACCGCATGGCCCAAGCCGATCGGCGAATCCTTGCGATTCATGTCGAACGACTCCCTGAAGGCTGGCTGGGCAAGGTTCATGCCCTGGCCCTGGGCACGGCGAAGGCCAACGGTTCGTGGCTGCTGTTCACCGATGCCGATGTCCACATGGCTCCGGGCATGCTCCGTCGCGCGATTGCCTACGCTGCGCATCACTCGATCGACCATTTGGCCGCCGTGCCCGATCTCTGGCCAAGTTCCCTGCTGGTCGATGCCAACGTGGCCCTGTTTTTCCGCACGTTCGCGGTCGCCATGCGACTTTGGGCCATCGGCGATCCGCAGTCCGACGCCTTCATTGGCATCGGGGCCTTCAATCTGGTTCGTCGCGAAGCACTTCAGAACACCGCAGGATTCTCATGGTTGCGAATGGAAGTGGGCGACGATTTGGGCTTGGGCATGATGCTCAAGCAATCCGGGGCCTGTTCGTGCTTGGTCAACGCCCGCAGTTTGCTCGGGCTGCATTGGTATCAAACTTTGCGCGACATGGCCCACGGCGCGGAGAAAGCCTACGCCTCGGCCGCCCGTTGCAGCCTAGTTCGCATGCTGATGCTCAGCATCGTACTCGTGGCCATGGAGTGGGCACCGCTGGTGGCACTGGCCGCGTGTGGGATAGGATTCCAATCGGTCGGGCCGATTCCCGGACTGCTCTGGTCGGGCGTGGCCATGCTTGCTGCCGCGGTCGGCAGTTCCGTGATTTTGGCCCGTTGGTCGAAAAGCCGTCTGTTGCCCACGATGTTTTTTCCGATTGCGGCTATCGTTTCGGCCGTCATCATGCTGCGGAGCGGTTGGCTCGGATATCGTCGCGGCGGAATCCTCTGGCGCGGCACGCTTTATCCCAAAGATCAATTGCTCGCCGGACGACGATTAAAGATTCCGTAAGGGCGTTGGCTTGCCTAGCATGGTTGCATGCAGTAAAATTCCGGCTCAAACTTAAAACATTCCGTCATCCGTCGAGGAACGATCATCATGGAACGAACGCTCATCCTACTGAAACCCGACTGTGTGCAACGCCGACTGGCCGGTCGGGTCATCGCTCGCTTTGAAGAAAAAGGGCTGAACCTCATCGCCATGAAAATGATGCGAGTGACGCCCGAACTGGCCAAACGCCACTATGCCGAACATGTCGCCAAGGGCTGGTATCCCAGTCTGGAAGCCTTCATCACGGCATGCCCCATCGTCGCCCTGATCGTCGAAGGCCCGGAGGCAATCCGAGTGGTCCGCGAGATGGTCGGCGCCACCAACGGCCGCAACGCCGCTCACGGCACGATCCGCGGCGATCACGGCATGAGCCAGCAGATGAATCTCGTCCACGCCTCCGACGGCCCCGAGGCCGCCCAGCGAGAAATGCAAATTTTCTTTCGCCCAGAAGAACTTTGCGAATTTACGCCGACCCTTCAGCCCTGGCTGCTCGCCGAGGATGAAAAATAGAATCGAGATTTTCGACAGAAAAATAGGGGAGCAGAAAAATGGGAGAGAAGTAGGAATGGAACCCTACGGATTCCTTTTTCACTACCTATTTTCTATTTTTCTGTCCCCGCATTTTTCTGTCGAAGATTCCCGATCCGATCTTCAGACCAACTTCCCCGCGGGCGTTTCCGTCCGGAGCTGCTCGATCATGTCATTCGTCGCAGCCTCCACGGCTTCTTGCCATCGCGCCGCACCGAATCGGTCCTTGTACGGCTGGAGTGAGTGGGCGAAGATGATTCCGCGAGAATTATTGACGATCGCCCCCCTACCTTGCGGATCAAAGGCCGCCGCCACATCGGCTGCCGTCCCGCCTTGGCTGCCGAAACCCGGTACGAGGAACCACGTATGCGGCATGACCGCCCGCAGCTCAGCTAGTTGCTGGGGATAGGTCGCGCCTACGACGGCTCCCACCGCCCCGTATTGGTTGTCGCCCTCGGTCATCACGGCCATGCGCTCAACGAGTTCGGCCACGTGCCGATAGATTGGCTTGCCGTCGGCCACCAGATCCTGGATCATCCGCCCGCCAGGGTTGGATGTTTTTACCAAGACAAACAATCCGGCCATCTGCTTCGCCGCCACCTCGACAAACGGCTGGAGGCTGTCGTCGCCCAAATAGGGACTAACCGTAAGCGCATCGGCACCCCAGGGACTTTCGCGTCCCAGGAAGCCGCGGGCGTAGGCCAAAGCGGTCGAGCCAATGTCATTACGTTTGCCGTCAAGGATCACCATCAGCCCTTGTTCTTGCGCGTAGCGAATGGTGCTCGCCAGTGCCACCATTCCAGCCGGCCCCAGTTCCTCGAAGAAGGCCGCCTGTGGCTTTACGGCGGGCACTCGGTGCGCGACGACGTCGATGATTTCACGGCAGAACTGCTCATAGGCCGTGGCGATTTTCTCCGGCTGCGCCGTGTCACAAGCGGCGAGCATGCCCGAGGGAAGCATATCGGCACGGGGATCGAGTCCCACGAGTACTGGGTTTCGGCAACGGACAACGGCCGCTTCTAGTCGATCGGAAAATGCAAGCATGGACGCTCCTTGAGCGGAATCGTGGAACGGAATTTATTCAGTCGGCCGCATTCAGGCAATACGGCCGTTGCTATAGATACTGTGCGAGGGTTTTGGGAAATTCATCGAAGTGGATCAGGCGATTATACTCCAACAGGCCGGCCAGTGCTCGGGAGTGTACGCGGTGCCCGCGCTCTTCCAGGACCGCGATCGGGTTCAAACCGCCGATCATGACGACTCCAATGCGGCCGGGGGTCACGGGCACTTCGAGAACCGGTTGATCGGGCCATCCGATTTCCATGAAGCCACCCAATCCGATGGCTGACACGCGATCGGCCAATTGTACGGCCAAATCGCGGCTGTTTGCGGGCATTTCGCGAAAACCGGCTCCGATCAGGCCATTTCCGTCTCGGACCGCGCCGCAATAGTCCGTCATTCCGCTACGAATAAATATCTCCAAAGGATCAATGCTTGTGCCGTCATAGTGGATCATTTCAACGAACCGAGTAGGCAGACCGTCGCGCAATTCCAGAAGCCCGCCGAAACGCGATGTTGTCGGAACACCATGTTTCATGAGCACTCCATTCAGAGTGATCGAACAAACCGTACAGAACCCGACCTTGTCGGACGGCACGGTCCAATTGCCCAAAGATTCCCCGGGAGCAAGTAATGCAAGAAGACTGCCCATCGCGTATCCACGGGCAAAGACCTTGCAAACCGTATCCAGGCAGGCAGCAAGTTGCCGCGGATCAACCACGGACAGATTGACCACGACCAGTCCCGTGCGCGTGACGAGGTCAAAGGTCATACTGTAGGCCATCTGATCGATCTTGGCGGAAAGGCAGCCAACCCGCTGGAATGTGTGGGTGGCGTGCAATTCGGCCGCACCTTTTTCCGTAATTATCCGTTTTTTTCCGTGTTGCTTGGTCAGTCCTTCGCAATCGAGTTCACTTAAGTACAATCGCACGGTACGTTCGCTGAGATTGTGTCCTGCGGCACCGAGAAACTTCGCTAGGCCTACTGAATTTGCGGGGGAGCCGATTTTGTGAAGCGCGCCCAGAATTGCAATACGATTGCGTTGCTTTTTGTCCATCATTCCCTCCGACAGGTTGATTTCAAATTGCGGTCAGCGCGTCCTGCGCATCTGTGTCGCACTATTCGGCAATTTTACCGCATTAGCCAGAATCTTACCAGAGTAGCGGGCATACATTTGGCAAAATTGCCGATTCATCACGAGCAGTGCATTCCAACAGCAGCAAATAATCCTTTTTTTACTGGTCTATTGCATAGATAATCCATTTCGCTATAATTAGACCTTTGTTGCATCGGCAGCACCATGCCGCAACTGAGCTGTTTTGGCCGTACTTACTGGCAGCAAGCAACCGATTTTTCTGCCGCGAAGGTGGCCATGACACACGATTTGGTTATCTAAACCCAGCTTGTGGAGAGCTTCGTGACGGTAGGTTTTTGTGCATTGTGCAAGAGGGGAAGAAGTTGCAGGTTTCGGCAGCCTGGTACATGGGTGGTCGATTGTGAGTTTTTCGACCAGAGGCTACCGTTAGGGCCTGCCAGTTCGCCCAACGGCCACGCGCCTTCGATGAAAGAAGAGGGCCACGCAACCTTGCCGCAGCACTTGGAGTCGCCGGTGTTTCCCGCCACTACGACAAGGAGAAAGAAGTGATGAGTACCAAAATTTCGGAGCGCGATGTCCCGGCCGAAGCAACATCCAAGATCGATGAGTTCATGGCACAGCTTATTGTCCAGAACCCAAACCAACCTGAGTTTCACCAAGCGGTGCGCGAGGTAGTCGAGTCGGTGATGCCGGTGGTTGAGGCCACATCGGCTTACCGCAAAGCCAAGATCCTCCAGCGGATCGTCGAACCTGAACGAGTGCTCATGTTCCGCGTTTCCTGGGTCGATGATCGCGGCGAAGTGCAGGTCAACCGCGGCTACCGCATTCAGATGAACAGCGCGATTGGCCCGTACAAAGGTGGGCTGCGGTTCCATCCGACGGTCACGCTGGGTGTACTCAAATTCCTCGCCTTCGAGCAGGTCTTCAAGAACAGTCTCACCACGCTCTCGATGGGTGGTGCCAAGGGTGGCACCGACTTCGATCCCAAGGGCAAGACCGACAACGAAGTGATGCGTTTCTGCCAGTCGTTCATGACGGAATTGTATCGGCATATTGGGCCTGATACCGATGTGCCCGCAGGCGACATCGGCGTGGGCGGCCGCGAGATCGGCTTCCTCTTCGGTCAGTACAAGAAGATCGTTAATCGTTTCTGTGGCGTGTTGACCGGCAAAGGGCTAGAATACGGCGGCTCGCTCATTCGTCCCGAAGCTACCGGTTACGGCACGGTCTACTTCGCCGAAGAAATGCTCAACCGAATTGGTGACAGCGTCAAAGGTAAAGTGGCGGTCGTCTCCGGCTCTGGCAACGTGGCTCAGTACACGGTCGAGAAGCTCAATCAATATGGTGCGAAGGCCATCACTCTCTCGGACTCGGGAGGAACGATCATCGACCTCGACGGCATCAACGAGGAAAAATTGGCTTGGGTCATGGACCTCAAGAACGTCCGTCGCGGTCGTATTAGCGAGTATTGCGACAAGTTCAAGGGCGCGAAGTACCTTGCCAACCAGAAACCCTGGTCGGTCAAATGCGACCTGGCATTCCCCAGTGCCACCCAGAACGAAATCGACGGGAATGACAGCCGGACACTGGTGCGCAACGGTTGTATCTGCGTGGCCGAAGGCGCGAACATGCCAACCGTGCCCGAGGGCGTCGATGTGTTCCTCGAAGCCAAGATTCTTTACGGTCCGGGCAAGGCTGCCAATGCTGGCGGCGTGGCTACCTCCGGCCTGGAAATGACGCAAAACGCCGGCGTGATGCGCTGGCCGCGTGAAGAAGTGGACCTTCGCTTGCACGAGATCATGAAGTCGATCCATACCAACTGCGTGAAGTACGGTCAAAACGGCCCGTTTGTCAATTACGTCCGCGGTGCTAACATTGCCGGCTTCGTAAAAGTGGCCGACGCCATGCTTGCCCAAGGCGTGGTCTGATCAGGCCTTCGGGCGTGCATAGCACTCCTCGCGCCCTGCGCGAGGAGTGCTGTTTGTTTCGCTCAAACGGTCAGCCAAATAACCCGGGCTTCTGACGGTGCCCTCATGCACCCATTTCTTCTGGACCATGAAAACCATCCTCGCCAACAGGCCGCTGGCCACGAAAAACAGTCACTATTAAGGGTAGGTCCCCATCTCCAAAGGGGCTGCAACAATGCTTGATTCGCACCTTAGCACCGGGCTCCCCGGACTCGATCAAGTGTTCAAGGGGTTGATTCCCGGCGACAACATTGTCTGGGAAGTCGATTCGATGCGCGATTACGCCCCGTTCGTAAAGGCGTTTTGCGAGTACGCGCGGTCGCAGGGGAAGCGGTTGGTCTACTTTCGCTTTGCGGACCACCAGCCCTTGGTCTCCGAGGAAAGCGGGGCCGAGATTCATCAACTCCAGGTCAACGAAGGCTTCGAGCAGTTCATCACCGAGATCCATCGGGTGATCGGCCTCGCGGGGCGGGGGGCCTACTTGGTGTTTGACTGTCTCTCGTCCCTGGCGGTCGAATGGTGCAGTGACCGGATGTTGGGCAATTTCTTCATGCTCACATGCCCCTACATTCTCGATCTGGAATCGCTGGCATATTTTGCGATTTATCGGGGCAGCCATTCCGTACATGCCACGCACCCGATCAGCGAAACCACGCAAATCTTCCTGGAACTGTATCGGCACAAAGACGACTTATACATCCATCCAATCAAGGTGCAGTATCGCTATTCGCCTACGATGTATATGCTGCATGCATGGGAGGGCGAGAAGTTTCTGCCCGTCACGGAAAGTTCGACCATCGCCGAGATCCAGACCTCGATTCCCTGGGCTGGAATGGACTCGGTGCGGTCTCGCCTGGGAGTGTGGAATCGGAAGTTCATGGAGGCCGACGCAGTATGGGAGTCAGTGCAACAGGGCCAGCAGCCACCCGAGGCGGCGGATCGCCTCGTGCCCGGCTTGTTGCGCACGGCCATCTCTCGCGACGATCGAGTATTGAGGCTCACGGAAAAGTACTTGACCCTAGCCGACATCCTCGGCGTCTGGAAACGGATGATCGGCACTGGGCTGATTGGTGGAAAATCGGTTGGCATGCTTCTGGCCAGGGCTATCTTGCGCAAGGTCGATCCCCGCTGGAACCAGCGGTTGGAGGCCCACGACTCGTTTTTCATCGGCTCAGACGTTTTCTACACATTTCTCGTGCAGAACGGCTGCTGGTGGCTACGGCAAAAGCAGCACAACCCGGCCACCTTCCTTGACGGCGCAGAAGAGGCCCGCCGACGAATCCTTACGGGTACGTTTCCCGATTCGATCCAGAAGGAATTCACGGACATGCTCGATTACTTCGGGCAATCGCCGATCATCGTCCGGTCGTCCAGCCTCTTGGAAGACAACTTCGGCAACGCCTTCGCCGGAAAGTATGATAGCGTATTTTGTGCCAACCAGGGTCCGCATCTTAAACGGCTCCAGGACTTCATGTCGGCCGTGCGCACGATTTATGCCAGCACCATGAGCGAGAAGGCCCTGCGCTACCGCGCCCAGCGTAATATCCTCGACCGCGACGAGCAGATGTCGCTCCTGGTACAGCGGGTTTCGGGCACACGCTATGGAACGCTCTTCTATCCGCAAATCGCCGGCGTGGGGCTCTCCTTCAATCCCTATGCCTGGTGCCCGTACATCGACCCCGACGCAGGGATGCTTCGGTTGGTGTTCGGCTTGGGCACGCGAGCGGTTGACCGCTCCGACGACGACTACACGCGCGTTGTCGCCCTGAATGCCCCGGATCGCCGCCCCGAATCGGATTCCAACGAAGTACGCCAATACTCACAGCGGCGAGTTGACGTCATCGACTTGGAGGCGAACCAATTGGTCTCCCAGCACTTCGTTGACGTGGCTCGGCAAAGCCCGCAGTTGCCGGTTGACATGTTCGCCTCCGAGGACCGTGCCCTAGCCGAGTACGCGGAGCAGCGCGGCTTGAAGGAAGTGTTCCCCTGGGTACTCACCTTCAACCGCCTCCTGTCGGAAACGTCGTTCGTCGACGACATGCGGCAGATGCTCCGCATCCTTCAAGACGCTTACGATTACCCGGTGGACATCGAGTTCACCGCCAACTTCTTCACCAAGGACCGCTACAAGATCAACCTCGTGCAGTGCCGACCGCTGCAGGTGACCGGCGGCGGCAAGGCCATCGAAATCCCCGAGTCGATCGATGAAAAGGACATGATCCTCCAGTCCCACGGGGCAGTGATCGGGCGCAGTCGGCTGAACATTATTGACCGGCTAATCTACGTGGTGCCTTCCGTGTACTCGCAACTCCCGCTTGGCGAGCGCTACTCGGTCGCCCGAATGATCGGTCGGCTGATGCATGCCGAAGAACCCTCACGGCCGAAGAGCACCATGCTCGTCGGCCCGGGCCGGTGGGGAACCAGCACGCCATCGTTGGGCGTACCCGTATCGTTCGCTGAGATCAACAATGTTGCAGTCCTCTGCGAGATTGTGGCCATGCGAGACGACCTCGTTCCTGACGTATCGCTAGGCACGCATTTCTTCAACGAACTGGTGGAAATGGACATCCTCTACTTGGCTCTGTTCCCGGGCCGTAAAGGGAACAATTGGAATCGCGAGTTTTTCGAGAAGTCGCCGAACCAGTTGGTGGATATTGCCCCCGACATGATCGAATGGTCCAGTGTCATTCGCGTGATCGACATTGCCGGTTTGCCAAGCGGACAGCCCGTTTTGAAGCTCAATGCCAACTCGCTGGAACAGAACGTCTGCTGCTACCTGGAACGAAAGTATGGTGATGACCAATGAGAACACAAATTCCCCGGTTTCTGCTTAGTAATCCTCAAGGGTGGAAAACATTCGACGCATCCACCGAATGCGCCATCTTACCAGGTTTCTCCAGCTACGATGCTGCGGCAGGCTATTGCCAGACGGATGCAACGGGAATCTGGGAACTCCAAGACTTGGGTTTTGGTCGAGTGCGAGATCGGCTGGAAGTCACCTGCTCCCAGACGCTAAAACTCGTCGCCATAAATCCCACCCATGCGGGTGAGTTGTCGCTGGTGGCGATGACGCTGGACACGGCTTGCCACGCCTTGCGCAATGGCAGGAACTCGATCGATCCAGAATACAGGTTGATGCGGGATCATTGGGGTAGCCCGTGGACTCATGCGAGAATTGCCGTTGCGAAGCCAGGAATCGCGAAATCGGAGACGTGGTACGTTGCCTGCCTGCACCCCCAGAACATGAAGTTTGTCGGTGGCCAGTCCCTCTGGTTCTGGCTGGACTGGTTCAGCGGCAAGCATGTCTTGAGCGAACTACAAACCGAGCGCGGCGGAAGCGCGGAACGAGAATTTTTCATCTTCCCTACGCGAGGTGCCGCGGAAGGCTTCTATGGGGCAACCGTAGCCAGGCTCCTGGGTTGCATCAGCGATTGTCAGATCGATTCCCATTTAGGCTCGGAGTTCGAGGCGACCATGTGGGAGAAAGATCAGGAGGTCTGCAACCGGACGTTGGCGACCATCGGCAAACGACTGTGGTAACTTCACCGCACTTTCACGGCGGGCCGTAAGGCCGCTTTCCGATTGGTCCCGGCGGCTTTTTCACCGGCCTTTTCACCGGGAGCGACTTCTTTCCAGGCGGCACCTTTGCAAATTTATTCGGCCGACGCTGCTGCTTGGCGGCGAGATAGTTTGGATTTTTGGTCTGTCCGGTGATTTCGTAAAGGAACCGGCTGGGGACCGTCGGCCGCGGCTTGCCCCATTTGTGCCGACTCAGGGCCAGCGTCAATGTCAATCGCCGTCGAGCACGGGTTACACCGACGTAACAGAGTCGCCGCTCTTCATCAATGGCCGCCTCATCGCCGGCAACGGAGCGGGCGTGGGGCAAGGTGCCTTCCTCCATCCCAACCATGTAGACCTCGGAAAACTCCAAGCCCTTGGCGGCGTGCAGTGTCATCAGCACCACCGCGTCACGTTCCAGCTTCGATTCCTTGTCGCGATCCTGGTCGCTGGTGGTCAGCGCAATGTCTTGCAAGAAGCCGGATATCGTCGGCTCCTTGGCTCGCTGCACATAGCTGCCCAAGGCATTCACGAGTTCCTCAACTGCCTGCCAGCGGGACTCCTGGTCCTGGACTTCCAGATAGAGCCGCTCGATTTCCCGACGATAGCCGATATCATGGATCAAATCGCGGACGACCTCGACCAAAGGATTTTGGTGGCAGCGGCGACGATAGCGACCGATCAAATCACGAAACTTCGTCACGGCCTCCAAGCCCGACTCTCCCAAGACATCCCACAGCGGCTTGCCCTGTCCGGTCGCTTTTTCCAGCAGGTTTTTCACCGTGCTTTGGCCGATACCGCGAGGCGGATTGTTGATGATCCGCAGGGTCGAGACTTCGTCGCGCGGATTGGCGAGCGTCTTCAGGTAAGCCAACAGGTCGCGAACTTCCTTGCGATCGTAGAACGACATACCGCCGACGAGTACATAGGGAACCTTGGCCCGCCGAAGTTCCAACTCGAACGCTCGAGGTTGCTCGTTCGTGCGGCAGAGGATAGCAAAGTCATTGTACTTTCGCTTGAGCTGGGCCACCCGAGAGACGATGTCGCCAACGACGTTGCGGGCCTCAACCGCTTCGTCCTCAAACTGACGGATCTGCGGCTTCTCGCCGTCAACATTCGCCCGCAAGACTTTGGCGTGCCGCTTGCGATTAAAGACGATAAGCTGATTGGCCCAGGCGATAATCTCGCGGGTCGAACGATAGTTGTCTTCCAGGCAAACAACTTTGGCGCCAGGCCAGTCACGTTGAAAGTTCAAAATATGCGTGACTTCGGCACCCCGCCAGCCATAGATCGATTGGTCGTCGTCGCCGACGACACACAGGTTACGATGTTTGGAAGCGAGCGATTTAACGATGCGATACTGGCTGCCGTTGGTGTCCTGATATTCGTCAACCAGAAGATGATCGAAGCGATCGGCCTCTTCCTTTTGGATTTTGGGAAAACCGGAAAAAAGTTCTTCGGTTAGAAGCAGCAAGTCGTCGAAATCGACGGTGCCGGCTGCCTTCAAGGCATTCTGATAGCGGCGGTAAGCAGACGCGGCCAGATGTTCCTTATCGGACTGGGCGACCGAAACCGCTTCGTCAGGCCGAATCGAACTATTTTTCCAGCGGCCGATCAAATAAAGCAAATCGCTCGGCTTGAGCTGGGCCTCGGCCACTTTAATCTCGCGCAAGACCGTTCGGGCAATACTCTCTTGGTCGCCTCGGTCGCAGATGCCGTAGGCCGCCGGGTAGCCGAGGTGCGTGATGTGCCGGCGTAAGATTCGGACACAGAGCGAGTGGAATGTGGATATTTCTGGCTGTTTAGGTAATTTCTTTCCCAAAAGGGCAGCAGACCGCTCCTTCATTTCTCCGGCCGCCTTGTTGGTAAAGGTGACTGCGAGGATGCGATCGGGTGCAATCCGATAGCGAATCAGCTCGGCGATGCGGTAGATGACCACCCGAGTTTTGCCTGTGCCAGCCCCCGCCAGGACCAGCAGCGGCCCAGAAAGTGTCTTAACGGCTTCTTTTTGCGGTGGGTTAAGGTCCATGACATGGATGGTAAGGTAGGACTTGGTTCGGTGAAAGGGGGTGCGGGTGGCCATGGGGAAAAACGGAACACTGTCGTGGCCGGTCTCCGACCGAGCCACATCGCCGACCGAAGGTCTCCCATTCACCGGGAGACCTTCGGTCCGACGTTTCGGCGGGGTCAGGAGCCCCACGCCGAACTTGGTTGAATAAATTCCGTTCTCTGAACGACTTTGCAGTTCTTCTCTGTCTTGACGCCCCTCCCTCGGAGGCGATATACTCATAGGATGGAGCCTATCGAAACAGCGGGGCGACGGTTATCGTATTGTAGGTTCCCCGGATAACGGCCTGAGCACCATCCTTTGGATCACGAGTGAAAGATTATGAAGAGCGTACGTCGGCACGAACTACAGCATAACGATCTGTTGGAGTCGATTCTCAAGAGTTACGAGCGCATTGCACCGTACAAGAACGCAATCTTAGGCGTGAGCGTGCTTGTGATCGTTTTGCTCATTGCTAGGTCGTTCTGGAACAGCTACAGCACTGCCCAGGCGGGCGAGGCGTGGAATTCGTTGGGAGTTCCGGTGTTCCGTCCAGATTTTGCGAACGAACAGACGATTAGCCTCATGCAGCGCACCGCCCAGACCTATCCTCGCACATCTGCTGCCGAATGGGCCGATGTGTTTGCCGGCGATACGGCCCTCATGATTGGCACGAACAAGATTCTGACGGAGAAGAAGGTAGGCATCAAATACCTGACGGATGCCCGAGATCTCTATGCCAAGTCACTAGAAACCCTGACCATCCCAGCGGCCAAGGAACAGGCGATGCTTGGCAAGGCGAGGGCGATTGAGTCTTTGATCGAGAACAAGGCGCAACTCGACGAGGCCATTGCGGCCTATCAGGAGTTGAATAAGAGTTTTCCCAAGGGCATGTTCAAGGCGGTTGCCGAGCGACGAATTGAGCAGCTTCAGAAGAAGGAAACTCTGGCGTTTTATGAAGCCCTTGCTCAATACACTCCCAAGCCCAAGGCGGAGAGCCTGCGTAGCCGGTTGGATAATCTCGGCCCCTTGTCGGAAAATCCGCCTGACGCGCTGGTACCGACGCCGCCTGTTCGGAGTGACGGTACTCGAACCGGTCCGATACTTGGAATTCCTGTGCCATCCCTGACGCCAACGGAATCTCCAAAGACGGAGCCTGTGAAGACAGAGCCTACAAAGACTGAAGTTCCGAAGACAGAAGCCGCAAAACCGCAAGCGGTAGAGCCGGATGTTTCAAAACCAGAAGCTCCAAAACCGGAAGCTCCGAAGAAAGATAAGTAAACACCTGGCTGATACTCCATGTTATCCGACGCTCTCGGACGAGCCGGTTGCGTTTATCGTTGATGAAAGTGAGGCTGGCCAGCGTCTCGACGTTCTGCTTTCCTTGCACTTCCAAAGCTACAGCCGGGGCCATCTACGGCGAATGATTTTGGCCGGCGGCGTGCAAGTCGACGACCATGGCGGAAAGCCGGCTTATCGAGTTCATGTGGGGCAGCGAGTGCGCGTCGTCTTGCCGGAAATTCCCCGCCAGGCACCGCGGCCCGAAGACATTCCGCTGGAGATCCTCTTTGAAGACGAGGATCTTGTAGTCGTCAACAAACCACCTGGGATGGTTGTGCATCCGGCTCGTGGACACTGGTCGGGAACGCTCGTCAGTGCGCTCCAGTTCCACTTTGGCCCCAGCCTCAGCAGCAGCGGCGGGCCGCTACGGCCAGGCATCGTGCATCGGTTGGACCGTGACACCAGCGGTGCTATCCTCGTCGCGCGGCACGATCAGGCCCATAGCCGCTTGGCACTCCAGTTCCAATCGCGCTCGATCGAGAAAGAATATTTTGCCATCGTAGTCGGCAAGCCGGAAATGGACAGCGATATCATCGATCGCTCGATTGCCGTGCATCCGACGCACCGTGAGAAGATGACTACGGTTCGCGACGACGAAGAAGGCCGCACGGCGCAGACGTTTTATAGCGTGGCCGAGCGGTTTCGTGGATTTGCTACGGTGCGAGCGATGCCGAAGACCGGCCGGACACATCAGATTCGCGTCCACTTGGCCTATGTCGGCCTGCCGGTGCTTTGTGATCGGGCCTACGGACATCGTGCGGAACTGACGCGCGGTGAGTTGAGCGGCGAGCCAGGCGACACGACGGTCATACTCAATCGTCAGGCCCTGCACGCGCGGCGATTGCGGTTTGAGCATCCCCGTAGCGGCGAATCGATGGAAATTGTAGCCCCGTTGCCAGCCGACCTAGAGGCCGTGTTGAGCGAACTGAGGAAGTATCGCGAGTAGCAAGTAGGGTAGGCTGAGCGCAGCGAGTCTCACCATTCCTTTCCTAACAGGTTTTAAGGTGCCGTCACCTCCGCCCAGGCCAGGGGATGATCAGAAGCCCCGTCATCACTTAGACCAGCATCCAGCACCCGCAGGCCGCGGACGAAGACAAAATCGATTCGCGGCGGGGCGCGGGGGCCAAGCTTCTGTCCCACGGCATCGATCACGCCCGGCGCGGCGAGCAGGCGAGCGATCTCTGGCTCGGCAGCCTCGCTGTTGAGATCGCCGAGAAAGATCGCCGGCTCGGGGAGCGCGAGATAGAGGTCGATGGTTTGGCGAAGCTGCTGGCGGCGGGTGAGGTCGTCACTGCGGGCGATGTGGGTCAAGAGTAGGCTGATGGTCTGCCGGTGCTGCCGCAATCGCACGAGTACCGCGTTGCGATAACCGCGACCGTTGCTGGCCGTGAGCGGGATCCGCTGCCAGGACTCCACCGGTAGCGACGTCAGCAGGCCGTTGCCGAAATCGATATGATGCCAATCGCGCGTGGCCGGGGCAAAGAGCCACGGCACGCCCAGTCGCCGGCCCAGCAACGCAGCCTGGTCATTGCTCTCCCAGAACCGCGGCCCATGGACTTCATTGAGAGCCACGAAGTCGAAGCCCTTCAGGCATTTGGCCACGCGATCGATGTCTCGACGGCCATTGGTGCCCGTGCAGCCGTGGATATTGAACGTGCCGACACGGAAGGAGTCGCGCAGGGGATCCTTGGTCCGCGCGACCTGGCCGTCGAGGGTTGTTCCCTCTGCCGGTCCGGTCGGTTCCGGCCGTGAGGCGAGCCAGATGAACCCGGCAAGCACCAGGAGTACGACGATGGAAAGGATACGACGATACATAGGCTCACCTTGACATCATACGATCGCACGCCTCAAATACCAACCCCACGTCGATGGATTCCATATATAGGGAGGGTGCATGTCGTCGCTGGTAGGTTGTGCCTTCCATGCACATCTTTTGCAGGTTGATGTGCTGTGGGCCATAAGGACCATGCTTGTCGGCCGGCCAGGGACCGTAGAGGCCGATGCAGGGCGCGCCGGCGGCTGCGGCCAGGTGCAGTGGCCCGGTGTCGGAGCCGATCGCAAAGCGGGCCCGGCGTGCAATCGCAGCCAACTGCAAGAGCGTGATCTTCGGGCATAATCGAGCATAACCCTCGGCGGCGGCGATGATTTGTTCCGCCCGAGTACGCTCGGCGTCGTTTCCCCAGATCAGCAGCGTGGGGAGGTTCCAGCGATGTCCCATGGATGCGGCCACGGCGGCGTAGCGATCGACCGGCCAAAGCTTCGACGGCCAGCCGGCCCCCGATGCGACCAGAACAAAACCGTCGTCCAGCCCCAGGCCATGGATAATCTCCCCTGCTGCAATCTGATCCGCCGCGGCGACGGGCACCTCAAAATGCACGGCGGGCGGCTGGATGCCCAGCGGTTCGAGCAGTTTCAGCCCACGCTCGATGGCATGCAAGCCGTCGGTATCGATGAGTTCATTATTCAGCCAGCGGCTGATCTCGCGGCCCCAGCGTCCGCCCATGCCGATCCGCCGCTTCGCCCCCGAGAGCCAAGCAACGACCGCCGATTTGGTTAGCCCCTGGACATCAATTGCCGTTTCGAAAGCCAAGTTTTTCAAAAACTTTCGCAATCGCCACACACGGGCAGGCGAACGAAGCCAACCGCGCGGCAGCACGATCCGCTGGTCGATCGCCGGGTGCCCTTCGATCAGCTCGCCCGCGCGTTGCTCGACGACCCAAGCTAGGAAAGCATCGGGAAAATGCTCCCGCAGCGCGCAGGCGACAGGCATGGCGTGGATCACGTCGCCGATGGCACTGAGGCGAACCAGGAGAATGCGCGGGGATTTTTCCAGAATAGACATCGAGACGAATTATAGACCTTCGTTCGATGCCGTGGAAGATCGGAACGCTTACCAACAGCCGCTCATGGCCGACGTCGACGCCCGGCGGTTGCGGGGGCACTGGTCGCCGGGTCGGCCGCGCCATCCAGTGGATCGCCCTCCGAGGTCTGCTTCAAACGGGCTTGAATCCGCTCGACGTAGTCTTTGGATAGCTCGAATCCGAGCCACCGCCGCCCCAGCTTTTTTGCCACGCTGAACGTCGTGCCACTACCGCCGAAGGGATCGAGCACGATGTTCGTCGGATTGGAACAGCAACGGATAATCCGGCCCAGCAACTGCTCCGGCATCTGGCAACCATGGAACCCTTCGCGCTCCTTGAACGTGCCGGCGACGCGAGGAAAATGCCAGGTGTCGTGATCGGGTTGAAAGCCACTGGGAAGGTCTTGTGGCCGCAGAATCCAGGTATTATCCGGCAACCGGCCCTTGGGGTTCGCCCGTGCATCGTTATAGACCAACTGCCGCGCCGAGGGCACTCGCACGGCCGGATCGTCGGCGTTGAAGGTGAAATCCGTCGGGTCGCGGACGAAATGAAAGAGATGCGTGTGCGAGCGGCTGAATCCACGGACACAATTCACGCCGAACGTGTAGTACCAGATCACCCAACTACGGCAGACGAAGCCGAATTTTTTCTGGGCGATCAATTTCAACTCGGCCGCATATTCGTCGCCGATCGCCAGCCAGAACGTGCCGTTGGGTTTGAGTACCCACTTGACGCCGCCGATCCATTTCTCCGTCCAGTCGAGATACTCATCCGCCTCACGCGCGTCGTGGTAGACGTCATACTTGTATCCGATATTGAACGGCGGATCGGCGAAAACCAGATCGACGCTGCCCGGGGCCACTTTTTGAAGCCCCTCGATGCAACTACCTTCGTAGACATTGTTGGGTGTGAACATATTTGATTTTTGGAGTGCGGTGGCTCGCCACTGCTTTTCAAAACGCGAGGAAAAACCGAGTTGTCTGGCATATAGTCTGCCGTATTGGAAAGCGGTGGCAAGCCACCGCACTCTAAAATAAGCTATTACTCCGCTTTTGCAAGTGACGCGAATGGGGGGTACTCATATTTATCGGCCAGCCGCTGGATAAGCACGCCAACCTACCTGATCTCCGCCATATCCCGTGCGTGATAGCTCGATCGCACGAATGGCCCGCTGGCGACTTGCGTGAAACCTATCTGTTGGGCTATTTTTCCCAACTGCTCGAACTCCTCAACCGGCAGGTAGCGGATCACCGCCATCTGCTTCAGCGACGGCCGCAAGTACTGGCCGAGCGCGAGCAAGCGGACACCGGCGTCGTGCAGGTCGGCCAGCGTATCGAGCAGTTCTTCGTGCGTCTCACCGATCCCCAGCATCAGGCCCGATTTGATCTTGATGGCCGGGTTCCGTTGGGCAATGCGGCGGAACATGGCCAGGGTCCAGGGATATTTCGAGTGTGGGCCACGAATTGAACGATAGAGTCGCGGCACCGTTTCCGCGTTGTGATTGTAAACCTCCGGGGCGGCCTCGATGACCCGATCGAGTGCGGCCAGATTGCCGTCGAAGTCCGAAGGCAGTACCTCAACCACCGCGTCGGCCACAGCACGGATGGCTTCGATGGTTTTCACATAATGCTCAGAACCGCCATCGGGCAGGTCGTCGCGAGTGACGCAGGTCACCACAACATGCTTCAAGCCCAAGCGGACCACGGCCTCGGCCACGCGGCGCGGCTCGTCGGCATCCAGCGGCTTCGGCCGGCCCGTCGCCACGCTGCAGAAGCGGCAGGCCCGGGTGCATGTGTCGCCTAGAATCATGAACGTGGCCGTCTTCTGGGCGTAACATTCCATGCGATTGGGGCATTTCGCATGATCGCAGACGGTTTCCAGCCTCAGTTCATCAACCAGCCGGGCCGTAAAGTGATTGGCGTTCCCCTTGGGCACGTTGCGTTTCAGCCAGCGGGGCAGCGGGGTCGATTCGGGCATGGGGCGGGGAGCGGATTGAAAATAACCGGTAGCTTTAGGAACTCCGAATTGTACGAACCGAGGCCCCAAAGTCCAAGGGGAACTCCCGACAGCCGACGCTACCTCCCAGTCTGGCCCGCTTCGCTTGGTTTCGTGTAGAGGCAGGAACCAGCGGGAGTGAGGTTGATCTTGACCCCCCCCTATCTGTGTAGTATAACGAAGCACTGTGAAAGGGTTTACGCGCCCACAGGAACGAATTCGGGTTCGGACCCGGGGCCCTCCCGGCGGACAATGCGAGGTTTGGAGCCCCACTGGGCGAGCGAACGTCCGGGCTGCTACAAATGACAAGACTCACAAAGAAACGGCTCCGCTTTCAGGGCTTCCTTGCAGTCGTCACGATGTTCTGCCTTGCGATGGCCTGCCTACGGCGCGCCGCGATGAGCATCGCATACAGTCAGGACGGCGTTCCAAGCATCAACCTCGGATCCCTGCTTTGCGGCACAGCTCGATGCCGTATTCTTCAAGACGGATCAGGGCAACGAGCCGGTGCGGGAGTGGCTGCTGATGCTGGCAAAAGCGGAGCGGAAAATCATCGGCGACGATGTGCTGAAGGTGCAATACTGCTGGCCGATAGGCAAGCCGTTGGTGGGAAACCTGAACGAGGGCCTTTGGGAAGTGAGGTCACGATTAGGGGACCGAATTGCGAGGGTGATCTTTTGCGTGGAGGGTCCAACAATGGTGTTGTTGCACAGCTTCATCAAGAAGACCGCAAAGACGCCCAAGCGCGAGCTCGATCTGGCAGTTAAACGGATGAACCAACTGAGTTAGGTGGGCAATATGAAGCGAAAGTATTTGGGGTCTGCATTCGAGGATTTCCTGGCAGAGGATGGCATTCTGGAAGAGTGCCGGGCTGCGGCAATCAAGTTCAAGATCGCTCATGAGCTTGAGAAGGCGATGATCGAACGCAACATCAGCAAAGCGGAAATCGCCAAGCAGTTGAAAACGAGCCGGACGGGAGTGGATCGTCTACTCGATCCCGAAAACACTTCCATCACGCTCAACACGATAGCGAAAGTCGCGAATCTGCTGGGCAAACGGATCGAGTTCGCCTTGCGGTAAAAGAAAAAGGTTGATTCAGTCATTTACCGGAAAGCGACTTCCAGTCAAACCGCCACCCCCAGGGTGGCGATTCGGCCCGTTCGCAGGGTTTTCGATCAAGCCCCCCTATTTCACCAGAAAAAAACGTGGTCGGTTTGGAACTAATTCTCTCGCAGCATCGTCAAATGGTTAAAGAACTTTCCTTTGAACTATAATAATGGTACTTGGCCCGCGCTGTTTGAGCTGTGTCGCTAAGCTGCGGTGGTAGGTTTCAAGGTAAATCCACAAACTGAGGAGTGATAATCATGGCCGTGTTAAGGAATCCAGGGGCGTATTATTGGAGACACACACGTTGGTTGGCAGTCGTGAGCGCGGTTGTCGCTCTTGCCGTCTGGGGATCCCGGGCGGGTGCCTTCGCTGACGAGACAACCGTTTCGTCGGCTAAGCCCCCATCCGCACGCGGACCCGTGTTGAAGGCCGAGGCAATCAAGTCCGTGCCCGATACGGCCGATGACGAAAACCCATATCTCTGGAAGCCACGAACCCGCTCGGTAGCGGTATTCAAGAACGGACTTGGGTTCTTCATGCGCGAGGGAGAAGTGAAACTTCGCGATGGCTGGTGCGTGGCCGAACAGATTCCGCCCGCAGCCTTCGGAACGCTGGCAATCTACGCACGCAATGAGAAGGAAACCGTGGATGTGGTCGGTTCCGGACCGGGCGAACTGGTTGAGTTTGACGGCCGCGACGCCCCCAAGGACGCGGCGAGCAAGCGAGCAAGGCTGGAATCCAGCAAGAACCTCAAAGTGCAATTGGACTACACTCACAAGGGCCAAAAACGCACCGCCAGCGGAAAGCTCGTCTCGGTTAGCCCTGAGTTTGTCGTCTTGGAAACCGAAACCAACAGTTTTGCCGTACCGACCGAGGGCGTCACAAAATTACAGGTGCTGGAACTTCCGTTGCGAGTCCATCTTGCCAGCGAGGTCGAAAAGCAACCGGCCTCCGCTACTCTCGGCATGGCCTATTTGCGGCAGGGGATCACATGGATTCCCGAATACACCTTGAAAGTCGTGGATGACGAAACGGCCGAATTGACGCTTCGCGGCACACTGGTCAACGAAGCGGAGGATCTGATCCACACGGATGTTCACTTGGTCGTAGGCGTGCCCCATTTTGTTCACACCCAGTACCTAGCCCCCATCGCCATAGGTCAAGTGATTCGCACGATCGGCGCAGCCGTCAGCGTGCCTTCGCAGGTGACCTCGCAGATGATGAACCGGGCCGCAATCGTCCAGAATGTGGCACCCCAGTTCGATCAGCCTGGCGTCGTCGAGCGTCCGGTGGAGGGCCGCGGCGGCGACCTGGGCAAAGCCTTGGGAAACCTGCCGCAAATGGAAGGTGCAGCCGCTACCGACTATACTGTCTACACAAAGAAGGACTTGACCCTCCGCTGTCGCGAAAAGGCGATCATCACGCTCTTTGTCAAGAAAATCCGCTACTCGCACATCTACCGCTGGTCGCCCCCCGACCCGATGGAGCACTCGCTGGTTCTGAGCAACCAGACGGACAGCGCATGGACCACCGGACCCTGCCTGGCCTTGAGCGAGGATCGGCCGCTGAGCGAAGACCTGCTGAAGTACACGCCCAAGGGAAGCCGTGGAGAACTGCCGGTAACCGCCGCCATCAACATTGCCAACAGCAAGGGCGAGCGGGAAGTGGATCGCAAGCTGAAGGCCCATTCGCCCTCGATCAACGTCTACTTCGATCTGGTTACCCTGGAAGGCACGCTGAAGCTGCACAACTACGAAAAGCGCACCGTTGAGGTCGTCATTACCAATCCGATTCCTGGCAAGCCGCTCACGGCCGACCAAGGCGGTTCGCTCGCGACCGATTCCACGAAACTGCGGCTCCTGGAACGGGAGGGCACGGTAAGCTGGCGATTGAAGCTGGAGCCGGGCGAGAAGAAGATACTGACCTACCAGTACGAGCGCTACGTGCCGTCAAACTGAACGGATTTCTGTCGAAAGATTTTATTAGCATTCACCGCGAGAGAACACAAAAGGCGCAAAAGAAAGATTCTATTCTTTGCGTTCTCTGCGCTCTTTTGCGGTGAATCCTCTTGGATGTTATTGGCTCTTCTCTGGGTGTGTGATGCGAATAATTGCAGGGTGGGGAGAGCGCAGCGAGCCCCACCAATTCTGCTGCGGTCCGCTTTGGGTGGGGCTCGTTTCACTCGTTCCACCCTACTCTTCTGCACCTAAAACCAGAAGAGCCGAAAAGCTTCGGATGTTGCACCAAGCGGTTCGCTGGCAACTACTTGCCGCGGGCCGCCTGCTTCTTAGCGGGTTTCGGTGGTGCCTGTTTCTTGTTCTGCATCTTCCGAAGCTCGCTCAACTCTCCGTCCAATCGATGCCGCAACGGGCTCTCGGGCCGGAGTTCTTCCAGGAGGCCCTCCGCCCTGGTAAAGGTTTCTTCGTTGATCTCTTGATCACGAAAAAGGGTTCTCCACGTCCGCTGAATTTCATTTTCGGTAAGCAATCTATCACCTCTTAACGGGGCTGCTTGACGACAGCGACTTACTATTCCGTGGTTCGTTGTTGCCAGGAACCCCTTTGCCGTCGGGAATTGTAGTGTCGTCGCCGGAAATACTTCCGTGGAGCTGCATCTTCTCAAGCTCCTCCGCCAACACATCTACAGTGTATCGGATCTGCTCGCTCGTGTGAAGCGAGGTAATAAAGAATCGGAGCCGCGCCGCGCTTTCATCAACCGCCGGATGTATGATCGGCTGGACATTCACGCCCCGGGCGAACATGGCCCGCGACAACTGCAAAGAGGCGATCGAGTTACCCACGATGACCGGCACCACACCCGTATTTTGGCTTGTACCCGTGTTCATCCCCCACCGTTTGGCCAAGGTCAGGAAAAGCGTTGCGTTTTCACGGAGTTTCACCACCCGTTCGGGCTGGGTCTCCATAATCCGAATCGAGGCCAGGGCAGCACCAGCCCCCGAGGCCGGCAGGCCGACACTGAAAACGAACCCCGGAGCCGTATACTTCAAGTACTCGATCAACGCCTTGCTGCCAGCGATGTAGCCGCCACAACTCCCCAAGGCCTTGCTCATCGTGCCCATCCAGATATCGACGTCGCTGCGACGGACGTTAAAATGCTCACCAATACCCCGGCCGTGGTGACCCAAAACGCCAATCGAGTGTGCTTCGTCGATCATCAACAGGGCCTTGTGTCGCTTCTTCACTTCGATGAAGCGCGGCAGATCGGGGAAATCGCCGTCCATACTGTAGACGCCTTCGATTACCAGCAAAACGCGGCGGTATTCATGCCGAAACTGCTCCAGCAGTTGATCGGCTACCCGCCAGTCGTTGTGGGTGAACGGCCGCCGCCTGGCACCGGAAAGAATCGCACCCTCAACAATGCTGTTGTGGGCCAGCGAATCCTGGAGAATCAGATCCCCTGGACCAACCAAGTGACCGATGACCGACTCATTCGTGGCATGACCGCCCACGAATGTCACGGCTGCCTCGGTACCAATGAACCGGGCGATGGCACTTTCCAACTCGCCGTGAATCACCTTCTCGCCCGAGGCCAGCCGGCTCGCCGAGACGCTCGTGCCATAGCGGTCGATAGCCGCCTTGGCCGCCGCGGAAACGATCGGGTCGCCCGAGGTGCCCACGTAGTTATAACTGGCAAAGTTAATCAGTTCGCTGCCGTCGATTACCGTTCGGTCGTTGGTGATTCCCTGCTGCACGCCGAAATACGGATTCCCTAGCCCGGAAGTCTCCAACATGTCGAGCCGTTGCCGCAACTGCTTATATTCGGGAAACTGGTCGAAGTTATAGGTCTCGGGTGAAATCTCTTCCGCCGGCCGGCTCGCCGTGGTGCGTGGTTCGGTATCGAGATACGTTTCTACTGCGGTGATAACTTGCCGGGTGGTTTCCAACTCAGTTAGAATCTGTGGGGGAAAGCGGCCGCCAAAACGCTCTTCCAACGTGGAGAGGATCTCCATCCGCTCGAGCGAGTCCATCCCCGACTCGGCAATCATGGAATCGAGCGTCATGCCATTGGCACGCTCCTTGGCCACGCGACGAATTTCCTCAATGACGATCTGAGCGGTATTCATCTTCTGACCCGGCTTTGGCACGGCCAGTGCCGTTGGCTCAACCGCCGTCCCGGCGGTGTGAGCGTGCCCGTTGGTGATTTCCAGCCCATAGGCAACCGGCTCGTGAGGTTCTTCGGTCCCCTCACCCCCTGCCCCTCTCCCAGAGGGAGAAGGGAGATTCGGCTCTTCGTTGCCACTAAGCAGCCACTGGCCCACCACATCGAGCGTGCCGTCGAGGTAGCCCTGGCGGCACGCGTGCCGCTGGATCTTGCCGCTGGAAGTCTTCGGTATCGTACCGGCACGAATCAGCACAATGACATCGACGTTCAAATCGTGCTCGCCGGCCACCGAACGGCGGATCGCCTGCAAGACTTCGCCAAACTGCCCCTGCTTGTGCCGCTCGACCTCGAAAACCAGCACCAGTTGCTCGCGGCCATCTTTTTCCACGGCAAACGCCGCGCCGCAATCGGTACGCAATCGCGGATGACACCGCTGTACGGTCAGTTCAATATCTTGTGGATAATAGTTCACGCCGCGGAGAATGATCAAGTCCTTCAGCCGGCCGGTCACATACAACTCACCGTCGAGCATGAAGCCCAGGTCGCCCGTGCGGAGGAACGGACCGTCGCCCGTGTCCTGCAAATGGGCATGAAACGTCGCCTCCGTGACGTCGGGCCGCTTCCAGTATCCCTGGGCCATGCTGGGACCGCTGACCCAGATTTCGCCGATCTCGCTGGCCGAACAGGTGATCTTGGTTTCGGGGTTGGCGATCACGATCTTCTGGTCCGGCAGGGTTCCACCACAGCCGACGAGATCTCGGGCGGTCGGGCTTCCGCCAGCCACTTCGAGTACCTTGCCGTGCGTGAGGGCAACCGAATCAAAGCTGCGAATAATGGGCGGTTTTACGACATATCCGCCGGAAACAATAAGCGTTGCCTCCGCCAGCCCAAAACACGGATAGAAAGCCTCGGCCCGGAAGCCGCAGGGGGCGAAAATCTCGGCAAATCGCCGCAGCGTTTCCGCCCGCACAGGCTCGGCCCCGTTGAAGGCCAGCTTCCAACTGCTTAAATCGAGTTGCTTTCGCTGCTCCGGCGTAATCTTCTGGATGCAATGCTCGTAGGCGAAGTTCGGTCCGCCGGCAGTGGTGGCGTGGAATCGCGTGATGGCCGACAACCAGCGAAATGGCTTCTGCAAAAACGTCATCGGTGACATCAGCACGGTAGTGCGGCCAAGGTAGATTGGCTGCAAAATCCCGCCGATCAAGCCCATGTCATGATAGCTGGGTAGCCAAAACACCCCCAGACTCGTCCGTGTGTGCTCAAAGGCATGGGCGATCAGTGCCGAGTTGTGGACCAAGTTGGCGTGATTGAGGATCACGCCCTTGGGCGTACCGGTCGAACCCGAAGTATATTGCAGGAAGGCCAAGGTCTCGCCGTGGATGTCCGGGAGCTGCCACTGCTGTTCGATTCCGGCGGGCACATGGCACGTATCCAGCCAAGCGAGTTCCTTGAGGTGCGATGTCTCGTCGATCAGGCTTTCGACCCGCGACAACACAATGTTGGTCGTGAGGGCTACTTTGGCCTCGGCGTCGTCCGCGATGGATTGAATCCGCGTCATCGAGCGATTGCGGCGCGGCGGATAAACCGGCACCGCGACCACGCCCGCGTACAAGCAACCCAAGAACCCGGCGATGAATTCCAAGCCGGCTGGATAGAGCAGCAACGCCCTTTCACCCGCCAGCCCACGCGACATCAGCCATGCGCCGATCGCCCGAGCCTGGCGGTCGAGCTCTTCGTAGGTCAGATCGACTTGCTCAAGCTCGCCGTCGACGAGATAGGAGAACGCGATATCCTTGGGCTGAGTCCGAGCACGATGCCGAACCATCTCCACCAAAGTGGATGGGCCAAAAAATGTTCCTGGCAAATAATCGAGATGCACCACGGGAAAGATCCCCTCAAGAGAGTAGGTTGCCCGACGAAAACCATGCCGGCGGGGCCGACGGCACTTCCTCTATCGATTCGGCCGGATTTGCAGGCCAGCGCAAACCGAACTGTGGGGCATGGTAAGCTTTCGCCGGACCCCCGATTCGTTATATTTTACGCCTTCTGAGACCTCTACGCAACCGGCCCCTGGCGACAGAAACTTCGGGGGTGACAATCCACACAAAGGAGTTATGACTAAAACATGCGGCTTCGGGGTGCCGACGTTTTCCGGCTCTTCCGGAACCGGAAGAGCCCGTTTTCCTACGCCAACGGCGTTGTGTCCAAAGCACTGTTCCTCAATGCTCACTCCGCTTTGTCGGCCGCCGACGATGCGGCGGCACTGGGAGCCAGCTTGAACGTCACTGCCAAGCGGCCGGTGGCGTTGGCCAACTGGTTCCAGGGATTGCGGCAGCGCAGATAGAGTACACCGTTGGTAGGTGCCTTGAAAATCCCCGATTCGCCCAAGGGAAACTCTTCGCCGAGCTGATGATCCTTCATGACGACGCCAACGAGCCGACCGCAGCCGTTGTCGGCACCATCGGCCCCGACTAGTTCGACGTCTTTGCCCGGCTTCCATGTCCCGGATGCGCTATAGGCATAGGAAGTGCCGGCTGAAACCGTAAGGCCCAGCGGCTGCCATCCCCGACCCGCCTGGATGTTTGCAATAATCGTTCGGCTAGGGCTCGTGGTCGGAGGCGACTTCTTCTTCCAGTCCCAGGCGCAGAGATCGACGCGATAACCGGCCTCAAGATGCCGAAGGAAGAACTGATATTCAAACTCCAGCTCGTGAATATGGGTGGAGAAGACCTGTCGAAAGCCGGTATCCTTGCCCGCGAGAAGCTCAGGGCCTAATGCACGAAACTGGGCCGAGTAGTTTGGATTGTTTTCCAGCAAATGGCAGAGGAACCACCACCAGGCATAGTCTTGCCAGGTGCCGCCGGTGCTTTGCTCCAAGTTAATCAACGATTCGAGCTTGCGCGATTCGGACTCCTTGAGGAAATGGATGACCACCTCAGGGGCGTTGACACCTTTCCGTCCGTTGACCCAATAGTGCCCCAGTTCGGCCATGCCTTCGGCATACCACTTCGGCCCGGTCCGGCCGAACGTCTGGCCGCAATAGCCGTGAACGGCCTCGTGCAGGGGAACGCCATCCTTGGCCACGGAGTACATTCGGGCCTTGGCCTGGAAACGGTCGCCTTGCGACATCACCTGGCAGATGCACACGCCGGCCCCTTCCCGTATCTTGGCCGCGCCGTGCGGATCCATCTTGGCAACTTCCTCCTCGGACCAACTGGAAAAGTCCTTGGCAATATAGCATTCGAGGACGCCCGAGGGCGGGCGACCCCAGTACGTGGCGATCAGCTTATCGACCGTTTCGAGCTGCCGCAGCAATTCGGCTGCCTCCTTCGCATTGAGATCGGAATGGATCAGGAAATGGGCCGAGCGATAGTCATGGATACCCGAGTCGGGTGCCGCTGCGACCCGACCACGCTTGCTCTTTTGTGCGTAGGCAGTCGTGTCAGAGGCCAGAACGGAGATTGCGATCGCCGCGATGGCCCAGACGAGAGGCCGCGCAACGACACGCCGAGCAGACAAAGTTCCACAAAGTTCCCGGGACGACGAATTTCCGACAAAGTTCCGAGGACACATATCTTCATTTACAACAAGGTACAATCGTCACAATCCATTCAATCCTAACTAACTTCGCGTTGCTTTGCAAGCACCGGCGCCCAATAATCAATCATCAGCCTTGCTTGCGTCTTTGATTACGAACGTCGCCCGCAATCGGGCCACCTCGCTGGCTAGTCCGGCACCGGTGACCGAGCGGAGTACCTCATCAAAATCCTTGTATGCGGCCGGGGCCTCATCCTTAGGGTACTGTCGGCAGTTGGTTAGAATGTCGTCCACGTCGAACTGACGGTCGATGGCTTGTTGATCGAGTTGGCGCATCGCCTGTCTGCGGCCCAGTTGGCGACCGGCACCGTGGTTGACACTGTAGCAGCTCTTCACGGCACCCTCTTCAGCCACCATGACCACCGATCCCGCCTGCGGGTTGCCCGGCAGCAGGATCGGATGCCCGGTATTGGCAAACGGCGTTCCCTTCAGGGCGTGGTGCCCGGCGGGAAATGCCCGGGTGGCTCCCTTGCGGTGGACCCACACCAGTTTTTCGTCCAAGACTTCCTTGCGAGCGATATTATGGCTGATGAAGTAGACCAACTGCCCCGTCGTACCCGGGAGAACTTCCTGGAAGGCCTCCAGCACCAGGGCGTTGATCAAAAGGTGGTTAACGGTAGCGAAGTTCGCGCCCAGGGCCATATCGTCCAAATAGGCATCGGCCTCCGGGGTTCCAAGCAGCGCATAGACCAGTTCGCGATCACCGCCGGGCAACGGGATGCCCCGTGTCTCGAACTTCCGTTGGAGCGAGCGGAACTGGCCCGAGGCCAGATTGTATCCCAGGCCGCGAGAGCCACAATGCGAAAGGAACGCGACGTGACCGTCGATGAGGCCAAAGACCCGAGCGACTTCGCGGGTCCGCGGGCTGTCGACAATCTGGACGACTTCGCACTCGCCAAAATGATTGCCGCCGCCATAGGAACCCAACTGGGTGATCTTCTCGGCGAATTTCGGCAGGGAACCCGCGGCCAAGTGGCCATCGATCTGCTTGGCCAAGGCATCGCGGGTTTCATCGTGCCCGATATGGACGGAGTCTTCACACCGTGCGGCCCACTCCGACGGGACGCCCAAGGCGTTGCACACCGCAGGCGAGGCACCTTCGATGACGACCTGCCGGCCCAAGGTGGGATCAACGCGACGGGATTTTGGCACATTTCGCTGCCCCATCCCAGGACCAGTCGGCGTCCGCTCGCAGATCGCTTTGATCAGTGCCCGGCGAATCGGCCGCTCTCGAATGGCATCGGCCGGCAGGTTCAGTTGCAGCAGGCTCATTGAGCACTTGATGTCCACGCCGACCGGGCCGGGATAGATGTGCGAGGGCGAAACCATGACACAGCCGATCGGCGCACCGTAGCCAACGTGGGCGTCGGGGTTGAGTACCACGTCGGTCACGCCGGGAGCCAGTCGCGAATTGACGGCTTGCCGAAGGGTCTGGTCGTCGAAAGTAGCGCGGATAGCCTCCGTACCGATGACGGTGATCGGTTTGCCCCGGCCGGCGGGCAGCATGGCGGTCGCTTCTCCGGTGGGAATCAGAGTCTGTCCATCCCCAGCAGTCATAGCAGTCTTCCTAGTTTGGTGGCATTGTACACCGGAGAATTTTTTCCGCAATCCGTTCGATTGTGGAGGTCGTGCTTGGTTCCGTGACCAGATCGGAACAAGCATTGAATAACATCAGGTTGACTCCGTGATCTTCGCTGCCGCGGAAGTCGGTCCTGACGCCAATTACCCTCTTCCCTCGTCCGCGAGCGTAGCCCATCTCAAAACTCGTGCCCGAGTCGGCATCCGGTCCATCCAGGAGGGCGACGACGACATCGCAATGGTCGAGGGCCCCCATCAGGCATATAAACATTTTCTGGGAAAAATCCGGCACGTTCTGGAATTCCTTGTCGTACCGTTGCGGAAGAAACACCTGGAGCGAAGGACAAATCCGCTCCAGTTCGCCTGCAAGCTCTTCGTTGAAGCGGCGTTCCGCCAGCGTAAATAATGGCCCTGCCAGATAGATCATCATCCCTGAGACTCTCTTTCGCTCTTCTTCTGCCTCTTGCGGCGCACCTCTGAGTAGACAACACCGCCAATCAACACAACGAACGCGAGGGCACCGAGAATCCATCCTAGAATCTCGTAGAACTGCCCGCGCCGCATGTACTCCTCATACGTTTGTGCGAAAAGCAGGAATTGGTGCATACCACGGATCCTATTCTTACGATGGGTTCCCAAGAGACTCAAACAAGGGGACTTACCTCCGACTAATCTTCATCCGGTTCTGGAATCGGTGCCCACAGCGTCGCGGGGACGAGTACGGCGTCGGGGGTGGCTAACGGCCGCAGTTCGTCGTTGCCGGAAAAAATTTCTAGGCTCTGATACCCGTCCGGTCCCAGGCCGCGGCGGACCTCGATCGTTTGGTTCCGCAAGTTGACCACCCAATAATCGCGGATTCCCGCCCCGGCATAAAGGATGGCCTTTTCGCCGGTATCTTCCGGCAAACTGGAATCAGCGACTTCGATAATAAGGAGAATGTCCTTCGGGCCGGGCTTACCTCGCGAGTAGTCGCGTTTGACGACCCAGCTCACATCCGGCTCGGGCGAACTTGATGCGTGGGGAAGACGGATCGCGTTTTGAATCCGGACGCGAATTCGTGTCCCTCGCGTACATTCGTGTCCCCAATCTTCCAAGCGGTCAACAACTTCGGCGTGTGGATCTCCAATCGGGCTCATTTCGCGAATTTCTCCGTTGATTAGTTCCAAGCGACGGCGCGGACCGACAAAGACACCGGCTTCAATCATGCGCTCGTACTCTTCCAGCGACAGTTTCGCAAGCTCACCACGCTCCTTGAGATAACCCCGGATCAGTTCGATATGCCGCGGGTGGCGCCAGTCGGCAAATACCCGCTCGCCAACTTCGGCCAGGGCTTCGTATTCTTCGAGTGTCCAACAGAAAACGGTACTCATCGATCGGATCCCCCCTAGCAGATTTCACGATCTCGTCAGTAATTAGGCCCGAGGTTTCCGGTACGCAAATAAAACGCTCATAAGGATCATGGGCTCTCCGCCAAGTTTGTGGTGCGGGCGTCTCGCCTGCCTGGTTCAACCACA
>JBAWVO010000021.1:0-41433 GCA_037147235.1 Planctomycetota bacterium | reverse complement strand
CCTGCCCAAGATGTTGTGGTTGAACCAGGCAGGCGAGATGCCCGCACCACAAACTCGGCGGAGAGCCCTTTTTCTTGTTCCCGCGCTCCGCATGGAACACGGGGTGGGGGATACCGCTTCCCAGGGTAGTCGCTGCGAGACAACCCTGGGCCAGGCTAAAGCTTACAGTTAACCCCTGAAGAGCTCAATTTTTCCAAGCAAAACAAGATGCCATTTGCCTTACGGAAGAAATGGGGTTATCATTCAGGTTCTGGCTGTGACTAATTCATCCAATCGGTTCTTTCCCTCAATTCTTTCTGACACCTCTGAATATGGATACAACAATTACGGCGGCGGGGATGCGAGTAATAAAATTGCTGGCAGGCTGCCCTTCCCGCACGGTAAGTGAATTAATCGAAGAAACGGGTGTGACACGCACGGCGGTAACCGAGCAGCTCATCGAATTGGTGGCTGCGGGCTTCATCGAGCGCACGATCGAGCGTCTCCCCGGCCGTGGGCGACCGCGTCATCGTTACTCGGCAACACTCTCCGCGCTGGTGCTGTTGTTTGCCAACAATCAGCAATTGGTTGTGCCGGCGATTTGGAAGGCCGTCCGCCATATTGGCGGTGAGAAACTGACCAAAAGGATCCTCCGTTCGGTCGGCCGCATTTTGGCGGAACATTATAAGGAAAGAATCACCGCATCCGATCCTAAGAAGCGAATCGAGCAATTCACGGCCATCCTGGAAGCGGAAGGCGGACTCGTCGATTTGTCCACCAAGAACGGCCAGCTTACGGTAACGAAGCGGACCTGCGCGTTCATCAGCATGTTCGACGACCGACGGAGCGTTTGCACAATCGACCTCGAACTGATGTCTGCAATCGCCGGCTGCCCGGTGCGACAAACGTCTTGCCGTAATGACGGCGATCCATGTTGCCAGTTTGAAATCGATACGAAGGCCGCCAAAAAGCCACCCCGAGTGAAAACCGCCGATGCGCGGTAAATCTAACGAAGGCCGGCACCTGCTCCGGCGACAGGCCGACAGAGTGTTCGGGGCAAAGACTTCGAGCCGCCTTTCCTATTGATCTTTACCTTGGATTTTCGTAGAACGGAATTTATTCCGTTGAATTGTTTTTGGGTAAACGGAATAAATTCCGTTTTACGGATCGTAATCGCCGTTTCCTCGCTTATTTCTCTCATGACTCAACCCGGAAAAAACATTGCCGTGCTGGGTTCGACGGGGAGTATCGGGCGAAATGCGATGGAGGTTATCGCCAATTCGGGGGGGAAGTTATGTGCAAGAGTCCTTTCGGCCCATAACAACATCGATCTGCTCCTTGAACAGGCTATTCGATTTCGCCCTCGATGGATAGTACTTACGGACCCTGAAAAGTCCGTGCGGATCAATCGGTCCAAATTACCGAAGGGCGTTGAGGTGCTGGTTGGCGCGGAGGGAATTGCCCGAGCGGTCGGCGAGGCGGAGGTTGACATGGTGCTTTCGGCAATCGTCGGAAGTGCCGGCCTACAAGGGACTTGGGCTGCTTTGGAAGCCGGCAAATCGGTCGCCCTAGCCAACAAAGAAAGCCTCGTCATGGCGGGCCCGCTCGTCATGCGGTTGGCTGAGGAAAAGCATGCCCAAATCGTGCCGGTTGATAGCGAACATAGTGCTATTTTCCAGGCCATGCAGTCAGGCCGTCGTAGCGAGGTCGATCGCATTATCCTCACCGCGAGTGGGGGGCCATTTCGGTCTCGCACGCTTGAGCAGCTTGCGGAAGTGTCGGTTGCCGAGGCCCTGGCCCACCCAACTTGGGATATGGGACCGAAAGTTACCATCGATTCGGCTACCTTGATGAACAAGGCCCTGGAGATTATCGAAGCCCGCTGGCTCTTCAATATTCCGAGTCAGCAGATTCAGGTGATGATTCATCCGCAATCGGTCGTCCATTCCATGCTAGAATTTGTAGATGGTTCGGTGATCGCCCAGTTGAGTCCCCCGGACATGAAGCTGCCGATCCAGTATGCCCTGACGTGGCCCTCGCGTTATCGCGGGGTGGCATCGCGGGTTGATTGGCGGCTGGCGATGCACTTGGATTTTGAACCCCCCGATTTCCAGCGATTCGGAGCATTGGAGCTTGGCCTGGAAGTTGCCCGACTAGGCGGTACGTCGGGGGCGGTCCTCAACGGGGCCAACGAGGCGGCCGTCGCGGCCTTTCTCGATGGCCGCTTGGGGTTCCACCAGATCGTGCCTGTTTGTCGTGACATTTTGCGAAATCATAACTACGCCCCCAGCCCCACCCTGGCCGATGTGCTAGCGATGGACTGTTGGGCTCGCGAGGAGGTATTACATTGGATTGCTGCCTGATTGCCGTCGGCTGGACCGACCCGAGTATGTGGATTGCCGCCCTGGAAGTCGCCTTGGGCCTGGGCTTTGTCATCTTCGTTCACGAGCTGGGTCACTTCGCCGTGGCCAAAATGTGTGGCGTGAAGATTGACAAATTCTTCATTGGTTTTGACATTGGCGGATTGAAACTGTTCAGCTTCCGCTGGGGCGAAACCCTCTACGGCATCGGTATTCTGCCTCTGGGCGGATATGTAAAGATGCTGGGGCAGGAAGATAATCCCGCGCAGCTTCGCAAGGAAATGGAGCGCGCGAGGCAAGAGAGCGGGGACGTAGGGGAAAACGCAGGCGGGACGCCTGCACCACAAGAGGGCGATTCGGCGGAAAAACGGCTTTTCGATCCGCGAAGCTACCTGGCGAAGAGTGTTCCCCAGCGGATGGCGATCATCTCGGCGGGCGTGATCATGAATATGATCTTCGCGCTGGTCTTTGCGGTCGTCGCATTTCTCTTCGGCGTGAAGCAAAATCCGACGGTTGTGGGCGGCGTGATGGCAGGCGGTGCCGCCTGGCAAGCGGGCGTGCAGGCCGACGATAAAGTCGAAGAAGTCGCCGGTCGTAAGGTCTACAACTTCCGTCGCATGACCGAGGAGATCATCAACGGCGACGTTTCGCAGGGAATCCCCCTGCTCATCCAGCGGCCGGGCGTCAACGATCCGCTGGAAATCATCGTAAAACCTGAGCAGTTGGGCGGCAAGCCAACGATCGGCGTCCTCAGTTCATCGGAATTGAAGCTCATCAACGAGAAGAACGTCCTTCCGTTTTTTCCGGAATCCGCGGCGGCCACCGCCAAGGGCCTGTTCATGCCGGGTGATCGCATCGTGCAAATCGGCGATCAACGGATCGGCAGTTACGGCCAGCTTCAGGATTACTTGGTCGCCCACGCCGATGAGGATCTGACCGTGACCGTTGCTCGTTCCAAGGAAACCAACAGCAAAACGGTCAAGTTGGAAGATATGGAAAAGGTGCAAGTCACCGTGCCCAAGAGTCCCATGAAACAGTTCGGCCTGATCATGGAGATGGGACCGATTGCCACCGTGCAACTCGATTCACCTGCGGCCAAAGCTGGTATTCAAGCCGGCGATCTGCTCAAGACAATCGATGACAAGCCGATTGCCGACCCGATGAAGCTGCCTGACGAACTTCACAAGCGGGCTGGGATGGAAGTCACCCTCGGGCTGGAACGTGCGGGAAAGCCGATCAAGGTGACCGTCAAGCTCTCCACCACGCCTCGCTACTCCCCGTCGTTAATGCCGGATGGTCCCGTTGCGATCTCGGAACTGGGCATCGCCTATCGTGTATGGGAAACGATTGCACAGGTTGAGTCGGGCAGTCCCGCTGCCGAAGCTGGGTTGCAAGCGGGTGATCGGATCACGAAGGCAAAGATTATTCCGCCGTCTGCCGAACAATTGGCCGAACTGCGCAAGAAATATAACCATGAGGATTTGGGTCAAAGCGAAGCCACGCTTGATTTCAAGGTGAATGAGAGCAACTGGCCTTATTTCTTGCTGAATCTCCAAAGCGGCCTCCCGGGCACAACCGTCGAGTTTGCCTGGCAGCGTGGCGATAACCCGATGACCGCAACGGCTACTCCTGGAGCGGCCAAGGATTGGTTTGATTCCCAGCGCGGCTGGAACCTGGAGCCGATGATATTCGTCCAGAAGGCCGACAGCCTTTCCGAAGCTTTGCGATTGGGCACGCAAGAAACCGCCGACGCAACCCTTCTGGTTTACCGTTCGCTCCACAGCGTCGTAGGAACCAAGCAGATTTCCGTTCGCAACTTTGGCGGCCCTTGGACCATCATCCGCGTCGCCCTGATGCAGGCTCGGCAGGGGATGGGCAATCTCTTGATCTTCCTCACCTTGCTCAGCGCAAACTTGGCCGTGATCAACTTCCTGCCGATCCCCGTACTCGACGGCGGACACATGGTGCTCTTGATCTACGAAGGAATTCGCGGCAAGCCGGCCGACGAGCGCGTGCAGGAGATCCTCACCTGGATCGGTTTGATTTTCATCCTTAGCCTGATGGTCTTCGTCTTCGGGCTCGACTTCGGCTGGATCGCCCGACCGGGTGCGCATTAGGGAGGCCTTACTCAACGATCGCCAGGATCTCGTCCTCGCTGAGGATCAACAGATCCTGCCCGTTGATCTCGACCTCCGTGCCAGCCCATCGCTGAAAGAGGACTCGATCCCCCTCGCTGACCTGATGAGGAATCCGGCTGCCTGAAGAAAGCAACCGCCCGTCGCCTACCGATAAAACACGTCCCTGCTGCGGTATCTCACGCGCTGCGTCAGGCAGCAGAACCCCACCCGCGGTCATTTCTTCGGAATCGAGCCGTTTAATGACCACTTTGTCGTCCAGGGGAACAACCTTCATGTTTTATCGACTCCAGAGCCTTGCGGCAGACCCGTTGGAGTCCGACGCTGATCGTTGTAAACTACTATTGTCTCATGCCTGCCCCGATACGACAAGATCCGGGCCAAACGTAAACCTAAGTAGATTGCTCTACACCTATGCCAAAGATGGGAACGCTCCTGGAAGCCGATCATCTCGGCCGCCGCCACCCGAATGGCGAGACTTGGCTGCTCGACGATGTTACCTTAACCATCGAATCGGGAATGCGTCTTGCGCTGACCGGCCCCTCGGGAGCGGGGAAAACGCTCCTTTTGCGGGCGTTGGCCCGGCTCGATCAGCTCGATCGGGGCGAAGTTCGCTACCGCGGCCAAGCCGTCCACCACGATGCAGTGCCCCCCTACAGGGCGTCGGCAATCTATCTTCATCAGCGCGCGGCCTTGATTGAAGATACGGTCCAGGCCGCCTTGTGCAGACCTTATGCCTTGAGTGTTCATCGACAGCGGAAGTTTGATCGTCGCCGGACGGTCGAACTTCTTTCCGCCTTGGGACGCGATGCTGCCTTTCTGGAAAAGAAGGTCGCCGAGCTTTCCGGCGGTGAAATCCAGATTACCGCCCTGGTCCGGGCGTTGCAACTCGATCCCACGATCCTGTTCCTCGACGAGCCGACGGCCGCTCTCGATGGACCAACCGCCACGGCCGTCGAACAATGGATCGACCGCTGGCTGACGGAGAACGCCGAGCGGGCCATGATTTGGGTCAGCCACAACGAGGCCCAAGCCGAGCGAGTTGGCCGCACCGCCATCCGCATCGAAGCCGGGCGGCTAAAGTAGCAGGCACACTCCGTGTGCAACAACCGATTGAACTTACCGATTGAACCTACCACTGATCGAACTTACCACCTTCCACCCGTCGCGTAGCGACGTTACGATGGTAGCCGTGGGTTTCAGCCCACGGACTGCGAACCCCGCGCCTTCCACCCGTCGCGTAGCGACGATTGACACCATGGCAAACACCTACACCTCATTGCACTACCACATCGTTTTCAGTACAAAGAATCGGGAGTTATGGATAAAACCGGACATCGAGCAACGCATTTGGTCCTATCTTGGCGGCATTGCCAGGGAGAACAAAATGAAGCCCTTACAGATCGGCGGAACCGAAGATCATATTCACATGCTGCTTGGCGCACCGGCTGTGTTCGGGCCAGCCAAGATTGCGCAGTTGATCAAAGGCGGTTCGTCGGCTTGGATTCAAACGACATTTTCACAAATGAACGGTTTCGGGTGGCAGGACGGTTACGGTGCCTTCACGGCAAGTAAATCGAACTTGCCGTCGATAATTGCTTACATTCAATCGCAGCGCGAGCATCACCGAACGAAGAGCTTTCAGGAGGAATATCGCGGATTGCTGAAGCAGCATGAGATCGATTATGACGAGTGTTACGTGTGGGGCTGATTTTCAAGCGTCGCTACGCGACACAATCACCTCGTGCGGTATCCAGTCCGTGGGTTGAAACCCACGGCTACCATCAATATGTCGCTACGCGACGAGTATCTTCGCCCCGCAACCAACATTGATCCCCCCCATGCAACAACCAATCGAACTTACCGCTTGGCAACTGTCCGTCGCCGTGTCACTGATCCTGATCAGTGCCGCCATCTCGGCCGCGCTTCGGCTGGGCCTGGGCCAGCGGCTATTGCTGGCGGCCGTCCGCACCACGACCCAACTGCTGTTGATCGGCTACGTACTGAATTGGCTCTTCGAGCCGGGACGGGGATGGTATTTCGTGCTGGCGATGATGTCGGCCATGACGCTCATTGCCGGCATCTCGGCCGTGCGACGGAACGAACACCGCTACGACGGTATTTGGGTCGATAGCATCATCTCGATGTGGGCCACAAGCTGGCTGATGACGGCCATCGCCCTCTTCGGCATCGTGCAGGTTCAAGGGGCAGCGGAGAACCCGTCATGGTGCAATCCGCGCTACGCCATACCGCTGTTGGGCATGATCTTGGGCAACACCATCAGTGCCGTTTCGCTCAGCCTCGATCGCATTGCCCACGAGTTGGCCTCCAAACGCGACCAGGTTGAGACGTTGCTGGCCCTGGGGGCGACACGCTGGGAGTCGGGTTGCTGGGCGGTACAGCAGGCGATCCGCATCGGCATGGTCCCTACGATCAATACGATGATGGTTGCCGGACTGGTCAGCCTGCCCGGCATGATGACCGGACAGATCATTGCCGGCCAAGACCCCAGCCAAGCCGCCCGCTACCAAATCATGATCATGTTTCTCATCGCGGCAGGCACGTCGCTCGGCACGTTCAGCGTGGTTCTGCTCGGTTATCGCCGCCTATTTACGCCGGATCACCAGTTTCAGCCTGACCGATTGCGGAAGGTATAATGGATTATTCCTCTGCCACTTGCGGCTTCGCAATTGCAAATAACAAATGAAGAAAATCACGATCGTTTTACTTTTCCTGTCCGCACAGACTTCCTGGCAGCGAGCTGACGCGGCCGGGCAGGGGACGGGCGCGATCGAGGCGGATGTCAAGAGCGAGTACTCGCACATTCTCATCCGCCGCCAGGGGAGCATGCGCTCGATGAACTTTGTTCGCGACAACGGCGTCGAACAAATCCAGACCCTCTGGAACATGAAGCGGCCTTACGAGTTGGTCACGAACTACAGCCGCCTGATGTTCGCCAGCTACTTCTTCATGCCCGAGCAGAAGCGGATCCTGATCGTCGGCCTCGGCGGCGGGGCGATGGTCCACTTCTACGAACATTACGACCCGGAAGTGAAGGTCGATGCCGTCGAGATCGACGAAAAGGTCGTTCAGTTGGCGGAGAATTACTTCAATGTCCGCACGCACGACAACACGAACATCATTACGCAAGATGCCTTCAAATATTTCAAGTCAAACAAGACCCGCTACGACGTGATTTACATGGACGCCTTCCTCAAGCCTTCGGAGAAGACCGACACCACGGGCCAGCCGCTTCAACTGAAAACGGTCAAGTTCTATAAGGGGCTCCGCGAGCAACTCACGCCGGATGGCATCGTGGTCATCAATTTGAACATCCACCCGGGTATCAACGACGATCTGGCTACCATTCGCAGTGCCTACCCGCAGGTATATTCGTTTCGCGCCACAAGCCCCAACATGATCGTCGTCTGCACGTGGGACAAGACGCGGGTTGCTGCGGCCACCTTGCACGAAAAGGCCAAGGAGCTTGACCGCCGCTTCAAGGCGACGTTCACGTTTCAGGGCGTGGGGAAAGCAAGGGGATAAGGATCGATGAAGGGATGTATTGTCTACCACTCATGATTAGTTTATATTGCTTTATTCCTTAATCTTCCCACGATCCACCGCCGAGGATTCATGAGCTCACCGATTGCTTGGTCCCGATTTGTTGAAATTGTTCGTTTGCACCAGCGATTCCTGCTGGTCTGCCACGTCCGGCCCGACTGCGACGCTTTGGGAAGCGAGTTGGCGATGGCCGGCATCCTGGAATCGCTTGGCAAAGACGTGCTGCTGGTCAACGATTTCGCCATTCCGCCGACGCTGACCTTCCTCGACCCGCAAAACAAAGTCAAGCAGCTTGGCAAAGAGGTAAATCCCGAGCAGCTTGCCGATCGCGAAGTGATCCTTGTTTTGGACACGACCGCGTGGATCCAGCTTGGCAAGATGGCCGACGTGATCCGGCAGAGCAAGGCGATCAAGGTGGTGCTGGATCATCACGTCAGCGGCGATGACCTGGGGGCGGAGTTGTTCAAGAACACCGGTGCCGAGGCCACCGGCCGGATAGTCATTGAAGCGGCCGATGCCTTGAGTGTGCCACTGACGCCGGAGATCGCCCAGCCGGCCTTTACGGCACTGGCCACCGACACCGGCTGGTTCCGCTTCTCCTCGACCACGGCCGACACGTTGCGGCTGGCCGGGCGCTTGGTGGATGCCGGCGCAAAACCCGATCTGCTTTACAAGCATCTTTACGAACATGACAGCTTGGCCCGCGTGAAGCTTGTTGGGCGCACGCTGGCTCGGGCCAGCACGGAGATTGGCGGCCGGTTGGTTCACACCTGGATCGAACGAACCGATTTCGCGGCTACGGGTGCGTTGGCTTCCGACACGGAAGATATTATAAACCTGACGCTCACCGTGGAAGGCACCGAAGTGGCCGTGATCCTGGTCGAGCAGGCCAGCGGTCAGTTCAAGCTGAGCCTACGCAGTCGATCGGACGTCGATTGCAGCAGGCTGGCCGAGATTTTCCAAGGCGGCGGCCACAAGAAAGCGGCCGGTGCCACGTTGGACGGGCCGCTCGAAGTTGCACGGTCGCGCGTGCTTGAAGCCGTCCGAGCGGCAATGCAGAATTAAAATCCGAAATCCGAAATCCGAAACAAATGCAAAATCCAAATGAGAAATGCTCGAAACATTCTGGATCCGCGAGTTTTGGTCATTGGCTTTTCGTATTTCCGATTTGTTTCGTATTTCGTTATTCGTATTTCGGATTTCCATTAACTCACCATGCCCACACCTTCTCCTGACCGCCGGGGATTCCTGGCAAAACTCACGGCCCTTGGCCTGGGGGCTATTGCCCTGGCGGTACCGACGCTCTCGGCACTGGCGGCATTCCTCAATCCCTGGCGACAAAAGAGCGCGACGGGCAAGTGGGTCCGCGTGGCTTCGTTAGCCACACTGCCGGTCGCTGGGCCGCCGCAACGCTGTCCCGTGATTGACGACCGCACGGACGCTTGGAACGGCTATCCGGCCGAGGCGGTCGGGGCAATCTTCCTCTGTCAAGTCAGCGAAAACAATTTCCTTGCGTTACAAACCATCTGCCCGCACAATGGCGGCTGCATTTCCTACGATCCGGAGAAGAAGAATTTTTACTGCCCTGCGCACGGCGCGTTGTTTGATCGACAAGGCCTCCGACTCGATGCGAAGAGCATCAGTCCTCGCGACCTCGATACTCTGGAGGTTGAAATCCGTGACGGCACGGAGGTCTGGGTGAAATTTAAAAAGTTCCAGGACGGAACCTCACGGAAGATCGTCAAGACTTGAAAGATTTTCAATTATGATGCCCTTGTTTCATTGGCTCGATCAACGCACCGGCCTTCTTACCTCGTTGGGTAACTGGTTTCAGCGGCCTATTGCCGGCGGGCCGGCGTGGCGGTTTGTCTGGCCCACGACGATCGCTTTTGCCTTCATGGTTCAGGCAATCAGCGGGCTGGTTCTCTGGATGTATTACAGTGCCGGGGCACAAAGCTCTTGGGAAAGCGTTTACTACCTGCAATATCAAGTGACCGGCGGCTGGCTGCTGCGAGCGATGCACTTTTACATGGGCCAGACGATGCTGGTACTAGTGGGTATTTACCTGGTGCAGATGATCCTCCGCGGCACCTACCGTGCGCCGCGCGAGTTCCTTTTCTGGACCGTCTTGTTGATGGGCCTGGCAACGCTGGGGCTGAATCTCACCGGCGACCTGCTCTCCTGGGACCAGAACAGTTTTTGGGCCACAAGTATCCGCATCGCCTACCTTTCGCACCTGCCCATGATCGGTCCCTGGCTCTCCAAACTTGCGATCGGCGGCCCGCAGTTCGGCACCCTTGCGCTCACTCGTTTTCTGGCACTGCACATCGGGATCTGCACGGCCGCTTTGCTGGGATTGATATTGCTCCATGCCCATCTGGCTTCGCGTCATGGTTTGGAAGCGAGCCGTCTCCCCTCTCGTTCCGGGAGAGGGGCAGGGGGTGAGGGCGTGCCCTATTGGCCCCATCAGGCCTGGCGCGACGTGGCCGCTTGCTTCATCGTGTTGGTAATCGTCGTGGGGCTGTCGGCGAGCCACGGTGTTCGTGGTCCGCAGGCCGGCATCGAACTGGGGGCTCCGGCCAATCCCATTGACGACCCAGGCACGGCACGGCCCGAGTGGTCGTTCCGCGGCCTCTATCAGCTTCATGAAATGCTCGGCGGATGGTCGGAGATGATCTCGATCTTTGTCATCCCAGGGCTGACCGTGCTGCTCTTCTTCGCCATGCCGTTCATTGGCCGGAACCTTGCCGGTCGGTCGCTCAATATCGCCCTGACCCTTCTCGTATTGAGCGGACTGGGATTACTCACTTGGCAATCCTATTCGGGCGACACCAAAAATGAGAAATACCAAGTCGCGATGCAAGAAGGCCACCAGCAGGCCCAACGAGTGAAGGAGCTTGCGGAATCGCCGCAGAAAATTCCCGCCAGCGGCGCAGGGACGTTGCTGCGCATGGACGCCATGACCCAAGGCCCGCGAATCTTCAACCAATACTGTGCCAATTGCCACGACTTCAGCGGTCTGGCCATCGTTGGGATCAACCGTCCCGAGAAGCCGACGGCCCCGGACCTTTACGGCTTTGCCAGCCGGAAATGGCTCACCGACTTTATGCAGGTCAAGGGTATTTCCAGCCCAAGATTCTTCGGCAACACGAAGTTCAAGCAGAAGAAAATGTATGGGTTCATCAAGGAAACCTTCGCCGAACTCGATGTCAAGGAACAGCAGCAGATTATCCAAGCACTTTCCCATGAGGCGGCACTGAAGCTACCGAGCGATGCCGACCGCCGCGATCTAGCGAATAGCACCGCCGGAAAGAACCTCATCACGGAGAACTGCACCGACTGCCACACCTTTCATAGTCCGCACAAAGGCACCGGTGCGAGAGGCCCAGACCTGACGGGATACGGTAGCCGCGATTGGCTCATCGGCATCGTCGGCAATTCGGCCCACACGCGATTCTATGGCAAGGAAAATGACCGCATGCCGGTCTATGTGGAATCGGCGACCGATACGAAGAAGAACGTCCTCAGCCAGCAAGAGTTGGAACTGCTGGTCGATTGGTTGCGCGGAGAGTGGTACGAACCGGAAAAGAGTTCTCCGTGAGGCACAACCGAGACCGAACGGGAACTGTTTCGAGAGAAATGCCATGCCGTGGTGAAGGAACCGTAAGTTTCACGCCGCCGAAAGCGGGCATGGCCTGGTTCTGGATGATCGTTTTTAGCTCCTACTTGTAACGTCATCAATCCTCAAAATTGATGCGTTCGCTTTCAATCACCAGCGGGCGTTTCAAGACCTGCGTGTGAATTGCTCCTATGTACTCTCCAAGAATACCCGTAAAGAATAATTGAACAGCACCGAAGAAGAAAATGCCGATGACCAGCGGGGCAATGCCCACCTGGAAGTTGTTCCAGAAGACAAGCTTGTAGGCAAAGTAAAGAACGGCCGTCAACAGGCTCAGTGCTCCGATGCAGAAGCCGGCGAACGTGGCCAGCCGCAGGGGGATTTTTGAATGGTTCGTGATGCCCAGCATCGCTAGGTCATAGAGCGTATACAAATTATTCTTGGTCAACCCGCGTTTGCGCGTGGGTTGGGTGAAAGGGATCATATAACGCGGGAACCCCACGTCGCAGATCAGCCCCCGGAAATAGGGGTATGGATCATCAATGCGCCGCAGGACGTCCACCACCGCCCGATCATAGAGTCCGAAACCGGTGACGTTGTCCAGCAGATCGATATCCGCGAGTTTGCGAGCGATATAGTAGTACGTACCGCGGATGAAAAAGAACAGGCGAGACTCTTCGCTCTTTGTTTTTTGGGCCAGGACAATCTTGTATCCGCTTTCCCAAGCACGAAGGAAATCCGGGATCATCTCCGGCGGATCCTGGAGGTCGGCGACAACACTGATTACGGCATCCCCACGAGCCTGTAGCATTCCGTAGTACGGCGAACGGATATGCCCGAAGTTTCGCGTGTTGAGAATCACTTTCACATTCTTATCGGTTTCCGCTAGTCGCTTGAGGATTATCCGCGTTTTGTCCCTGGAGGCATTGTCGATGAAAATGTGTTCGTAACGATAGTCCGTTGACGCGTCAAATACGGCCTTGACGCGCCGATAGACCTCCTCGACGTTGTCTTCTTCGTTGTAACAGGGAGTGACAACACTGACGAGTTTCTTTGGCATTATGTGATCTCCCAATTGAGACTGTCCACCACGCATCCTAAATTCTGAAGCATTCGATGGTTTAGTCGCTGTTCAAAAATAACTTAGCCGTTTATATCCAGGCATCTTCGTATTTTCCGGGGTTTCTTTGGGAATGGCTAAGTCCACGAAAACGAAACGGCTAAGTTATTTTTGAACAGCTCCTTAGATTAGGGTAGGGTAGTCGGATTATCGTTCAACGTCGGAATCTGCTCATCAAGTTTTGAGCCAAAGGCCAATCGCGGACGACATTCCGTCGCGCCATCCATCATGATCTCAAGGAGCAGTGGGCCTTTGTGGCCGGCGATTAAACTCAATACTCGATCCGTATCCGCTGCGTTATCGGCACGATGCGCCTCGATCCCATAGGCCACTGCAATATCCGTGAATGACGGTCTGCTATAACCTTTTCGAGTGGATTGGTCACGACCGTCAAAGTACATATCCTGGAAATTCTTGACCATGCCTAATACCGAGTTGTTCATTACGATAATGGTGATATCCAGTGCCAAACGCCGAAGGGTATCCAATTCCTGAATATTGATTTGTAGACTACCGTCACCGGTGATCACCACGGATTTGGCTTTGGACTGAATAGAAATCCCAATTGCAGCGGGCAAGGCAAATCCCATCGCTCCCATGCCGCCACTATAATGAACGGCCTGATTCGGCGAAAGACGCAGGTTATGTGCTGCCCACATTTGATGATTGCCTACATCGCAAACATAGTCCACGGGTTGGTCCGCAAGAAGGTGATTCAGTTTTTTGATAATCTCACTAGGGCTAATCACCCAGTCTGAATATTCATTGATTTGAGCATGGTCGCGCTGTAACGAGATATCCAACAACCATGACTTCTCCAGATTAGGAAATGTATCTGAACCGAGAGGAAAGCCCTTAAAAAAACTTTCAGCCGATGCACAGATATTGAGATCGGCATGAATTCGATTCCCCAATTGGCAAGGATCAATGTCAATCTGGACGATACGCGCTTTACGGGCAAAGTCATTCGTGTCGGCCCCGGTCTGCCGCACGTCGAGACGAGCACCCAGAACCATGAGTAAATCGCAGTTCTGAACAGCCCAGTTAGCCTCGCGATTTCCATAACTGCCGATCAAGTTGAAGTAATGCTCGCGCGCAATTATCCGCTCATGCCCCATGAGCGTGGAAACATAGGGAATACCCAGAGCCTCAGCCATCAACAGCCATCCGTCCATTGAGTTAGACCAACTCGCGCCGCCACCGATGCAAAATAATGGTCGCTTCGATTCACTGCACAAGACTTTCAGGCGTTTCAGATCGATTGGGTTTATCTCGGGACCGGCACTCACTTCTAATGGTATGTTCAACCATTCATCCACCAGGGAATTTGAAATATCCGCTCTTTGAACATCATTGGGTAGATCCAGCAACACGGGGCCTTGACGCCCACTCAAGGATATCGTCAATGCCCGATGCAATTCAGGCAGAAGGTCTTCGGCGCGATCTACCCTCGCCGCATATTTGGTCACCGAACGTACAACCTGGACAATATCGAGTTCCTGAAAACCTTGCTGCCTTATGCCGCGTGCTCCTTTAAGCTCGCGGGTGTTCACTTGACCCGTGATAAACAGACAGGGAACGGAGTCAAACCAACAACTGCCAATACCCGTCAGCAAATTCGTCGCCCCAGGGCCACTGGTACCCATTGCCAGAGCAATTGTTTTTCCCTTGGAATACCTTGCCACACCCTCTGCGGCAAACGCCGCGGATTGTTCATGGTGCATCGAGATGATATTGAACTTGCCTGATTGCGCGAAGCTATCAAGAAGATGGGTAATCATACCGCCCACGAGTTCAAAGCAGGTTTGAACACGATGCGCAATGAGGAATCGGGCGACAGCGTCGGAGGCTTTCAATGTTAAGTCTCAATTTGCAAGAAAATAGCCAAGTAGGCTGTCCGTTTAGAACAAAGAAAGTTTCCTGCTTTTAGCATCGTGTTTTCGTACGAATTCCGCGATTCCCTTGATCGCCTCTCGCAAGGTGATGCTCACCATAAGCCCCAATTCCTGTTTCGCCCGAGTCACCTGCGGAACATAGCGCGCGGGGATCCCGTTTGGAACCGGTTTCTCCAGAACATTTACGGCTATGTCATCGCCCACGGTTTGTGCCACGCAGCGAGCTAGGTAGTCGATCGTCACGTCTTCGTCCGAACCTACATTATAAGATCTACAGGAGACCCCGCGAAACAGAATCTTCCAAAGCCAAATCGCCAAATCGGCAGCATACAAATAGGACCTAAGCGGCGTTCCGTCACCACGGACAATAATTGGCCCCCCGGCCAATGCGTCGCGAATAAAGTTTCCGATGGCAAAATGCGAGTCCAGCGGCAAATAAGGTCCGACGAAGGCAAAACACCTCGCGATCTTCGCCTCAATCCCATAACTTCGAGCGTATACGGAGCAGAGGTGTTCGGCAAGTCGCTTCCCTTCGCCATAAGCCGAGGCCGGATCCAGAGGGTCTGGCCCCCCACGGTAATCCTCCGGCACATTGGCAACGTCGGGCGGCTGCGGGCCATAGACGGCACCGGAACTCGTAAGCAGGAACTTTTTCGCCCCACAATGCCTGGCGAAATCGAGCGTCCGCCGGGTGCCGGCCACAATCGTGTCGAGCATGAGCAGCGGCGACTCGGCGTTCAGGGCTGCACTGGCGGCCGTGGCCGCATGAACGACATGCGAAAAATGTCCCTCCGGAAACTCAAACGACGTCACGTCTCCTGCGTGGAAAGACAAGGCTGGCTGTCCCGCCAAATGCGGCATTTTTCGCAGGAATGCGGCTGGATTGCGCGATAGAACAAGAGCCTCGGCACCCAAGTTTAACTTCTGGTTGGCCCAAAGGAAGGTCTCGACCAGCCACATTCCAAAGAAGCCGGTTCCCCCGGTGATGAAGAGCCGCTGGCCGCGCAGTTCCTCCCAGTCGTCTCGCGTGTGGGCGAGTACGTGGTCTAGGTCTTCGGGAGATAGGGTCGGGGTAAACACAGTAGGTTTAGTATAGCATATTCGGGGTATTTAGTCGGAAAAATCCGAGATTTCAGGAAGCTCGGCCGCGATCTGCTCTCGCACTAACTGGTGGCGCGATCGCTCTTCATCAGTGGCCTGTCGGTAAATGCGGTGATCCCGTTTCTCATTCATAGTTGCCACCCGGCTCGGGGTTCCAAATGATATCGAAGTACGGCATTTTCACCCCCCGCGCTAATATATACTCCTCGCGGTTGCGACCGACACTAACCCGAAGTGCTAACGAGGTTGCTAAGTCGTTACCTCGCTGGCACTTCGGGCTAGTATGATTTGTGACAATCTCAACTGCGGGCAGTGTAACTGCGTTCGGCGCAGGTCTCCTGACCCCGCTGAAACGCTCGACCGAAGGTCTTCCGATGAATGGGAGACCTTCGGTCGGGGGTGTGGCTCGGTCGGGAGACCCGGCCACAACAGGGGGCGAAGTATCGCGCGCAGCCTCATTCTCGCGCCGACGATGCTGCGCTCGACCCCAGCACCAGGCTTCAATGGTCCTACCGATTCGATTGCAACCAAGCGTTCAGATCGGCAGTGGAGTTGAAATCGAGCAGGGCTTCGCCGAGTTGCTCGAGGCGGTCGGCAGATAGAGTTTCAATCTGCTCTTCCGCTACCGGATCAAGATCGCCCAGCCGCTTGCGGAGCTGGCGCAGAAGCACCTTGCGCTCATGATCCAACCCCTCCTGCCGTCCCTCCTGCCGTCCCTCCTGCCGGCCCTCCTGCCGGCCCTGCACCAAACCCCTTTCCAAACCTCTTTCCAAACCTCTTTCCATCCAACTAGTTACGATTTCCATTACACCCTCCTTCTCTTGGGGGGAAAGGCCCTTTAGCTCTGCCCCGAATTGTTGTTCTTCCTTCATTGTAAGCCGCAGATACGAGTCGATAAACCCGGAGATCAGTTCCCGCCGCGCGGGGTCAAGCTGCAACTTGGCCAGCATTCGTAAACAGGCCAGCTTGACCCGAGCCGCCTCTTTTGGCCCCCTCTGCATGTTCGCCATCAACGCCGCAAGGATCGGGCTGGTCCGGTTCTCGAAATCCTGCCACGCCAGTTGGTTCAGTTGCACAACCCGATACCGGAACGACAACACGGCCAAGTCCGGAAAGTCGATACGGTACTCGTCGGGTTCCCGCTCCTTTGGGGTCTGAAAAGAAAACACCGCGATCGGGTAGACGGGCAGGTCGTATTTTTCATGGAATCGGGCGAAGTAGGTAAACATCCGCTGCGGGAAGATGTCCTGCTGTCGAGCTTGCGCTTCGACGTGAACCAGGAAGCCCAATGGTTTTCCGCGGAACCGAGCCTTCGCCACTAGGTCCACTTCGTGACGTTCACCATGGGTGACGTCCGTGAAGACCTCCTTGTCGAGAAACTCCAGCGAGTCGGCATCCAAGTATTTCGCCAACTCCGGACAGAACACATCCAGGAAGTCCAAGAAGAACGTCGCCAGCAATTCCTTGAAAAGTCGGTCGTGATCCATGGATCTACTCCTGATGCGCGTGGAACCAAATCCTAGCAGAACACGGCGGCGCGCGGGTGTCAAGCTCCGCTCTGTTGTCAAGAGTTAAATTACCTTTCCTCGCATATCCCCTCACCCCCTGCCCCTCTCCCGGGGACGAGCGAGGGGAGTTCATAGGCCTCAATATCCTCGCGGCAGGCGACCAATGCGATGGGCGAGGTGCTGTCGGATTTTCCCTCACCCCCTGCCCCTCTCCCAGAGGGAGATGGGAGGCTTGCATAAAACCGACGGAACCACTCGGCGGTCCGGCGGATGGCTTCGGCCACGCTCCAGCGCGGTCGCCAACCAAGCTGATGCAGCGATTTATCGATGCACAAGCGCAGCACCCCCGCCTCATGGAGTTGATTCGGATCGCTTACGTCCTGCCATGCGCCGCTGCCCCAGGCCTGGACGAACAATTCCACAAGCTGACCGACGGGAATTTCCTCGCCGGGCACGGGGCCGAAATTCCAGGCGTCACACCAGGTGGGATCGTCGGACTCAAGCATTCGCGCAGCGAGTGAAAGGTAGCCGTCCAAAGGCTCCAAAACGTGCTGCCAGGGGCGAATGGCCCTCGGGCTACGGACCGGCACGGGCTGGCCGGGCTGGCCGGTCTGGAGGTGGCGTACCACGTCGGTGATGATGCGGTCCTTGGCCCAATCACCGCCACCGATGACGTTGCCGGCCCGCGCAGTCGCCAGTTTCACTCCGTGCCGCTGGAGGTGCTGGGGCGGAAAGAACGAACGGCGATAGGACGCGGCAACGATTTCCGCCGCCCCCTTGCTGGCACTGTAGGGATCGTGGCCGCCCAAGGCGTCGCACTCGCGATAGCCCCAGGTTTGCTCCCGGTTCTCATAGCATTTGTCGCTGGTAACCACCACGACCGCGCAAGGCTTTCCCAAGACGCGGATCGCTTCCAGGACATTTACCGTCCCCATCACGTTGACGTCGAACGTCTCGCGGGGATTGGCATAGCTCTCTCGCACGATGGGCTGGGCGGCTAGGTGAAAAACGACGTCCGGCGAGGCCGCCTTCAGCGCGATGTGCAGGCTTGCGCTGTCGCGAAGATCAGCCTCATGGTGCGCGGCGAGCAAGTCGCGAATGCCGGAAGCCTCGAAATTGCTGGGGGATGTGGGGGGAGCGAGCGCATAGCCCGTGACCCTGGCTCCCAAGGCATGTAGCCAGATCGAGAGCCAGGAGCCTTTGAAGCCGGTGTGGCCGGTAACGAAGACGGAGCGGCCGGCAAGTACAGACTTCATTGCCAAACCTTCCACGGGGCTTGATTGGAACTCCATAGTTTATTCAATGCCTCGTATTCGCGGTACGTGTCCATGGCGAAAAAGAAACCGTCGTGACGATAGGCGACGAGCTGCCCGTCGGCTGCGGCCCGGGCGAGTGGTTCCTGCTCCATGATGCAGTCGTCCCCGGACTTCAGATAATCGAAGAAGCGGCGGTGGAAAATGAAGTAGCCGGCGTTGATCCAGCCCTCAACTTGCGGTTTCTCCGCAAAACACTTCACCAAATCTCGTTCGTCCAGATCCAACAAGCCAAACCGCGAGACGGGTCGCACGGCGGTCACGGTGGCCATCTTGCCATGCGAGCGATGGAACGCCAGCAGTGCGTTAATATCGATGTTCGCCAGACCATCGCCGTAGGTGACCATGAATAGATCGTCATCCACAAATGGCTCGATCCGTTTGACTCGTCCGCCGGTCATCGTATCGGCCCCGGTATTCACCAGCGTGACGCAAAAATCCTGTTCGTCGTGAGCGCCATGATACTCGATCTTCTGTCGGCCGCTGCCCAAAGAGATCGTAAAATCATTGCTCATGGCCTCGTAGTTGAGAAAGTATTCGCGGATCACATTGCCACGGTAACCGAGGCAGATCACGAACTCCCGGAAACCATAATGGGCATACGATTTCATGATGTGCCAGAGGATCGGCCGCCCGCCGACTTCGACCATCGGCTTGGGCCGGAACTCGGTTTCCTCGCGTAAACGAGTACCTAACCCACCACAGAGTACGACAACCTTGGTCATCGGGAACCTTTCGGAATTTACGAAACGGCAACGGAATGAATTCCGTTCCGCACGGCCTTTTACGACGAACTTTCAAGTATAGCATATCCAAAAACTCCGCGCCAAAATGTCAAAACTGCAGATTGTAGGGTGCTTGGAGCGAACTGCCCGGCAAATGGTGGGTTGCGCACGAAGTCGAGACGCTGAAAGCACTTAGTCGCTGTTCAAAAATAACTTAGCCGTTTATATCCAGGCATCTTCGTATTTTCCGGGGTTTCTTTGGGAATGGCTAAGTCCACGAAAACGAAACGGCTAAGTTATTTTTGAACAGCTCCTTACCACTGTTTCAGATCAGTTCGCGTAACACACCGTTCGATGCTCCACCCACCCTACGGCGAGCCAGCAATGACAGCAAAAGATTATGATCGAGGCCGGAATTCGCCACCGCCAACCTCCCTGTCTTGCGAAGGCTGCCTAGCCTTCCTTCTTGCCGTAAGAAACCCTGAATTTACAGGCGTTTGTTCTGGCAATTCGCCTTGCTTGACGGCGACGCTTTCGGTATTTTCCGCCGTCCGTATATTTTTATCTATGAATGACTGCGCGTCTTTTCTGGAAAACCACTAACATTACCGAATGAACCACCGCCGTTGTCCTCGGATTTTAGGTCTGCGGCGAGGGGTCTTCGGGAAAGGGCCTTCATGGCGAGACAGCCAATCACAGCAGGCAGATGCCGTCGCGTGGCACTATGCGCACTGGTTGCGTTGATAGGGCTAGGATGGTCTGTCAGCTTCGGGCAGATGCCACCGGAGGGTCCGATGCTGGGGCCAGGGGGGCAGCCGATGCCCGCTGCCGGCTCTGTCCTGCCGATGCCCAGTCCGACTCCGCCCGGCGGCACGGTGCCTACCATGCCGCCGGAGGAGAACGTAGTCGAAGTTCGCGTGGAAGGGAATCGGACGATCGGCCTGGATAAGATTTTGCACAAAATTCGCACACGTGCCGGCCGGCCTTATATTGAGGAACAAGTCCAACAGGACGTTCGTGAGCTTAGCCGGATGGGGGTCTTCGCGGGTGTCCGAACACTCAACCAGCGAGTGCAGGGTGGGGTCATTATCATCTTCCAAGTAGCCGAGCGGCCGCTGCTCCAGGAGGTCATCATTGTCGGCAACGACACCTTCCTGACCTCGTATCTGAAAAAAGAGGCCGATCTCAAGGTGGGCAATGCGGCCGATCCCTTCGCCGTGGAAAACGGCCGTCACAAAATTGAAGATTATTATCAGCGGAAGGGCTATAGCAAGGTCCGAGTCACCGTCCTGGAGGGGAATAAGGCGGGTGATTTGAGAGCCGTGTTCGTGGTCAACGAAGGGCCGCGCCAAAGAATCTATTGGGTGAATTTCGTCGGCAACCAATTTGTGAGCGGTGCCAGGTTGAAAACGATCATTCAGACCCATCCGCCCTATTTCTATCTATTTGCCGGCGAGGTTGACCGCAAGCAAATCGATGAGGATGTGGCCAAGTTGACCGCCTATTACCGTAGCTTCGGTTACTTCTATGCCCGCGTCGGACGCGAACTGGAGTTCAATGAAAAGCAAAATTGGCTGACGCTCACCTTCGTGATCGACGAGGGGCCGCGCTACTCCGTTAATAATGTCTCGTTCCTAGGCAATAAGAAGATCGAGAACAGCCGTCTGGCCGAAAAGTTGAAACTGCTTAGCGGCCAACACTTTGACCAGAACCAGCAGAACATCGACTTGCAGAAACTCCGCGACGAGTACGGAGGCGATGGCTATGTGTTCGCCAAGGTTGAGGCCGATAACCGCTTTCTGAAAGAGCCTGGCAAACTAGACATCGTCTATAACGTCGAGGAAGGCTCCCGCTATCGGGTCGGCCGCATCAATATCGAGATCAAAGGTGAGAACCCGCACACGCAAATCATGACGGTACTCAACCGTCTGTCGTTCAAGCCGGGCGACATCGTCGATACCCGCGAGTTCGTGGCGAGCGAACGGCGACTGAAGTCCGCGCAACTCTACAAGGTCGAGCCGCAGAAGAACATCGAGCCGAAGATCGTTTACTCGCCACCGGAATCGGAAGACAAGGATACGGCGATCGCCGGCCGGCGGCGAACGAGCTACTACCGCGTGCCTGGCGGCGAAGCCCCCTTGCCACCGGGTGAAGGTTATCTCGATATCGACGTCAGCGCGGAATGCCAAGCACGAGAAGTGACCCCGCCACCGCAAAATACTCCTTATGCACCAGTCACCTATCCGCAGCCGACATTCCAAGGCCAGACCTTCCAGCAGTCAGCCTATACGAATCGGGTTTCCCCGGGACAAGCTTATCCACCTCCGCCCTACCCGCCAGTGCCTCGCCCGGCGGTAGTTCAAACGCGTTATGAACCCAGCGACGTTTTGGCACAACCGCAAGGACAGAGTTGGCCACCCGCCGCCTACGGCAGCAACAATGGATCCTCCGGCGAGCAACCGCCGCAGAGCAACTCTGTTCAGCAACAGCCGCCGGCCGCCACTCCCTACGGTGCCACGGCGGCTGCGCCGCCCTCGGCCTATCCTTCCGGTCCGGCGTATGAGGCTCCGCCAAGTTATGGTGCTCCTGCCGGCACCCGTCCCGCGTATGCTTACCCATCCTCCCCGGCGACTCCCAACGGAAGTGCCACGGGAGGCCCAGGCAGCGGTCAGAGCCTCTACACGCCCGCTGGCCCGGCGGCAAACCGCCCCGTGGCCCAGGTCGCCGCAGCCGGCGACATGTACAGCAATCCCGAGCCTTGGATGATTCCAACGCCCACCGGCGATCCTCTTCGCGATCTCCCAGTCCAGATTTCGCCCGAAGAAACGCAAACGGGCCGGCTGATGTTCGGCGTCGGCGTGAACTCCGATGCCGGCGTGGTGGGCAACGTCACACTCGACGAACAGAACTTTGATTGGACGAAAGCACCCAGAAGTTGGGAAGACATCATGGAAGGCCGCGCCTTTCGCGGTGCGGGGCAGCGGTTCCGCTTGGAACTGGTGCCCGGCACCCAGGTCCAACGCTATATGGTCAGCTTTCAGGAGCCCTACATGGGGTTCTTGGAGAATAAACCGATAAGCTTCGGCCTAAGCGGGTTTTTCTACCAGCGGCTTTATTCGGAATGGACGGAAAGCCGCGCGGGGGGAAGTGTCAGCCTCGGATACCAGTTCACGCACGACTTGACGGGCAGCATGCGATTTCAAGGTCAGGACGTTGACATCAAGAATCCGGCCTATCCCGTACCGAGCCTGATGGAAGTTCTGGGGCATAACCAGCTTTACACAGTCTCGGCCTCGCTGTCCCACGACACCCGCGACAATCCATTTCTGGCCTCGGAAGGACACTTGCTCTCGGGCACGTTCGAGGAAACTTTTGGCACGTTTCAGTATCCGCGGGCATCGATCGAATGGAGCCAATACTTCCGTATTTTTGAGCGTGCCGACCGTTCGGGCAAGCATGTGCTGAGCCTTTCAGCCCGGGCCGCCTACTCAGGCGATCAGACGCCGATCTTCGAGCGATTTTATGCGGGCGGTTTCTCGTCGATCCGCGGCTTTGCCTTCCGCGGCGTGACGCCGCGGGATCCAGTCTACGGCATGGGTGTAGGCGGCGATTTCCAGTTGCTGACCACGGCACAGTACATGTTCCCGATTACGGCCGACGACATGCTCAAAGGCGTGGTGTTCGTCGATGCGGGCACGGTGGAACCGACCCTCAGCCAATGGGTCGACAAGGTCCGCGTGGCCCCCGGCTTCGGCTTAAGAATCTCGATTCCAATGATGGGGCCAGCCCCGATTGCCTTGGACTTTGCCTTCCCAGTCAGCCAGCAGAAGGACGACCAAACGCAGGTCTTCAGCTTCTTTGTGGGCTTTAATAAATAGTTTTAACGGACACTTGCATTTCCGCGCGATTTCAGCCTAGAATGAGGTGGATGCTTATGATGGATCATTCGATCGGGGGGGGAGATCATGCCCGAGCCTTGGTTGTGGATTGCGTGCGCGATGGTCGCTGTGGTTGTTTTGCTCATGTGGTGCCCTTATCGGGCAACCGCACGGGAAGCTCGTTTGACGCAAGCCCGCAAGGAGTTCCACAAGCAGCGAGAATGGCTTGAGGTGAAGTTCATTTCACTGGCGGGAACCCAGGGCAAGCCGGACGCTCCGCGCTGGTCAAACTGCGAATTTGACGACGACGTTTCTTACTTACGGCATCGCACCACGGGTGAGCTTTCTGCATTTGTAGCCGTGACGGTGGCACTGGAAGGCATCGGTCTTACGACCACCTCGGCGACCAATTTAATGAGCAATCTCCAGGCCGGCACCGCGGTTTTTCGTTTCGAGAAAAAACGCTGGGTAACCGACGGCCGGGTGATTCTCAACCTCAGCCCTGACGAAGCGATCCGCTTCTATCAGAACGACCTGGAGATGGTCGGGCAGGAGATGGCGGATCGGACGGTGTGAGAGGCAATTCGAGCTGTTCAAAGTAGCTGACGGAACTGCTCGTTCGTGAGCCCGGCGTCTCGAACAATGTTCCCCATCGTGATCGCGTTGACCGGATTGTGCCGAGGAATAGTGAGGATGCGCGTCCCATCGCTCATCACGATGTGTTTACCTTGGCGGGCAAGCCAAAACCCGACCTTTTCCAAAGCCCGAACTGCATTGAGGTGATTCACACCAGGCATCCTGGGCATGGCTACACCTCGACCGCAACCTGTTTGCCACCGGCAGACTTGGCTAGTTCTTCGACTACATCAAGGTATTCGCGGATCGCTTCAACAATGTTGGTCATCGCCTCGACTTCGGTATCCCCTTGGGAGTGACACCCTGGCAGCCCAGGAACCGAAACAGCGAATCCTTCGTCTGATTCTTCAATTAGCACTGTATATGTCATCGCAGTCTCCTGAGAATTAGGACGCGTTGGGCATCTATCAGCCCTCCTGGTTTTCTGACGTAAAGTATACGCCCGCCTTACCAGTCCTGCAAAGCTGGATAATTTTAAAAATAGAACTTTTATACGTTTACATTTTCCATCGGAAATCTTCGCTTATCCCTTCGCCAACTTCCTCAATACGGTCTGCAATATACCGCCGTTGCGGTAGTAATCCAACTCAACCGGTGTGTCGATGCGAACCTTGGTCTGGAACTCCGTAACCTTGCCGTCAGGTGAGATGGCACGGACAGTCAACTGGCTCTGAGGCAGGATTTGACCGTTGAGATCGGGAATCTCGAAAATCTCTTCGCCGGTCAGGCCGAGCGATTCCCAGGTTTTGCCCTTGGGAAACTCCAGCGGCAGGATGCCCATGCCGACGAGATTGCTGCGGTGTATCCGCTCAAAACTGACCGCTAGCACGGCGCGGACACCCAGCAAATACGTGCCTTTGGCGGCCCAGTCGCGACTGCTGCCGGTGCCATACTCGGCCCCGGCCAACACAACCAGCGGCACTCCCTCGGCCTTGTACTTCATCGCCGCGTCGTAGATCGGCAGCACTTGGCCGTCGGGTAGATGGCGGGTCACACCGCCTTCCGTGCCGGGGGCGAGCAGGTTGCGGATGCGGATGTTGGCCAGCGTGCCGCGGGTCATCACGCGATCGTTGCCTCGCCGCGCACCGTAGCTGTTGAAATCGACCGGCTTCACGCCGCACTCCTGGAGATATTTTCCGGCTGGGCTGGTCGCCGCGATCGAGCCGGCGGGCGAAATGTGATCCGTCGTGACCGAATCGCCCAACGCCGCCAGCACCCGCGCGCCGCGCAGCGGTTGAATGGGACTCGGTTCGACGGCCAAGTCGATCAAGAACGGCGGCTCTTGGACGTAGGTACTGCCGGCATCCCAGGGAAACAATTCGCTCGGCGTGACCGGCAGGGCGTTCCACGTAGGGTTGGCCTCGAAGACATTCTTGTATCTTGTGCGGAACATCTCGGGGCCGATGGCGTCGGCCACCACCCGACCCACTTCTTCCTGCGACGGCCAGATCTCCTTCAGGTAAACCGGCTTGCCGTCGCTGCCCATGCCCAGCGGCTCGGTGGCCAGATCGATATCGACCGTGCCCGCCAAGGCGTAGGCCACGACCAGCGGCGGACTGGCAAGATAGTTCGCCTTCACATGCGGATTGATGCGGCCCTCAAAGTTGCGATTGCCGCTGAGCACGGCCGCGGCGACAAGGTTGCCCTTGGTGACCGCCTCCGCCACCGGTTCCGGCAGCGGGCCGCTGTTCCCAATACAAGTGGTGCAGCCATATCCGACCAGCGTGAACCCGAGCTTGTCGAGGGCCGTATCGAGGCCGGTCTTCTTATAGTAGTCGGTTACGACGCGGCTGCCCGGGGCGAGACTGGTTTTCACGTGAGGTTTGACGGTTAGGCCTCGCTCGACGGCCTTCTTCGCAACTAGGCCGGCAGCAATCATGACGTCCGGGTTGCTCGTGTTGGTGCAACTGGTGATGGCGGCGATAACTACTGCCCCGTGCCCGATGGTATCGCTGCATCCGTTGTCGGTAACCATTGCCGTGCGCGCCAAATCTTGCTCGCCCAGCCCGAAACCGCGCTCTTTGACCGGGGCTAGTAGCGACTTGCGGAACGCCTGCTTGACGTTGGCCAGCGGCACGCGATCCTGCGGACGCTTCGGACCGGCTATCGAAGGCTCGATCGTGCCCAGGTCGAGCTTGAGTACCTTGGTGTAAACCGGATCACAGTCGGGCTGACTGCTATAGAAAAGCTGCTGTTCCTTGGTATAACGCTCGACCAGTGCGACCTCGACATCGCTGCGGCCGGTGAGACGGAGAAAAGCAAGCGTCTGCTCGTCGATCGGGAAGAAGCCCATCGTGGCCCCGTATTCCGGCGCCATATTGGCCACCAAGGCCCGATCGGCCACTTTCATGCCCTTAATGGCCGTACCGAAATACTCGACGAATTTATTGACCACGCCTTCCTTACGCAGGATCTGCGTGATCGTGAGTACCAGATCGGTAGCCGTGGTGCCTGGGGGAAGTTCGCCGCTGAGTTCAACGCCGATGACCTCGGGGGCGAGCATATAAAGGGGCTGGCCAAGCATCACCGCCTCGGCCTCAATGCCGCCTACGCCCCAGCCCAACACGCCCAGACCGTTGATCATCGTGGTATGGCTATCCGTGCCAACGAGCGAATCGGGAAACGCGACTGGCCCGACATCGTCTTTGCCCAGGAACACACCCTTGGCCAGATACTCGAGGTTGACTTGATGTACGATGCCGACGGCAGGCGGCACAACGCGGAAGTTCTGAAATGCCTTCTGCCCCCAGCGGAGGAACTCGTAACGCTCGCGGTTCCGGTCAAACTCGATCGCCACATTCCGGTCCATCGAGTCGTGCTGGCCAAAATAGTCAACCTGTACCGAGTGATCGATCACCAGATCGACTGGCACCAGTGGGTTGATCTTTTTCGGGTCGCCACCAAGCCGCTGCATGGCACTTCGCATGGCCGCCAGATCCACCACGCACGGCACACCGGTAAAGTCTTGCAAAATCACTCGGGCCGGCTTGAAGGGTACTTCGACTGCCGTCGCGGCCGTCGCGTTCCAACCGGCTAGATTGGCCACGTCGCGTTCGGTCACGGCGTAGCGATCACAGTTTCGCAGCACTGATTCCAGCAGAATGCGGATCGAGTAAGGCAGCCGCGCGACGCTCGTCAGCTTAGCATCTTCCAGTCGTGAAAGGCGGTAGATTCCCGCAGTGCCGTTACCGGTGTCAAAAGTGTCACGTACATGAAACGGATCGTAAAAAGACATGATTCCTTCCTTAGCCGCTTGCGGCTTCACAATGATTCGTCTTAACCTTCTCGGGAGTCTCGCAGTCTTCTCGCGTACGGTGAATTAGGACTATGTCCCGGATGCAGTGGCCAACCATCGTAAGACTTGACGAACTCCCATTGTTGTTGCGGCATCTTCAACTTCACTGGATTCTGCTCAATGTAGCGAATCGTTCTTCGAATGTCGTCCGGATGATCGAGAAAGACTTTCCAGCCTGGTCCACCCCAGACCGGGTGGTTCCAGTCGCGGTTGCCGATATTGCGAAGCCGCAAGCGGCTGTCAGACTGAAAGTCCTCGATCATCTCCTCCGCTTGTTTTTTGTGCTTGCGGATTAATACGTGAACGTGATCCGACATAATTGCACAAGCATAGCAGGTATAACTCTGTCGGAGAATAACCTCGGCCATCGAGCAGGCAATTTACTCCAACGCCGGCCAATAATCCGCCACCGGCGCGACTGCCGTCACCGTCTGCTGCGTGTCCGGATCGCGAAAGGTCAAGCTTCTGGCATGGAGCGCGATGGCCTGAAGCCGCGGGTCCTCGAATTGCGGTCCAAAGGCTGCAGCCGAGCCGTATTGCTTATCTCCCAGAACAGGGTGGCCGCGAGAGGCGGCCTGGATGCGAATTTGATGGGTCCGGCCGGTTTCTAGCTCGATCTCCAGCCAACTGCCCCAGTCGAAGGTTTTTAGCACGCGATAGTGCAGAGCGGCATGACGGCCCTCGGGATGCTCGGCTCCAACTACTTCGGCACGCGGCTCGCCGGCGACTTTGTACAAAAAATCCTCCCAGCGGCCAGTTTCCGTCGCGACGTGTCCCTGGACGCAGGCCCAATAGACCTTGTGGACCCGGCGTTTTTCAAACTGATGGCCAAGCTTGCGAAGGGTGCGAAGGTTTTTTGCGAAAATGATCACCCCGGTCGCCGGGCGGTCGAGCCGATGGGGCACGCCAAGATAAACGCTCTCCGTGCCATTACTGCCGCCCAAGTACGTTTTGATTCGCACCTCCAGGCTATCGATCCCCGGCGGGGCCTGCGTCAATACGCCCGGAGGCTTGTTGACCACCAGACAGCCGCCTTGCTCATGCAATATTTGAAAACCGAGGGGATAGAACATAGGCGTGAGAAAGGGGCCGGGAGGTAAAATCTGAAATCCGAATTTCAAGCGTAGCGTTCCATGAGCTTATCGACGAGCCAGGGCGAGAGGCGATTCAGCAGCACGAGGACCTTACCCCAGAGATAAGGCGTGATTTCGTGGCTGCCGCGACGAATAGCGAGAACCGTGGCCCGGGCGACCGCTTCGGCGGTGACGGCCTTATGTTCCGGCCATTTCGGGCCGCCTTTGCTCTCGATGACCTGGTCAAAGAACTCCGTGTCGGTCGTGCCGGGGCTGACCACGAGCACGTCAATGCCGGCGGTGACGAACTCAGCCCGAATCGACTCGCTGAACCCGTGTACGGCGAACTTGCTGGCCGCGTATTCACTATTGTAGGGCACACCGCGGCGACCGAGAATCGAGCTGATATTGACGATCATCGGCCGCCGGCCTTGTTTGAGCAAAGGGAGTGCGGAGCGGGTCATTTCGACTAGGGCGAAGAAGTTGACCTCCATGATCTGCCGCACCCGCTGGGGATCGGCCGTCTCGAAGGGACCGATGGCACCTACGCCGGCGTTATTCACGAGAATATCCAGTCCGCCAAAATGCGATTGGGCCGCTTTCATGCAACGCGCTCGGGCAGCCGGATCGGTAACGTCGCCGGCAACGCACACAATACTGCCGCCCAGGGATTCGATCTCCTTGGCCAGTGCCTGCAAGCGATCTTCCCGCCGGGCCATGCAGACGACTTTAGCACCTTGCCGGATCAGTTCCAACGCGATCGCCCGGCCGATGCCGCTGGAGGCACCCGTCACGATTGCTCGGCTTCCTTGAATGTCGCGTCTAGCCATAAGTAGAACTCACTTGCCCTCGCATTATCTCTTTCGCGATGCCAAATGACAACCCCCCGTCTTTTTCAACCGATAATGGCGGATATCGGCCCACCGAGCCACCTCACAATCCTTTTTCCCAAACGAGTTGGCGGCCCGTCGACAGAAATTGATGGGTGGCTGCCCACTATGGCCTTCGCGGCCGAATGACAACCCCGTCGGTCTCCATGCGGCTGATGAAGTGCTGCGAGATGCGGCAATGGACCACCATCCGCGAATCGTGAAAAGTTTTGGACAGCACTTCGCCATGAGCGGCCAGATAGGCCAGCAAGCGGCCGTTATCAACGCCCATTTCCACGTCGATTTCCAGAAAACTGCGGCTCAGGGCATTGCTCACCGCCACCGCAAGGTTTGCGATGCCTTGGCCCGAACGGGCACTGATGGGGATGGCGTTGGGATAGCGATTCAACAGGCCGTCAACGCGGCTCCGGTCGGGTAGGGCATCGATCTTATTCAGCACCAACAACAATTCCTTCTGTTGAATACCAAGCTCTTCGAGCACTTGGTAGGCCGCGGCAATCTGCTCCAATACGGCCGGATGGCTGGCGTCGGCCACGTGGAGAAGCAGGTTCGCTTGCCGGGCCTCTTCCAAGGTTGCCCGGAAACTGGCAATCAAATGGTGCGGCAGATCGCGAATGAACCCGACCGTGTCGCTCAACAGCACCGGCCCCCAGCCCGGCAGTTGCCAGCGGCGGGTACGCGTGTCGAGCGTGGCAAAGAGCTGGTCCTTGGTGAAAACATCGGAACCGGTCAGAACATTGAGCAGCGTACTCTTGCCGGCGTTGGTGTAACCGACGAGCGAAACGGTCATCTGCGCCTGCCTGGCAGCAACCTCGCGCTGGCGGCGATGTTCGATCGCGCGGAGTTGCTTTCGCAGATCGGTAATCCGCTTTTCGGCGAGGCGGCGGTCGACTTCCAATTGCTTCTCACCGGGACCGCGAAGGCCGACGCCGCCTTGGGTCTGGCGCGAGAGGTGCGTCCACATCCGCTTCAATCGCGGCATCTGATATTCCAACTGGGCCAACTCGACCGCCAAACGAGCCTCATGCGTCTTGGCGCGGCTGGCAAAAATGTCGAGGATCAACTCCGTGCGGTCGAGCACCTTCAGCCCGGTGGCTTCCTCGAGATTACGTGTCTGGCCGGGGCTGAGGTCGTTATCGAAGAAGATCACGTTGGCCATTTCGGAATGAGCCAGGGCGGCCAGTTCCTGCACCTTTCCCTTGCCCAAGTAGGTTGCCGCATCGGGTGCTTCGCGACGTTGCGTCAGTTTGCCTACGACTTGCGTGCCGGCTGCTTCGGCAAGACCTCCCAACTCTTCCAGCAGGACCAATTCGTGGTCGCGGTCCGAGAGAAAAACGCCCACAAGGACGGCCGACTCACTTGCCACGCTCTCTTTACGACTAATCTCATTCACAACAGTTTCCTCATTCATCCATTTGTCCGCTGCGCATACTACAATAGCTCTCATAACGGCGTTCGTCCAGGCGGCCGTCGGTCACGGCATCCTTCACCGCGCAATGATTTTCGTGGGTGTGCGTGCAGTCCGGAAACCGGCAGAGGCTCACATAAGGTCGCAAGTCGCGGTAATAGCCGGCGACCTCTTCCGGAATAACGTCCCAAAGCTCAAAACTCCGCATGCCCGGCGTATCGACGACGAAGCCGCCACAGCCAATCGGCAACAACCTAGCCGTGGTGGTCGTATGCCGTCCTTTTTCGTTTTCTTTACTGACCTCGCCGACGCGGAGGTGCAAATTCGCGTCGATGGCGTTCAGCAACGATGATTTGCCCACGCCGCTTTGCCCGGCCACGACGTTTTCCCGCCCTGCGACAAGGCGACGGAAGCGATCGATGCCGAAGCCGGTTTCCGCGCTGACCATCAGTACCGGGTAGCCCATGCGACTGTACACACCCACCAGCGGTTCCAAGCTCGCCGGTTCGACCAGATCGATCTTATTAAGACAGATGATCGGCTGGACGCGGCCTTTTTCAGCGGCCACCAGAAGACGATCGATGAGGTTCGGTTTCAGCCGCGGCTCGGCAACACTGGCCACAATGAGCAATTGATCGACATTGGAAACGATGACCTGCCGGCGACCGCGAACTGCCCGGGAAATCGTGCCATGCCGCGGCTCGACGCGCACGATCAACCCCTCTTTGAGCTGCATGTTTTCGCCGGGACGAAAAACCACGCGATCACCAGCGACCACCGGATTACGCTCGTCCGTGATGAGCGTTTTCAGTATCCGCCGCGTGGCACATTGATAAGATGTACCGTCGTCGCCCAGCACTGTACTCGCCAACCCGAAAACCGAGATCACGCGACCGCGGCGGCAGACCGTCTCGTCGACGTCCAGGAGTACGTCAAAAGGAATTTCGGCGTTGCCCATCTCCGGGGTGACCGCGGAGGTGCAAATCGTGCGATGCCGATTCATTTCACCTCGGCCGCTGATCCGCTCTTCCGTTTCCGGGGCCTGCTCTTGAAAACCGTGCTCGCCAAACTGCCGCGTCCAGTCGGTCTTGCGAGTACGCGGCGTGCGATTTTTGCGAAATTCAGCCCTGAACTTCTTCTTTTTCGCCATCAATATCGGCCTAAATCGGCTCGTCGCTGATTTTATGCTGCTGACGAATCTTGCCTGGCTCGTCCTTGGTAATATCGTAGCGTGCCGGTTGGTCGCGATCACGACTCGGCGGTTGCGGGCCTTTCGGTCGGGTTGATCGCCGACCTTCCAGCCCCGCCCGTTCCAAGAGACTCTGGCTGAAGATCACCGCCTCCGAGACATCGGGGGGCGGCGGACCAACCGCGCCCAGATCAACGGGCGAGTAATTCACCTCATAACCATGCTTGGCAATCCACAGGACATCGCCGGAATCGATTCGTTTTTCTTCGGTGACTCGATTACCATTCACTTTCACGCCGTTACGGCTATTCAAATCGCGGACGTACCAGAACCCTTCATTGACGTTCAACTCGCAATGATGAGCTGAAACATTGGAAAACCGCAGAACGATATCGCAGCTTTCCCGGCGGCCGACCAGAAGATTCTTTTTCAACAGCGGAATTGGATCACCCCCCCCAATCGGATGCAATTCACCGTACATGGCTGTTCCTTCACAAGTTGCTCTGACAGATGAAATTTCGTCACGGTTGCTTGGCACGCGACGGCCAAACTCCTTTACGTAGTTTAGTTGTTATGGACGTTGGCGTCAACCTGCGGAAGGGGGCTTTTGCGGAAGGGGGGGACAGAATCGCCTTGGGATTCCGAGATCCCATCTTGCGGTCAGGCATTTCGGCGGGGTCAGGAGACCCGCGCCGAACAGTCTGCTGCGATTAACTGCACCCTTTACTCACCAGTTTCTCTGGCTTATACTGAGCCCTGTCGGGAATCAGATTTCCTATTAGTTCCTATTAGTTAGTTGGTCCACGTATGCCACGACATTTCACGCGACCCTTGTGCCTTTTCTTTTGCTTGACGACACTGCTCGCAGCGACCCAATTTGCGGCGAGGGCCGACGCTCCCGCAGTCACGCTCGAGTCGCTGTTGGGTGAAATGATCGATCGGGACGCGGTGGCCCAATGGCCCGCGCCGGCGTACTCCTGCAAACAGGCCAGCAGCTACGACCGCACGAGAACCGGGCCGGACAATCCGCAAACCTGGTTCAACAACCGCGACTACGACTATTACATCCGCATCGAAGAAAAGGCAGGTCGCAAGGAATATGTGATCATGGACGAAACCGGGCCGGGCTGCATCACGCGCTGGTGGATTCCTTTGGAGCAATACGAGTCAATCAACCATAAGGTGAGAATTTATCTCGATGGAAGCAAAACCCCCGCGATTGATGTGAAATACTACCCATTGATCAGCGGACTCGATTTCGTCAAAGCTCCATTTGCATTCATCTCCTCCGACGAAAAGGACGCCCCTTCCCAAATTGGCCTGCCACCAGGCCAGAAGCAGATGGGGGCCGATCTGTATCTGCCGATCCCTTTTGCACGAAGTTGCAAGATCACACTAGATCGGTTTCCGTTTTACTACGCCATCAACTATCGGAAATACGAGACGGGCACAAACATCAAGAGCTTCAAAATGGCCGACTACGAGGCCGCCGGTGTCACCCTGAAGCACGCTGCTCAGGTGCTCAACGACCCGAAAAACGCGACGGACGGAAGTGGGCAGTCCAAGGGAGGGACCGTCGAGCCGGGGGCCGAACTGGCGATCGACTTGCCCGCCGGCCCCAACGCCGTGCGCACGCTCCAGGTCCGGATCGATCCGCGGGACGCTCCCCAGGTGCTGCGGTCAACCGTCGTGGAAGCGGCTTTCGACGGCGAGGCTGCCGTGTGGTGTCCCTTGGGCGAGTTCTTTGGCTGCGGGGCGCGGCATAATCCCGTTGAAGATTGGTGCCGTAGTGTCGACAAGGGAGGCAAACTGACGTCCCGTTGGGTCATGCCCTACGGAAAATCAGGCCGTGTTGCGATCAAGAACCATGGAAAGAAGAGCGTTCAATTGAAGCTTGACGTGGGAACCAGCCCCTGGCGTTGGGATGATCGTTCGATGCACTTTCATGCCAACTGGCACTGCCAATACCCTCTCAACACCCGTCCGATGTCGGATTGGAACTACATCCAGATTCAGGGCCGGGGCGTTTACGTGGGCGACACACTCACCGTGTTCAATCCCGTTACTGAGTGGTACGGCGAAGGCGACGAGAAGATTTATGTTGACGGCGAGAAGTTTCCTTCACACATCGGCACCGGCACGGAGGACTATTATGGTTATGCCTGGGGGATGTCGCATCACTTCAATTCCCCCTTCATCTCCATGCCGTTGCGCGACAGCAAAGGCAAAACGGATTGGAGGGGCTACACGACCACCTCACGACTAAGGCTGCTCGACGGCATACCCCTGCGAAGTTCGCTGAAGATGGACATGGAGGTATGGCACTGGGCGGATACGAAGGTGGGTTATGCTGCGGGAACCTTCTGGTATGCCCGGCCAGGTGCTACCAGCAACCGTGGCCCCGCAAAGGAATCGCTGCAAAGCCTGCCTCCCTAGCCCCCCCTCCTGCCCTCCTTGCCTCACCAGTTTCTCTGGCTTATACCGACAATTTTTCCTATCCACGATTAAGGAGTTTCATGCTATGTTTCGCCAGTTGCAATCGTGCGGAAGCGCGTTGTTGGTTATTGCATTGCTCTCGCCGGCGTTCGCCGGGCAGACCCAGTGCCGCGTCGAGGACCGCGGAGTGCATGCGGACGAAAAGCCCGCTTACGACCTTCTCGTGCGCTGCGGTGGTAAGTGCAACATGACCCACGAAGGCCGTCTACTGCACATCTCGGCATACCAGCCCGTGACGGCGGAATTCATTGCGTCGCTGAAATGCTGCAAGGCGATCAAGTCGCTTTGGCTGGGCGGCGACGATGCGAGCTTTGCCGCCCTGGCTTCGCTGCCCGATCTGCCGACGCTGGAGGCCATCAACTTCGCGCGGAAGTTGACCGGCAAGGAGGATATGCAGTGGGTGCGGCATGTGCCGAATGTGCTCTGTATCAACCTGGAAGTGCCCGGCGGCGAAGGTTCGGCTGATCGCAGGGCCAAGCTGCGTGAGCGACCGGCCGCCGCAGACAAAGCACCTTGCCCAGACCAGACTGTAGGCTCCTTGACGCAACTGAGCAAGCTCTACCTGCTGCGTTTGAACGGGCAGCAGATCACCGATGTGAGCGGGGTGCATCTCGCGCAGCTCAAGAACCTCCATCATCTCGAACTGAATGATACGCCAATCAGCGACCAAGGCGTGAAGCGGCTTTCCGTCCTCGCCAACTTGACGACGCTGTTTCTCGACCGCACCCAGGTCGGCGACAAGGGCGTGCTCGCCCTGGCCGAGCTGGGCAATCTGCGTACACTCACGCTCAGCGGCACCACGATCACGGACAAGGCACTCGAAGGATTCGCCAGCGGCCCGCTCCGCAGGAGCATTCGCTTGCTGCGGCTCGACTACACCGCGATCACCAACGCCGGACTGAAGTTTCTGGAAGGTGCTAGCGAACTGCAATCGCTGAGCATTTCCCACACGCACGTTACGGACGCTGGACTGGTATCTCTTCGCGGCATGAAATCGCTCGACACACTCGCCGCCGATGGCACCGCCGTGAGCCGCGAGGGCACGCTCGACCTCAAGCAGCGGCAGAGTACCTTGAGATACGCCTACGTGAGTGAGAAGCCAGCCGAATCGACTCGTGTTTCAACAACCCGGCCGCTGGTCAAAGCGCGGCTCAAGAGCGGCGTGGCGGTCGAGGGCATGTTGATGCGATTTGCTGACGGCGTGTACTTCGTGAAACTTGGCGTTTCGCTACGGTCGTTCCAGGAATCGGAGATCGAGTCGATCAGTTTCAGCGGACCGCAACCGGCCGAGAAAGCCGCGTTGCGGGAACGTACGTTGCCCGTGCCGCGGGCGCGGCGTACGGAGTTGCCCAATGAATTCGCCCAGCTTGGTGTGGATGCCGCGCCGCAGGCGGTCAAGCTGCTCGCCGACAGCGATCCGCAAGTCCGCATCGCGGCGGCGCGAGCGATCGGTCGCTGGGCCGCCAATGCCGGCACCATCATCCCGCACGAGATGGAAGAGTTGCTTGTAAAAGCCCTGCAGGACAAAAACGCCGAGGTTCGTAATTGCATCACGGAAATCCTTTGGCGGATGGGCCAGTCCAGCGACAGCGTCATCCCGCCGCTTGTCGATACGCTCAAGAAGGACCCCGATCGACAGGTCGCCTGCAGCGCGGCCGGGGCATTGCACTGGATCGCCAAGAATCGCACGGAGGGAAAGCCGTCGTTGAGACCGATAATTGAGGCGTTGGGCTGGGCCGCAGCCGACCACGACGATGCCGTCGTGCGAGGGCGGGCAATCTGGGCGCTAGGAGAGCTTGGTCCCAAGGCATTGCCCGCCGCCGAGGCTCTTCGCCGCGCGTCCGACGACCCCAACAGCCAGGTGCAGGAAGCAGCCCGTAGGGCGCGGGGCCAGATCGGTGAAACTCTCCGCGCGGCCCTGGCTAAGACGGGCGCCGACGAAGAGGCGATTGCCTCGCTGGTCGTACTCAAGGGGTCGCGAGGCTTCCATGTCACCAAGGAATTGCAGCACCGACGCAAAGAGGCCCTTCAGCATCTGAGAACCGCGGGCCCGAAAAACCTCGACGCATTTATGGCCGCTATCCGCTGCGACGACGACAACTCGTACTGGAACGAGCTGGCACAGATCATCGCTGCGTGGGGCGAACCGGTCCTGGCATCGCTCGCCAAATACGCCGATGACAAGGAACTCCGTGTGCGGCGCACTGTGGCGATGGCACTGGGCGACATGCCGCTGAAAACCATGCCGGACGTGTTGCCAAAATTGCGACCTGTACGATTGATTTTGGGCATGCCCATAACTACCGAGGAAAACACCGGTCTACTGTACTCGACACGCTTTTCGGTGACTTCTGCGGGACCGACTGCCAAAACACGGAACCATAAGCTACCAAACGAGTTGCGATTCTAGGTTGGACGAACAGACCAACAAAACCAATCGTACAGGCCGCAAAATTGCTGCACGATCCGGAGGAATGGGTCCGCGATAGTGCCATAATATCGCTGACGCGAATGGTCGGGCCGCAGTTTCCCTTCGGCAGTCGCGCCGAGCCTATGCCGGCGGTGGTCAAGGCGGCCATCCCGCTGCTGCTGGAGGTCTTGGCTGGTTCGCAAATGACGCACGGACGATCATTCCAGGTCGCGTCGACGCTGGCAGAGATCGGCGGCGACCATCCGGATGTCGTGCCCGTAATGCTGAAGATATTGAAGGAAAGCACAGACCATTCGCAGCGGGGCAGCATCGTCAGCGCCCTCGGCCGGCTGGCGGGGCGAATCCGTGGCGACGAGAAGGTGAAACAGATCGTGCAAGCCTTGGCGGACGCGATCGAGAACGATACGAACAACGTGGTGCGGCTGCGAGCGGCCGCATTTCTGGGCTATCTCGGCCCTCGGGCAAAAACGGCACTGCCGGTCCTCAAAAAAGCGGAGAACGACGCCGATCCGTCGGTCGCCAAGAACGCGCGGGAAGCCGTGGAACGCATTGAGGGCCGCTCGGATGAAGGCGATCCAGGCCATGTCTCTTCTCCGGAGCGGCTCAAGAAGCCGCGTGAGCGGGCACCGGAGCAGCCCCCCCAACCGGAACAGCGGTGACGGGTCACCCCAGTTTCCCTTCAAGAATCGCCTGAATCGATTCGCCAACAGGTCAAATCGCTGTTGCAGCCGGAATAGGAGGATGCCTATAATCGCCCGCCATCTTGAGGGGCTTTCTGAAAAATCGAAGTTCGGATCCCCTCACCCCCTGCCCCTCTCCCAAAGGGAGAGGGGAGCTTTCCACCAATATGGGGCGATTCTCGTGCAATACCGGCTTATTATTCAAACAGGCGTGGGACTCATCGCAGTTCTTTTGGCGGTGTGTCCCTCGATTTTAGAGGCTCAAGACCCCTTTCTGCGGGCTTCGCCCAGCGGATATACGTCCAACGGCCAGCCCCAGAGCGGAAACTATCCGGTTACGGGCTACCAACCCTCCGTTGTACCCTACCAGCCGACGATGCCGATCCGGCCCGATGGTTTTCCGGAAGGAACGGCCCCCCAGTCCGCCACGGGCGCACCGGCCTATGGGCCGACCTACCAACCCGGCCAGCCGCAGGTTCCCGGCCGTACGATGCAGGCATCCTATGTCGGCCAGTTGTATCCACCGTGCCAAATGCCCGCCCCTGCTCAGCTTTGTGAAGGGGCTCAATGGCTTGGCCGCGTGGGCAATGACGTCATTTTGACGAGCGATGTCCTCATTGGCATCGACGACATGATGTCCCGTGCCCGAGGCAAAATTCCGCCGGAGAAATTTGCGGAACAGCGAGCGGCGCTCGTTCAGGAAGTGACGGCGGGCATCCGTGAATTCAATGCGCACTACAATGATCCGGACCCGACCAAGGCGATGTCTCCCTCCAATCGGGCACTTATCAACCAGCTCGTTCGCCAACAGATTGACGTCAAATTGCTTTACCAAGATTTTCGCAAAACGATCCCCAAAGAAGCGGCTCCGGCGTTTGAAGAGAACATCAACCGCTACTTTGAAGAGGCTCAGCTCAAGCTCCTTATGAAGCGGGAGAAGGTGGTTTCACGAGCCGATTTGGAGAGTGCCCTTCGCGCCAAAGGAAGCTCACTGGATCGCGAAAAGCGGATCTTCATGGAACAAATCGCGGCCCAGAACTGGGTCCAGCAGCAGGTAAAAGGCGGGAAGGACGACGAAGAAGTTACCCATGAGGAGATGCTGACTTGGTATCAAGCGCACTTGAAGGATTTCGAGAAACCTGCCAAGGCCCGCTGGGAAGAACTGATGATCGCATTCTCCAACCATCCTAACCGCGACGAAGCGTATGCGGCGGTGGCGGCCCTGGGTAATCGAGTTCTCGCCGGTGCTTCGCTGGCCGACGCGGCCAAGTCTGCCTCCGAAGGTCCAACGGCCCGGCAGGGGGGGCAGCGAGAATGGACCCACACTGGCAGTTTAAGTTCAGAAAATCTGAATCAAGAGATTTTTCGCCTGCCGGTTGGGCAACTTAGCCAGATCCTGGAGTCGGAAAACGGGTTCCACATTATTCGCGTCGTCGAGCGGCAGGAACTGATTCGGACGAGCTTCTTGGATGCTCAAAAGGAGGTCAAAGAGAATATCCAGAAGGAGCGCTACGAGAAACGCTACAAAGAATTCGTTGAAAAACTTCGCGTGAAGTATCCCGTCTGGACCGTTTTCGACAATGCCCTGCAACAGCCGATGAATTCGGACGAGGAAGATCGATATTCGACGCAGTGAACTTCCCTTGCGTAGAGTTTGCGCAGTCGGCACGGTCCCTCTAGCGGTAGGCCACTCACCCAGGTCCATGGCCATTCTTCGCTTGCCTATGGTTTGCCGTGGTGTATGATTTCCTCGCGACGTTGAGATGTTCTCCCATTGATCCCCGAGGTGCTGATCTTGCCCAAGCTTGTGGCCACCCTGGCATCACTCTTGCTGATTGCAAGTGCGATTGGGACCAATATCGCCCGCTATCCCCAGGTTGGGAGAACCCTTGAGACTGGACCGCGAACCGATTCGGCTGAACCGGCAAAGCCTGCGCCGGAGGAGTCAAGTCGCGTCGAAATAGCTAATCCGGATTCTTTGGCGGCGAGTAAATTTGAAGTCGAGCCGGCAAAACCTCCCCAGGTTGTCGCAGTCGCACCGCCAAAAACCGCGCGCGTCGAAGAAACCGTCGTCCCCAAGCCGGCACCGGCAGCCGACGCGGACCGATTAAAGCCTGAGTCGGTGGTATCCATTCTGGATGTGCGGCCGATAGTTCCCGTTGCCGGACTGCGAGCGACGGGCGAAACAGATCCCCTCCCCGGTTCCGAAGAAATGCGGCGACTTCCGCCCGTAGAGCCGAGTGGCCCTGCGGTTGCTGAAATTCAGACTGCGGGTTCGCACGATGCCCTGCCGTATGTTGCCACTTCCACGCCCTAGCCCGGAATTATTTTATACCGAGGGCGCGGCAATTGCGGCTTGCTGCTTGCAAACCTGCTGTCCGCAGATCAACGCATTGCGCGCCTTCAGGCACACCTGGCGAAATGCCGCAGGCCGAGAAACGCCACGGAGGCGAAAAATTTCTTTGCCGTCGCGCATGAAAACCAAATCGCCCGCGTGCAGCCAGTCCTGGCCGGGGAAAACGGCAACCTCAAGGACATCGAATTCATCGAGGCCGATCGATGGACCGTCTTTGGCGGTCAATCCAAGCTGAATGATTATTCGCAGATTCGTGAGGGTGTAGCGACGGCAGGCACCCGGCATGAGCCGCCAAAGATAAACGAGCAAGCTGACCGGAATCGTCGCGAGAGCGAGCAGCTTACCCAAAGTGAAAAAACCGTAGCCGATGCGATTTCCGGCCAACTGCCCGATCCGCCGTCCGATGGCCATGGAACCGATTCCTGGCCAGACGGACATAATTTTTTTTTGCACGACTTGTGAGTAACTCGGAAGTATTTCTGTGGCCATGAGAATCGGAGATCATCTGGTCGTTGGAATTCACCCAAGCTGTATTGTAGTCTCAGAACCTTGGTCGCGAAAGGCGGAGAGGCAAAAGAGATTAGGTCAAAAATAAGACCCGGCCGGGATTTCTCCCGACCGGGTCTCGATTTGCTTTTGACTTGGTAGTGAGTCTCTCTTCTGTCCAGCTCAAAACTGCCCAATCTCGTCCTAATGTCGATCGTGTATCGACGGACAAAATTTATCCTTAGAAAGGAGGTGATCCAGCCGCAGGTTCCCCTACGGCTACCTTGTTACGACTTAGTCCCAATCGCAGAGTTCATCTTAGGCGCCTGGCTCCTTGCGGTTACCTCAGCGACTTCGGATGCCCCCCACTTTCGTGGCTTGACGGGCGGTGTGTACAAGGCTCAGGAACACATTCACCGCGGTATGCTGACCCGCGATTACTAGCGATTCCAGCTTCATGCAGGCGAGTTGCAGCCTGCAATCCGAACTGAGGCGCGATTTTTGGGATTTGCTTGCTCTCGCGAGTTTGCTTCCCTTTGTGCGCGCCATTGTATGACGTGTGCAGCCCTAGTCATAAAGGCCATGAGGACTTGACGTCATCCCCGCCTTCCTCCGGTTTAACACCGGCGGTCTCGCTAGAGTCCCCGACATTACTCGCTGGCAACTAGCGACAAGGGTTTCGCTCGTTAAGGGACTTAACCCGACATCTCACGACACGAGCTGACGACAGCCATGCAGCACCTGTGCTTGTTCCACCCGAAGGCGTGGCCCTGCTTTCACAGGGTTAATCCAAGCATGTCAAGACTAGGATAAGGTTCTTCGCGTAGCCTCGAATTAAGCCACATCCTCCACCGCTTGTGTGAGCCCCCGTCAATTCCTTTGAGTTTCAGCCTTGCGACCATACTCCCCAGGCGGAGCACTTAACACTTTCGCTACGGCTAGAAGGTTATGGGGGACCCTCTAACCCAGTGCTCATCGTTTACGGCTAGGACTACCGGGGTATCTAATCCCGTTCGCTCCCCTAGCTTTCGTGCCTCAGCGTCAGAAGAGACCCAGTAAGCCGCTTTCGCTCCTGGTGTTCCTTAGGATATCAACGCATTTCACCGCTCCACCCTAAGTTCCGCTTACCTCTGTCTCCCTCGAGCCCGGTAGTTTTGAGCGCAATTCCTCGGTTGAGCCGAGGGCTTTCACGTCCAACTTACCGGGCCGCCTACGCACCCTTTAAGCCCAGTAATTCCGAATAACGTTTGGACGGTTCGTCTTACCGCGGCTGCTGGCACGAACTTAGCCCGTCCT
>JBAWVO010000020.1:0-41512 GCA_037147235.1 Planctomycetota bacterium | reverse complement strand
CGTGCTAAAGCACGGGCCTAGTACCGCTTCGCGGAAAAGGGGCATAAATGCCCCTCCCTCGGTTCCACCGATCACTGTCGTATTCTCCACGAGACCCCGTTTGGGTCCTCTACCAACGCTGCGGGGCAACAGGAAATCCTGTTGCCCCGCGAGGCGTCCACTTCTTTCAGTCAGGCGTTGTTTAGAACGTCGCGCTCATCCCGCCCAGGATCATGTGGGCTTGGCCACTGGTCAAGCCGGAGGTCATATCCTGATAATCGTAGTAATTGTAGCGAGCATACGTCGTGATGCGAGGCCGCAGGCGGTAATCAAGCCCCGCGCCAAAACGGAACGACTGCATCTTGACCAGTGAGTACTGGCCGAGCGTATAAGGATCCGCTGGGGCACCGTTTGGATACGGTGGTACTACTGTTGGCGGCGCACCCGGCACGATCGGCGTCGACAACGACGGATCGACCGGGCCAAAGGTGGAGTTCAGTCCATGCACATACTCGAAATCGCCGCTCAGGCTGGCCTTCTCGGTGATCATGTAGCGGGATCCGAGGTTGAAGACGTCCGAGCTACTGTTATACTTCCAGGGCGCAGTGACTCCGCTGACGTCGGTTGAGGGAATCGGACGAAGTTGCCCCAGCGAGACATCCTGGTTGATATAACCGTCCATCACGGCAGCCCCAGCCGATAGTGACCAGCACTCCGTTGGCGCCCACCAAGTGCTCACGACGAACGGCAGAGAGTTACTCGTGTATTTCACATAGGGCGCATCATTCAGTGCGTTCTCGATGTAGACCGTGGCATTGATCATGAGTGTGTCGGTCGGGGTCCAAGTCCCACCGATCTCGATCCGGTTTTCCTGCGTGGGCAGGTTGCTATTCAGCGCGAAATCGACCGATGTTCCCGCTTCAGGCGTTATGCCGTAAAGCGGATATTTCGTTTGAATATACTTGTAGCGGATGTACGTGTTCCAGCAAGCAGACCACTTCTCTTCCACGCCGACCACGAAGGTATTCTTGTTCGAGTTGGGCTGGGTAAACACGCTGCCGTTCGCCGTGCCGCCATTGACCACGAATGCGCCGTTATTGGCAGCCGTGAGTTCGGCACCTGCATTCTCGCGCATGAGCGTGCTGTATTCGTAGCCGCCGACGATTGCCATCCGGCTGCGGAGTGTGCCGCACTCATCCTGGAACGGACGCCACCGGGCATCGAGGCCGAAGGTATGTACTTCACGATTGATCTGGTCACTCTCGCTCATGTCTTTGAAGTTGGCATTGTCTTCGGCGTAGAAGTTGCCCGGCAACTGCGTGGTCGGCAAGGTGCTGTCCTCGCGGTAGTACTTGCCGCGGCCGGTTAAGGTCACCTTCTCCAGCGAACTGTTGGTGATCCGCAGGTCGGCACCGTTGAAGTTCCGGCTGGTGTCGCGAAGTTCGTCCTTGTTGTAGCCGGCATAGCCGAGCATGTAGACGTCCGTGTCGCAGCCGATCTTGGTCGAGAACTTCAGGCGATCGATCTGCGTTTGGTTGTTGGGCACGATGGCCAACCCGGCCATGTTGGTCGGGTCGCCCGTGTAGAGGGCATCACTGCCTTTATAGTTATAGGTCACCGCCTGGTCGTTCTGGCTGAACTCGCGGATGGTGTGCGAGTACTCGACCGCCGTGTCACATCCCAATCGCCATTCAAGCGAGGGAGTCACTTCGGTCGTCTGCCAGTCAATGTGCTGGCTCTGACTGACCGAGTGGCACTGGCTCGTCAACTGAGAGTTCGTCACTGCGCTGTGGACTCCGGTCGTCGGATTGACCATCTGCGAGCCGTTCGACGCGCCAGCCGAGCAGTGCGTGAAGGAGTTGACCTGCCGGTCACCTTCCTTGTCGATACCAAAGACATTCACTCGCCACTTCAGATTCTCCGTCAAGTTGCCTTTGAAGTTGGCCTTGAATTCCTGCACGCGGATGGCATAATCCGCCCCCGGATTGGGGTTGTCCCTGCTGAAGACAACAATGCTTTTACGGTCCTGAGACGAAGTTGTCGTATTCGACGGGCCGACCGTATTGTTGCCTCGGTAGTTCCAGCCCGCGTAATCATGGGCATCGAGTTGGTGCTCGAATCGCAGATAATCGACGTCGGCCTGCATGTGCGAGCCGAAGTAATGGACTCGCGCATCGCTGGTTTCGTTGTCGGTGCCGGTAAGGGTGACATCGACGGTGCGCTCACCGTTGCTCCAGATGCCGTCAACGTCCCAGAAGGGCGAGGACATCAGACTCTGGTATTCGCCGACTTTGTTCGGCGAGCCTGTCGCATGTATTCCCCAAGCCCCGGCACGTAAAATAAAATCTTGCACCGGATCGCATTCGTCGCAATAGGCGACGGTGTCGCTTCGGTACGCCGCGACTTGCGCGGTGGTTGCCGTTTGCGCCTTGGCTGCCGGAGCCGTATTGGCGTCCGTTGCCAGGGCAGATGCGGCCGATTCCTCGGCTTGCGTTGTCGCCGCGAAGAGCAGCATCATCGTTGCTCCCGCGAGTAGTGTTAAATAGTTGACCTTCACGACCAGGTCTCCCCTTGGTATCTAGTTTGGTTGGTTTTCTAAGGTTAGTTGGAAGTATCAGAAACTTAGCGAGACATGATTCCAGGGTTCGGCTGGTTCGGTGCTGGCACATCGGAGCCGTGAATCTGGGTATGACAGTTCGTGCAGTTGGTGAACATCGCAGCGCGAGTATTCGCGTTGATGTCAATGTTCACGCGGCTGCCCTGATTGGCCGGAGTCCAGGTCACTGGGTTTGTGCGGCTTGGCGAACCGTGGTTCGCGTCGCGGTGGCCCACATGGCATCGCATGCAGAGGAACGTGACTGGCTGCTTGAGCAGGTTATTGGCCACCGTGCCGTGCGGCTCGTGGCAAATATCGCAGTTCTCGTTCACCGGCGGGTGCGGGTAGGCGAACGGCCCGGTCTTCTCCGCATGGCACTTGTAGCAAAGCTGGTTGACATTCTCTGCCTTGAGGTTCTTCTCAAGCTGCCCGTGCGGGTCGTGGCAGTCGGAGCAGACCATCTTCCCTTCCATGATCGGATGATGCGAAGGAAGGTGGTTCTGACCAAAAACCTTTTGGTGGCACTTGTAACATGCCTCCGGTTCCTGGACCGCCATCGCAAGCCGCTTGGGTCGCTCGACGTTGGTGTGGCTGATATTGACGATCTGCCGCACTTTGGAATGTGGGTGCGGGTTGTGGCAATCGGTACAGGCCACGCCAAAGCGTTCGTGGGTCGAAGAGTGCCAGGCCATCGTCGGAGCGCCCTTGTGGCAGCTCAGACAGAGATCCTTGCGGGTCGACTCCTTGATCTGGCCGTGCGCGTCGTGACAGGTTGTGCAGTTGAAGCCGTTGGTTCCACCAATCTGGTGCGGCCCGGCGATGCGGACCAAGTCCCGCATGTCGCTGTGGCATTTCAAGCACAGGTCCGGTGCCATGGCACCGAGGTTGTGCGAAGTGCCGCGGAGCGAAGGCAGATTCTTCTTGGCCGCGTCGGCCTCGGCGTTGTAGGAAACAAGCGTCGCCTTCACGCCCGGCGTGAAGGAAGCATCCTTTGGCGCGGTGGTGGCGGGTGTTCCAAACGGCACATTGTAGTGGCCGCGGTGGCAATCGACGCAGGTCACGCCGCGATGGGCGTGCTTGGAGGTCCGCCACTGGGTTCCGGCGGCACACTGGTTCTGCTCATGGCACTTCAAGCAGGCCTCGGCCCGAGCGACCGGATCGACCCCCTTCTTGAAGCTGAAGATCAGCCCCGGCTCCTTGCCGCGGCCTTCCACGTGCTTGCTACCCGGACCGTGACACGACTCGCAGTTCTGCCCGCGGTGGACGTTGTCGTGGAACGACTTGACGTAGGTCTCGTGGCAGGTCATGCAGATTTCGTCGTCGTTGACCATTTCCGCGCCGGCAAGCTGGGGCACAGCACCCCGGACCTCTTGGTAGGAGACTTGGCGGAAGGCGTTATTGCCTCGCGGGAATCCCGGATCGATGTTGGTTTCTGCCCGGCGAGGCGGTGGGGTCTCGCTCCGACAGGTCGGGTTGTGAGAGGATTTGCACGAGGCAAACCCCAGGCTCATCAACCCCAAGAAGATGAATGCCATGCCCCGTTGCCGGGATCGATTGGTCTTGTGCGTCACAGTTCGCACGATCCTACCTCCATGTTAAAACTGGTCGGGAATCAGATTCCGTTGTCCGTAATGCCGCAAGAAACACCTAGCACAATTATGAGCAACTGCCGTTCTTTGCGGTCCGTGCTTGGCATAAGTTCTTTGTGGCCTGTGCGGTCTTATCTGCATTGTCGCCATATACCGGATACTACGTTGAAAATTTCGTTGCGCGTCGGTATAGGTTAACACGCTTTTGAATTCTTTTTAGCAGCTATGCATGCGCTAACGCGCGACTTTGCCGATTGAATCGATTGAAGGGTCGAGCCTGATGCCGGCTGCGCCGGGAATGACCATGGATGGCCATGAAGACGCTCGTCCAGCCGAAAGATGTGGGTAAGAACAAGCTCTCTTCCGTGAAGCCGCCTCACCCAGAGTCAACTGAAAACCTACCACTCCAGATCAGTGGCCGATGCAAACGTAGGGTGCGTGGAGCACGGATGCCCGCGAAATGGTGCGTTACGCGAACCGGTCTATTCCAGGGTAGACGTTCTCGAAGTATTGAGTCCGTGCGCAACGCACCATTTCCCGGGTGTTGGTTCGCTCCACGCACCCTACGGCCTGCCGTCACTGCCAGCAGTTGGCAAGGTTAGGATCAAGGCCTCAAAAGTGGACCTAAAGCTCTGGCCGGCGGAGGATCTCGGCCATGATCACGGCCTGAACGATGTTCTCGGGCGAGCCTAATAGCTCGGCTAGCCCGGAGCCGGCGATGGGCAAGGCATCCAAGGTAGGTCGCGATAGATATTCTGGCCCGGAGGATTCGGCTTCGACGACTTCCACCGGTTGGGCTGCTTCGCCGGGGCGCGAGGCCAACCGGCCGACTTGGCCGCGGAATGCCTGCCCAACTTGCTGGGTGAACTGCTGGTCGGATTGCGCGACTACACCGCCAAGAGCCTCGCTGCGGCGACGGAAGTCACTCGTGTCCATATACTTCTGGACCTGCTGACCAACCCGGCCGCCAACCGGAGCATCTTCCTCCGCAAGGACTTCAACCGGCTGTGGCTTCTCGGCCACCGGCTGCCCACCCCGACGCGCAGCGCGGCGGAGGAATTCGTCGATCTGCTCCTGGATTTGTCCGCCGCCGTTTCGACCGGGTGGGAGGGGGTTCGCTGGCAACACCATCTCGCGCATCTTTGAAACCACCACCCGGATCAGCGGGACGATGATAAAGACGATCACGATGGCGATCGAAATCAAATCGACCTTTGCCAACAGAACGGCGCCGTTCATGCCGTCGCGCCCTTCTTATTGTTTGCAGAAGCCGGGGCACTGATTCGAGCGATGGCCGCTCGCATGTCCGTGTCGGCCTGCACGTTGCGCAACTTGTAGTAATCCATGATGCCCAGCACGCCTTCCCGGAAGGCCTGGGCAATCGCCTTGGGAATCTCGGCCTCGGCCTCCACGACCTTGGCGCGGCTCTCCTCGATCTGTGCAATGAATTCCTGCTCGGCCGCCACGGCCATCGTGCGCAGACCTTCCGCATTGGCACGGGCGACACGCATATCGGCCTCGGCACGGTCGGCCTGCAACCGGGCACCAATGTTCTCGCCCACGGTTACTTCGCCGATATCGATGGAAACGATCTCGAAGGCGGTTTGAGAGTCCAACCGTCTGGAAAGCACCATCTTGGAAATACGATCGGGATTCTCCAGCACCACATGATGCGACTCGGCCGAGCCGATTGCGCTGACAATACCCTCGCCAACGCGGGCAATAATTGTCTCCTCGGTTGCGCCACCGATCAATTGCTTCAAGTTGGCTCGCACGGTTACTCGGGCTTTGACCTTCAACTGGACGCCGTTCTGCGCTACGCCGTCGAGCGTTTCCCGTCCTAGATCGCGCGAGGGACAGTCGATGACCTTGGGATTGACGCTCGTTTGCACGGCTTCCAGGATGTTGCGTCCGGCGAGGTCAATGGCGGTGGCCAACTTGAAGTCGAGTTCGAGTTTTGCCTTTCGCGCGGCGATCAGCGAACGGACTACCAGTGGCACATTGCCGCCCGCCAGATAGTGCGCCTCAAGGCCCTTGGAAGTTACTCCATCGCGATCACTGATGCCGGCCTGCACCGCCATGATCTTGCAGCGAACGATCACGCTCGGGCTGACTTTACGAAAGGTCATGCCCACCAAATCCCAAATACCAATCTCCGCCCTCGTGAACTTCGACTGGATCCAGTAACGGAAATAATTGAGGAAGACCCCCAGAACAATCAAGACGAAAAGGAGGAACAGGACCGCAACGACGATGAATGCCGTGGGAAGTGCCCCGGCAAAATTTGGCCCTTGGGGCTGCTGTGCAAAGAGATTCATGACACGCTCCTGAGTAAAGATCGATGGCGCAAAAGACCGAACGATCATTCTCCCCCCGCGAGATACCCTTTGTCAAGAGCCTGGGGCGTAGCCTCGTAGAACGGAATTTATTCCGTTTTATCTAAAAAAACAAATCAACGGAATGAATTCCGTCCTACGAAGATACCAAAGCTCAAACCAACGGCTCACCGAAGGGGTCTGCGGCGATGCTGTCGATCGGCCGCTCGAGAGGATTTTCCTCCGTTGAAGTGGGGGGAGCCATCTCCACTGCCCGGACTACCAGCCGATTGGCTCCAATCTTGATAATACGCACGGTTTGCCCCGCTTCAATGACCATTCCTTCGCTTGTAGCGTCGAGCGTTTGGCCATCCACGCTGACAACCCCACTGGGCAGCATCCGACATTTCGCCCGGCCCAGACGACCAACCAAGGTCTTGAGGTGCCGGCGTTGGTCTTCGTCGGGCAGAACATCCTCCGCACGGGGGGCACTGAGCAATACCTGTCGGCCGATATAGGTATGCGGCCACCAGCGAAAACCAAACGCGATCAAAGTTGGAACACCAAGGACCACAGCGGTGGTCACGCTCAAGCCGACGGTTGGGCTTGACTTGAAACCAAGCAGAATAGCACCGAGCAACGCGGAACCCGAAAAAAATGCGAGAATTCCGGCCGAGGGGAGAAATATCTCCAAAAATGCAAGGCACAACCCTACCGCCAGTAACAAGATGGGCCAAATCCAAATATCCATTGTGCGTTCTAAACCTTCTATTTTACCAACAGACTCGTGCTGAAACCACTCAGAGGCTACCGAAAAGCCCTCACCCCCTGCCCCTCTCCCAAAGTTGAGAGAGGGGAGTTTCTGGATAACCACTCATTCCCGGTTCGGATATTTGAGCTTGAGTACGTAAGACTCCCACTGCTTTTGGAATTCATTCATGTCGTCGCTTTTCAGGATCGCCTTCAGGGTTTTATAGCCCGAGGGATCGTCCTTGCGGTCTGCTAGGAAGCTGCGATAGTAGGTCTTCAAGAGGTCCTTCTGCTGCAAGTAGTAGCAGAGGTATCGGGCTTGCGCGTAGTTTGTGCCTCGGTCCTTCTCGTAGAAATCGGTGTCGGTCGTCTGGCAGAGCGTTTTGAATGAGGTGAGTTTCCCTTTGCGAATGGCATCCTGTAGCCGCGGCAAACGCCAGTTGGTGTAGCCGTGAATTTCGCCGTCAAGCTCGCCGCTTTGCTCGTAAAGCGAGCCTAATCCCTCATTGAACCAGGCCGGGCAGTTAGGGAAATTGGCCGCGACGAAGGGGTGAACAATCTCATGCACCAAGGTACCACCGCCCGTCGAGATATTCATCACCAAAGCCCCGTCCTCCTGCGAGAAATAGCCAAAGGGCGTATCAGGGGTCTTGCCGAAAAGTTTTTTGCAGTTCGCCTCGTAGCTTTTCTTGTCCTTGAAGAGCCAAATATCGAGGATCTGTCGCGGATCCTGCTTGAAATAAGCCTTTTTCAGCTTTTCCACGGCCCAATTCACGGTCTCTTTCGAGCGGCGGCGCACCTCCTCCGGCGATTCGTCGCCAATCACCACGAAGGGAGGCGTGAGGACAACCGTAAAATCTTTCGAGGGAATCTTTTTTTGCAACTGTTCGATATGCTTTTCAAAGTCCGCCTTGGTAAAAGAGCCGCTTTGACCTTGAGCCGTTCGACCCTGATCCGCGGCACTTGCCTCTCGGCCGGCCACTGCGAGGAAACCGAGAATGCAGAAGAGAAACCGCACCAGATGTTGGGTTGCCTGCAACCACAGTAGGTCGGCATGGAATCGTTGGCTTAGGAACGTCATTGGTAGGGAACTCCTTCCACAACAGAAACTACCTTAGTATTTGAAACTATCTCAAAAGGTCTTTTTCACCGCGGAGGACGCGGAGGTACGCAGAGGATGAATCCTAATTGAGGGCCTCTGCGATTCTCTGCGTCCTCCGCGGTGAGTTCTGAGATAGATTCTTAGTATAGCGACTAAATTTCCGTTGCGGAAACACCGGCAATGGGTTAAATTGTTTCTGCTGCGGATAGGGTCAGGCTAGAAAGCCTGGCGTACCTGGAATCCACCCCAAACCTTATATTTCGATGGCTATGACAGAAGAGACCCAAGCAGAACCCAAATCCGTGGAACAGCGCGACCTGGAGTGGCTGGCCAACGTCTATCGCGGTGACAAAGAAAAAGACCTCACCGTCCGCGCGGTGCTGGCCGGCATGGTCTTTGGCGGGCTGATGTCGCTCTCGAATCTTTATGTCGGCCTCAAGTCTGGCTGGGGGTTGGGCGTGGACATCGCCGCGGTGGTGGTTATCTTTGCCGTCTTCAAGGCCCTCCGCGAAATTGGCATCGTGCGTCGGGAATTTGGCCTGATGGAAAATACCATGACGATGACGGTGGCCGTGGCGGCAAGCTGGATTTCTTCGGCCGGCCTCGTCTCGGCGGTCCCCGCGCTGACCTTGCTCACCGGCTACCAGTTCGTCTGGTGGCAGCTCACTCTGTTCATCGCGGTCATTTTGTACCTGGGCCTGTTCATGGCCATTCCGCTGAAGCGGCAGATGATCCAGATCGATTCGCTCCGCTTTCCCGCCAACATCCCCACCGGCGAAACCCTCCTCGTCATGTACTCGCATGGCGGCCAGGCGATGAAGAAAGCGATGTCGCTGGGCATTGCAAGCCTCTTGGGAATGCTCGTGGCCGGACTGCGCGACGGCCTGGGTTGGATTCCCGCTCAACTTTATCTTCCTTGGCGTCTGCACCGCATCGCCCTGGGCAAGCTCACCCTGAGCCTTGAACCGAGCCTGATCTTCATCAGCATTGGCGCGTTGTTCGGCATGAAAGTCGGGCTGAGCATGTTGTTTGGGCTAGTTCTCAATTATGGAATTCTTGCGCCGCGATTGATCGAAGAGAAGATTGTTCATCACCTTCCGCCAAAACTCATTGCCGCAGCTTTGCCAAAGCTGCCGCTGGCGGTCAAAGCAGGGCAGACGTTTACCGTGAAGCTTGACGAAGCCGTTGGCGGTCCCGAACTTTCCACGCCGGAAGAGTTGAAAGCCGATCCCGAGCTTGCCTCCACTGTCCGCACCAGCGTCCTCCGTTATACCTGGACGGATCCCACGAAATATACGGACCTCGCTGGCCTGGAGCGCGACCTCAACGCAAAGACCTTGCAGGACGGTTCACCCAATCCGCTGCACGGTGTCATCACCGCGAGCAGGAAGTTAAACAAGAGCAAGGGTGTTGAGATGCTCTGCCTCGAAGCACCGGCCGCCATCGATTGGGAAGCCAAGCTCTCCCTGCCGGACGACCAGCCTTCCGATATGCTCCACGCCCTCGGATTCAAGACCTCGGCAGACGTAACGGAGGCCACCGCCAAAGTAGCCCAGGCCAAAAGCGAGATAGCCAAGGATGGCGAAATGGGCTTGGCCGAAGCCGCGAAGGCCTTGGCCGATTCGGAGAAAGCCTTGGCCGAGCAAAGTAAAGATGCCATGCCGAAAATCGGCGGTTTCCGCAACATCAGTGCCTGGTCGCTCTGGCCGGGGGCCACGGTGCTGGTGGTGGGCGGGCTGCTTGCGCTAGCCTTTCAATGGCGGACGCTGGGGCGGACCTTCGCCGGCATCTTCAGCGGCCTTGGCGGCAATCGCAATGCCCCGAAAGGCCCTCTGGATCACATCGAGATTCCCATGACCTGGTTCGTCTTTGGCTTTCTTGTTACAGGCAGCCTCGCCGTCGTGATGCTGACCTGGATTTTCCATATCCAGTGGTGGATGGGCGTAATCGCCGTGATGCTGACGTTCTTTCTCTCCGCCGTGGCCTCGCGGGCAGGGGCGGAAATCGGCATCAACCCCATCGGCGCGCTCGGTAAAGTAACCCAACTCACCTATGGTGCTCTCGCACCGGGCAATATCACGGCGAATCTCATGACCGCGGGCGTGACTGCGGGTGCGGCTTGCAGTTGTAGCGACACGATCGGAAATCTCAAAGTCGGCCACATGGTCGGCGCAAACCCACGGAGGCAGTTCATTGCCCAACTCTTCGGCGTGCTGGCCGGTTCCCTGTTGGCGGTGCCGGCCTATTTCATCCTGGTGCCCGACGCCAGTGCTCTGGGCGGCGACAAGTTTCCAGCGCCCTCCGCACTGGTATGGATGGGGGTGGCCAAAGTGCTCTCGCTAGGTCTCCACACGCTGCCGCCCAGCGCAGTCTGGGCGATGGGCGTGGCCCTCGTGGTGGGCGTGATCATTGTCGTCGTCGATTACTTCTTCCCCAAGGCCAGGCCCTACACACCCTCGCCGGCCGCGCTAGGTATCGCCATGACCATTCCCGCGTACACCAGTTTCGCCATGTTTCTTGGCGCGCTGATTGCCTGGATCCTGGAAAAGAAGGCCGCCAAGTGGAACGACATGTACACGATCCCCATCGCCTCCGGTTGTATCGCCGGTGAGAGCATCATGGGGGTGATTCTCGCGGCCCTGATGGCGATGGGGCTGATGCAATAATTTAGCGAAAGGCAAACTATGTCACAAATGTTGCGGTTTTTTTCCGCAGAAGATGTCGGACGGGCCGTTTCCGTGAAAGAGGCCATCCCGCTGGTACGCGAGGCATTTATCCAACTCTCGTCCCATCAAGTATGCGTTCCGCTGCGCACGAAGATCGACGTGACCTCTCGCGAGGGAACGGTGCTGTACATGCCGGTCTACTTTCCTGCTCGCGAGGTGCTTGTGGTCAAAGTCGTGTCGCTGTTCAAGAACAATTTGGCCGGCGGGTTGCCCCTGATCCATGCAACGGTGATGGTCAACGATGCTCGCACCGGATGCACGATCGCGGTCATGGATGGGGAACGTCTGACCGCAATCCGTACTGCGGCCGCCTCGGCTCTGGCAACCGATCTGCTGGCCCGCCCCGAAGCGAAGGTGGCGGCCATCTTTGGAGCCGGTGTTCAAGGCCGCGTGCAACTGGAAGCGTTGTGTGCCGTTCGGCCGATTGGCAAGGTCTATGTCTTCGATCGAGACCTCGACCGCGCGGTGGCTTTCTGCCGTGAAATGGGAGAGAAACTGTCGATTACCCTGATCGCTGCCGACTCGCCGTCTCAGTTGCTTCATGCTGACGTCGTCTGCACGGTGACCACATGGCCATCGCCGGTCTTCGCACATAAGAACGTGAAACCTGGGACGCACATCAATGCCCTGGGTGCCTATAAACCGGATGAACGTGAAATCCCCGAGGACACCGTGTGCGCTGCCAGGGTCGTGGTGGATCAACGCGAAGCTTGTCTGTCGGAAGCCGGCGATATTGTCATCCCGCTGAAACAGGGGCTGATCACGCCGGACCACATTTACGCCGAAATCGGTGAGATTGCCGCCGGTGAAAAGCCGGGACGATGCAGCGACACGGAAATCACGCTCTTCAAGTCGGTGGGAAACGCCATCCAGGACGCAGCGATCGCAGCACAAGTCCTCGAGTGCGCCGACACGCTGGGTTTGGGTACGGAAGTCAGCATGTGACGTGTTCGGGAGATATAGCGATTGGGGAAAATGGTGGGGATCGCTGCGCTCGTCCCCATACGAACCAACTTAGGGGATTCACACGTCCCGCTCCACAATGTGTCCGGTGCCTCGAAGCCCACCCTGGGAACCCGCGCCCATTCATTCCCTACGCCAACGGCGTTATGTCCCCTAGCCCAGGGTTGTCGCGCAGCGGCTACCCTGGGCCAGAGGACATAATCCCTCTTCGGGATACGGAGATCCCAAATTGGACAATGATACCAAATTCCTTAAGTTCGTTCGTATGGGGCTCGCTGCGCTCTCCCCACCCTACAATTATCAATTATTCGCGTTCCGCACCTAGAACCGGAAGAGCCAAAATCTGTTCGGCCACGGTCTCGGGGGGGCAGTCCGTCTCGATATTCACGAATCGGCATTCGCTGAGGCTGCGGAACCAAGTTGCTTGGCGTTTGGCAAGCTGGCGGGTATGCATTTTTACCCGATCCACCGTTGCAGCCAGATCGTGCTTTTCGCCGTAATAATCGATAACCTCGGCGTAACCAACCGCCTGGCGAGCCGTTTTGCTCAGCCCACGTGGATCGGCGAGGAGGCGGCGGACCTCGTCGACCAGTCCGGCGGAGAACATGGATTCCACACGACGGTCGATGCGGGCTTGCAATTCTTCCTTCGGTCGGTCGAGGACAAACACTCGGCAGGCCTCGGCGGGCATCCCCCGCTCGAACTGCTGCTGCAATTCGCTAATGGGGCGGCCGGTTCTTTCAAAGACCTCCAGCGCACGGATGATCCGCCGGATGTCGTTGGCGTGCAACCGGGCCGCCGTTGGGGGATCGACCGATTTCAACTGGTCGTGCAGCCAGCCTGGCTCGTTCGACTCGGACTTTTTCATGAGGGCCCCACGAAATTCCCAGTCCGCGGGTGGCCCTTCAAAAATCCCCCGCAACAGTCCTTTAAGGTAGAGTGGAGTCCCACCCAAGAACAGCACCTGCCGTCCTCGGGAACTGATTTCCTCGGCAATTTCCTGGGCCGAGCCTAGGTATTTGGCCAGACTGAAATCCTCATGGGGTGCGACGGTATCGATTAAGTGATGGCGTACTCGCTTTTGCTCTTCGACCGTCGGTTTTGCCGTCCCAATATCCATGCTCCGATAGATCGCCATGGAGTCCATGGAAATGATTTCCGCATCCATTTTCTCGGCGAGTGCTAGTCCGACGGCCGTTTTTCCGACGGCGGTTGGACCGGTGAGAAACCAAGCGTGAGAAACGAGTGCCATGGAAGAAGTGGGAAGTGAGAAGTGGGAAGCAAAGTGAAGAATAAGGGATGAAGGGGGAATGGGAAAGCCCGACTGGCGAGTTGGGGGCCTTTTTCAGCATCCTTGGTAGAACGGAATTTATTCCGTTGCTTTATTTTTTCGGGTGAACGGAATGAATTCCGTTTTACGCAGGGCTTCTTGCATCTTGACCTTGACCTAGGAAAGGAATCTTGCGAAACTCCGCGCAAGTTTCTTATTCAGTTGCCGCTAACCGGAGATTGTGCAAGGAGAAATAGTATGTTTTGGAAGTCGAGTATTTTGGGATTGGCTGCGCTGGCCTTGGCCTTGGGTTGCAGTAAGACCACGGAAAATGGAACCACGCAGGCCACGTCAATTGCTGTGACGAACCCGGTCGGTGCAGCACAGGACACCCCACCAACACAAGATGCGAAAGTGGTGGTTACCCGTTTTCTTGAGGCGATTCGCAAAGGAGATAACGACGCGGCGACGAAGTTGCTCACGAAAGTCGCTCGCCAGAAGGCTGAAGAAACCGGTCGTTGTGTTGCTCCCGCGGCGAATGATAGTGCGAAGATTGAAACTGAAGATACACTGTATCCCACGGTAGAACATGATATTGCCCACGTGCCAACCAAATGGGTCGATTTGGATGAAACGGGCAAGGCACGGACGGACAAGGCCACCTGGGTTTGCCGCCTGGAACCGGAGGGCTGGCGCGTGGCTGGTTTTGCTGCCTATGTTTTCGAGGGTGAAGATCCGCTGCTTCTGAGTTTTGAAGACCCGGACGACATGGCAAAGAAGCAGAGCTGGCTGAAAGAAGAGATAAATCGTCGCGCAAAGCAGGAGCCGACCCCCTCTTCTGGCGACAAAGATTCGTTCCAAGCGGAAAAAAAACCTCAAGACGCTTTTCGTCGCTAAACGACCCAAGTGGAGCAAAAGTCCTAGAGCCAAGGGTGTCTACCCCTCTAATCATGGGAGTAGGAGAAACATTTTTCTTTAGTGAAAAGATTATTGAGCGAGTCATAAACGCTTATTAGCAAATAACTTAGATGTTTTGTTAGAGAGGCTTTCCCGGTAGGAAGCCTCTTTTTTTTGTTGGAGGGTACTTGTAGAATACAAAACACAGTGTAAACTTCGTAACTATGTTAAAGTGCCCCCAGACATCCGAGTTGACCCAGGGCGGTTATTTTCCGCGGTCTACCCGGTTGACATTTGTGGCAGCTATGCTAGCTTATTGTTCGGATGCTGTGTTTTTGAAACCAAGAGTTTGATCGGTTTGCCGCTTGACAGGGCAGCAGGAGCCGGTGGGAGTTTTGGGTCACAGCGAGAACGACTGTTTGTTTCCGGTTGAAGCCGTCAGGGCCGGAGACTAAAGAACCAGTGACGGCGTTAGAGTGTGTTTAAACGCTACAGTACCTGTTACCTAGGAGGTTTCTCGAATGAATCGTACCTGTGTTCTTTGCGCCGTCTTGTTTGTCGCGGTGCTCGGCTTCGTCCTGATGGGCGGCGCCAATTTGGCGGTGGCGGGCAATGCCTGCGCGCCGGCCTGTTGTGCGGCTCCGGCCGCTTGTGCGGCCCCGGCCGCTTGTTGTGAATCTGCTCCGGCGAGCTGCAAACCGAAGCTCATGGAGCGTCTGAAGGCTCGTAGCCAAAAGAGTTGCTGCTCGGCACCCTCGTGTGCCCCGGCACCATGCGCCCCGGCCGCCTGTGCGGCTCCGGTAGCTTGCGCCCCGGTGGCTTGCGCTCCGTGCGCTTGCGATCCGTGCGCTCCGAAGAACTGCCGCCCGCGTCACCAGCGCCGCTGTGCAGCTGATAGCTGCGCCCCGGCCGCTTGTGCCGCTCCGGTGGCTTGCGCCCCGTGTGCTTGCGATCCGTGCGCTCCGAAGAGCTGCCACCCGCGTCATCAGCGCCGCTGTGCAGTTGATAGCTGCGCCCCGGCTGCTTGTGCCGCTCCGGTTGCTTGCGCTCCGGTTGCTTGTTGTGCCGCTCCGGTTGCTTCCTGCGAGCCTTGTGCTCCGGCGAGCTGCCGCCCGCGTCACAACCGCGAGCGTCGCTGCTGCAAGGCAGAGAAGGCTTGCAATGCCTGCGCTCCCGCTGCTTGCGGTTGTGCGGGTTTGCCGGCACCTGCCGCCGGTGCTGCCGTGACTTCGCCCTCGGCTGCCGCTTCGGCTCCGATGGCTCCGATGGCTCCGCCACCGCCACCCGCTCCCAAGAAGTAAACCTGGACCAGGGCCCAGGCACCATCCGCTGGTTTTTCAGCAGGTGGTGCCCTGGGAGAGACCCAAGTCCGGCCTCGACTTGCCCTGTTAGTCAGGCCGATATGTCCGAAATAAACCACGCCGAACCTGTTTTCAGGTTCGGCTCTTTTTTTGCGCTAGTCCCTAGAAAAAGCCGCAGCTCCGGGAGATGCGGCTTCCTTAAGTTTCAGGCTAAATCAGAACAAACTATTTCGTCGAACCCTCCAGGTTCTTCGCAGCGAAATCCCAATTGATTTTTGTCCAAAAGCCCTCAATGAATTTCGGCCGCAAGTTGCGGTAATCGATATAGTAAGCGTGTTCCCAGACATCGAGCGCAAGGATCGGCTTGCGATCGTGCTTCAGCGGTGTGTCGGCATTGCTCAGGGCCATGATCTCCAGCTTACCCAGCTTGTCAACTGCCAGCCAAGCCCAGCCGGAACCAAACAAATTCGCGGCCTTCTCGGAAAATACCTGCTTGAACTTGTCGTAGCCGCCAAAATCGCGATCGATGGCCTTCAGCATGTCGCCCTGTGGGTCGCCGCCGCCAGTGGGTGACATGCAGTGCCAGAAGAAATCGTGATTCCATGCCTGAGCGGCGTTATTGAATACCGGACCGGCTGCCGCGGCAACAATCACGTCCGTCAACGGGGCATTGGCCTCCGGCTTGCCTTCTAGCAGCGTATTCAGCTTGGCAAAATAGGCAGCTTGGTGTTTATTGTAATGGTAGTTCATCTGCTCTTCATGCAGAAAGGGCTGCAATGCGCCCAAGGCGTAAGGCAATTCGGGTTGCTTGAAACTCATTTTGAAATTTCCTTTTCGTCGTTGTGCTAGGAGTTTTGGTTGATCGTTTGCCTGGCCTTTCAGAGCGATACCCCCCAGAACCACTCCCACACCGGCAGCCAAGGATCCGGACAAGAATTCACGTCGTTCCATTTTCTGCGTTCCTCTTCGGGCTTGCAGTTTTTCGCTTGGAGGCTATTGCCCCCCCAATGCAAATTTGGGCATTGATCTTGTGGTGGTGCGAAAATCATCAAAGGCCCAATCCATCTTGTTTATGTTACGGTGCCAAATTTTTCAGGCAAGGGGCAGAACCAAGAAAAGGCGGCCGAAAAACGAAAATTGCTAAAATTATCGAGGAATACGGAACTCTTAACCCACCATCGCGGCAATTGCCTCGCGGGTTACGGGCCGGATTATGCCGCGCTCGCAGATGATGGCGGCGATTAACTCGGCGGGCGTGACGTCAAAGGCCGGATTATAAACCTTCACGCCGTCCGGAGCGGTCTGCCGGCCGAAACCATGCGTGATCTCGCGGGCGTCACGTTGCTCGATGGGGATCTCGGCACCGCTGGCAATCGAGAGATCAAATGTACTCGTGGGCGCGGCAATGTAGAACGGGATCTTGTGCGCGGCAGCCAGCACGGCGACGCCATAGGTGCCGATCTTGTTGGCCGAGTCGCCGTTCGCCGCAATCCGATCGGCACCCGTGATCACGGCCTGGATCCGGCCTTCTCGCATCACCTGGGCCGCCATCGAGTCGCAGATCAAGGTCACATCGAGGCCGGCGTTCTGAAGTTCCCATGCAGTCAACCGCGCGCCTTGCAAGAGCGGCCGAGTTTCGTCGGCAAAGATGCTCAGCCGTTTGCCCTGCTCCGCAGCCATGAAGAAGACGGCTAGCGCGGTACCATACTCGGCTGTCGCCAGCCCGCCGGCGTTGCAGTGCGTAAGAACGCCTTGGCCGTTGATCAATAACTTTGCCCCATGCTCACCGATGGATCGGCACATGGCGCGATCTTCTTCGTGGATCGCCTTGGCCTCTTGCAGCAAACTGGCGGCGATTTCCGCGACCGCTCGACCGCGAAGTTTATTACCTGCCGCTTTCATGCGATCGAGTGCCCAGAAGAGATTGACGGCCGTCGGTCGGCTCGTGGCCAGGTAGGCGGCAGCCTGTTCCAATCGCCGGAAGAAAGCGGTTTCGTCCTGTCCGTCCGCAGTTTGCAGGCCCAGGCAGACACCGTAGGCCGCGGCGATGCCGATGGCAGGTGCCCCGCGAACTCGTAGCATCTTGATCGCTTCCCAGGCCGTTTCCACGTCGTGACAATCGATCTCGACCAACTCGACCGGCAGTCGCGTCTGGTCGATCATCCGCAAGTGGCCGTCCAGGCCGCCGATCCATTGAAGCGTTTCTGTTTTTTTCATAATTTAATCGTTGCTTGCAGGGCGGTGTCTTTGGCCAGAACCTTTTCCACGAGAGCCTGTTTGTAGGCTGCATACTTCTCTTGCAAGGCCGGATCGGCCAGGGCGAGCATCTGCACGGCCAGGAGCCCGGCATTGCGGGCACCACCACCACCCACGCCGACGGTGGCCACCGGCACGTCGCCGGGCATTTGCACCATCGAGAGCAGTGAATCGAGGCCGCCTTGCAGATCGGTCGGGACGGGAATTCCGATCACCGGCAACACGGTATGTGCGGCGACGACTCCGGCCAGATGCGCCGCCCCGCCCGCCGCGGCGATAATCACTCGCAGCCCTCGGGCGGTGGCCGTCGAGGCATATTGTTGCACGAGGTCCGGCGTGCGATGGGCACTCATCACATGGACTTCATAAGGAACATGAAATTCCGCCAGGGCCGCGGCTGCCGCTTTGATCTTTGGCCAGTCGCTGTCGCTGCCCATGAGGATGCCGACTAAGGAGGTGGACATGGGAATACTTAAGCAAGGATGAATCTTGGAGGGTGGTGGTAAATGACGAATATTGAAGAAAATTCGAAACTCGAATATCGAAATCCGAAACAATGTCGAAACTCAAATAAGGAAATTCGTGCTTCGTCATTTCTCGAATCCTGTATCGTACTTCATCCCAAACGTCTCCGCAACCGCCTGATTGGTTACCGCCCGATTGTACTTCACCTTCAAAAAGGTTGAAGGCGACCTGCCTTGGCCATGGCAGGATACATTGGCTCTTCCGGTTTAGGTGCAGAAGTAGGGTGGGGAGAGTGAAACGAGCCCCACCAAAAGCGGACCGCAACAGAATTGGTGGGGCTCGCTGCGCTCTCCCCACCCTACAATTATTCGCGTTCCGCACCTGGAACCGGAAGAGCCGATATATTTGCTTCCTCAGTCACGCGACTCCTGCCGGTTCTCGCATGCGACTTGGCTTCTTGACGACGAGATCGACTTGGCAATCGAGGATACTGAGCAATGCCATCAATTGGTCAATCGACTTGGAATAATTGGTCTGATCCAGAAGACGATAGAATTGCGCCGGAGAGGTTTCGAGTCGACGAATCAACTCCCGTTTGCTCAAGGAACTGCTTTTTACGCGTTCCTGGGCTACCAGCGTGAGCTTGTAGAGCAACATATCCCGCATATAGCGCGGATCGCGATTGTAATCGAGGATCTGATCGATATGCACCGTTCCTTCCTCGCCCGACTGGAGTTGGTAAGTGAACGCTTCATTGCCTAGCTCGTCGTCGACATTCGCGCTCTTGACCGGGTTGGCTTGAGTAGGTCGCAGGCGAAGTTTGGCAAACGGGAACCAATAGCGCCCGTTGTAGGTCGCGACCTCAAACGCCTTCTTGCGGTTGTCGTGGCGAACGGATTTGATTTTCATAAGCGGCCTTCCAATTGGAGTTTGGTGATCAGCTCGATGATATGCTTTGTCGCCCGGCCCTTCATTGTGACGCCGTGGTCGAGATCCCATTTAAGAACCAGCTTTTTGTCCCGGTAAACATGGACGTGCCTGGGCGCGTGATCTCCAATCCATCCAACAAAAAGGTAGTTTCCCAGCCGAATCTTGCCCACTGTTAAATGTTACCGCGTGTGGTAACGCAAGTCAAGGTGGAGATTTTCAAACTTCGCGTTATACTTCATCCCAAACGTCTCCGCAACCGCCCGATTGGTTACTTCGCCCTCAAAAAGGTTGATCGCCCGCGCGACCGGGGGCAAGGTTTCAGCGGCGGCGGCAAGGCCGCGATTGGCGATTTGCAAGGCCCAGGGGAGCGTGACGTTGCAAAGGGCGTAGGTGCTCGTGCGGCCCACGGCGCCGGGCATGTTGGTCACGCAATAATGCAGCACGTCGTCGACCAGGAAGGTCGGATTGCTGTGCGTCGTTGGACGGCTCGTGGCCACGCAGCCGCCCTGGTCGATAGCCACGTCGATGATCACGCTGCCGGGCTTCATCAACTTGAGATCCTCCCGCTCGATGAGCCGTGGGGCCTTAGCGCCGGGAACCAGCACCGAGCCGATTACCAGGTCGGCTCGCTGAAGTTGTTGGCGAACTGTTTCGCGATCGCTGAAGAGTACGGTCACGTTGGGCGGCATGATGTCGTCCAGGTAGCGGAGCCGGTCCATGTTGATGTCGAGCAGCCCGATGTTGGCGCGAAAGCCCGCGGCGATCTTGGCCGCGTTCGCCCCCACCACGCCGCCACCGAGGATCGTGATGTGGGCCGGCTCAACGCCCGGCACTCCACCCAGCAGAATCCCGCGGCCCATCTGCGGCCGTTCGAGATACTTGGCACCTTCCTGGATACTCATCCGCCCGGCCACTTCGCTCATCGGCGTCAGCAGAGGCAGGCGGCCCTGGTCATCGCGGAGCGTTTCATAGGCCACGGCGACCGATCCGCTTTGCAGCAGATCCTCAGTCAGCTTGCGGTCCGCGGCGAGGTGGAAGAAGGTGAAGACGATCTGCCCCGGCCGTAACAACCGGCACTCGCCGGGCTGAGGTTCTTTGACCTTGATGATCATTTCCGCCCGGCCATAGACCTCTTCGGCCGTGGCGACCACTTCGGCTCCGTGGCGGACGTATTCGTCGTCGCTCAGACCGGATCCTGCGCCTGCGCCTGCCTCGATCAGCACGCGGTGTCCGGCACGGGTCAGTTCTTCCGCCCCCACGGACAGCAGGCCGACACGGTATTCGTCACGTTTGATTTCTTTGGGGATGCCGATGAGCATGAGTCCACTTAATGTTATTTAGTCGCCGCCTTCTTCGGCTGAATTACCTTCGGCTGAATTACCTTTTTCTCAGGATAGTCTTGGCCTTCGTAGCTCCGAATTACGGACTGTTGCCAGGCATCCAGTTCGGCCTTCATGCGGTTGACAATCTCTGGATGGTCGGCGGCCAGGTCTTTTTCTTCCGCGAGATCCGTCGTCATGTCGTAAAGCTCCCACTGGTCCGGATCGGGCTTGACGAGCTTGTAACGGTTGTCGCTCCAGGCCGAAGGGCCGGAGTTTGTATTGATGGAGGGCTGGCTTTCGTCATATTGCCAGAAACCCATCGGTTTGGGCCTTTGCTGCATCCGGCCCTCGATTAACGGTACAAGGCTGATGCCGTCCAACGGCAGCACCTGATTGGGAACGCTGGTTTTCAGAATTTCCACGATGGTCGGATAGATATCGACCACGCCAGCGGGCATTTCCGTAACGACGGGTTGTTTGATGCGCGCCGGCCACTCAATCACGGCCGGAACGCGGATTCCGCCCTCCCATACGTCGCCCTTGCGGCCGCGCAGCCCACCGGTAACGCCGTTGGCGTCGGGTTTTTCCTCATCGATCCAGCCGCCGTTGTCGCTACAGAACCAGACGATCGTGTTGTCGGCGATTCCCAGCTTCCGCAAGCCGGCGCGGAGCGTCCCCATGCTGCGGTCGATCCCTACGATCTCGCCGAAGTAGGCCGAACCGCCCGCCGCTTTGAGATCCGCGGGCAGGGGCTGGTGGGGAGCGTGCGGGCTGCCGAACCAGACGGCTGCCAAGAATGGCTTTTTCTGCTCGGCCATCGGGCCAATGAATTTCAGTGCCGCGTCAACGATCGCATCGGAGCCGTCGCCGCTGACCTTCACGTTTTTGCCATTGTGGCCGAATGTCCAATTTAGATCAAACCAGTTCGAGACCGAAAAACATTCGTCAAACCCAAACGGGCCAGGACCGAACGGGTCGGAAGTGGCAATCGGCTTGCCAAACCCGGCGACCCCGTTCAGGTGCCATTTTCCAAAATGCGCCGTGGCGTAGCCGGCTGCCTTCGCAGCCTGGGCAATGGTGACTTCCTGCTTCCGCAGGGGCATGCCGGGCCAAAAGAGCCCCATCCGATTCGGATGCCGGCCGGTCATCACGCAAGCCCGCGTCGGCGAGCAACTCTGCTGCGCATAGAAACGGTTGAAGCGTAAGCCGGTCGCGGCCATCGTATCCAGCGTGGGAGTCTTGGCCTGCTTCAAGCCATTGTAGCTCACATCGCCCCAACCTTGGTCGTCCGTCATACAGAGGATGATGTTTGGTCGTTCGGATGGATTTTGCGGGCTTTTATCCGCCGCGTGGCTGCTCTTTGCGGCAAAGGCCAGTAGAGTTCCGATGAGTAGAAGAAGCACGGTAGGTCGCGTCATGGTATTGGTCTCCGAGGAACTTTGCCCGGTTCTCACATCGCCCGAGCAATCGCACACTCCACTATAACAAGACCCTTCTCGAAAGCAAACGGCTCTTCCGGTTCTAGGTGCGGAACGCGAACAATTGTAGGGTGGGGAGAGCGCAGCGAGCCCCTATACGAACCACTTAAGGATTTTGGGTATCCTTGTTCAATTTGGGATCTCGGTATCCCAACGGGATTCTGTCCCTTAGCCCAGGGTTACCGCGCAGCGGCTACCCTGGGTACAGGAATAAACGAGGCCCTACCCCAACGGGGTTGTGTCCCTTCCCTGGCACGAATGATTGGATCGCGGAGAAATGGCTGACTCCAGAAAGGGGACACAACGCCGTTGGCGTAGAAGGTTTCGTGGATACCGTTTCCCAGGGTAGCCGCTGCGCGGCAACCCTGGGCTAGGGGACGCAACGCCGTTGGCGTAGGGAACCGGGTTCGGCGTGGGTCTCCTGACCCCGCCGAAACGCCCGACCGAAGGTCTCCCGGTAAATTGGAGACCTTCGGTCGGCGGCGTGGCTCGGTCAGAGACCGGCCACAACAAGGTTTTTTGACTAAATCGACAAACCACTTGCAGGCTCCCCCCGTTGCATGCAGAATAGAGCCTATTGTGAAGTCGCAAGCCTGACTTCCTGTTTTCGCCTGCCAACCCTCCCCACACCTTTCCTAGGAGTTCGTCATGAACAACTTTCACCTCTCACGGCGCACGTTTCTTCAGAGTAGCGTGGCCGTTGCGGCCGCACCCTATGTGATTACCAGCACCGCCTTGGGCAATGCCGATACGCCTCCGGCCAGCGAGCGTGTCGTACTTGGCCACATCGGCGTCGGCGGCCAGGGCAGCGGTCTGTTCTTTCAGTTCCAGCAATGCAAGGGGTGTCAGAGCGTGGCCGTGGCCGACGCCTACAAGGATCGCCGCGAGGCTCGGGCGGCGGTCTGCAAGGGGAAGCCTTACGCCGATTTCCGCGAATTGCTCGCCCGGTCCGATATTGATGCCGTGGTAATCGCCACACCGGACCACTGGCACGTACCAATCGCCATCGCGGCCGCTCGCGCCAAGAAGGATACCTACGTGGAAAAACCGCTTGGCCTGACAATCGAACAGAATCTGGCCTGCCGCAAGGTCTTCCAGGACAACGGGCGCATTTTTCAGTACGGCACGCAGCAACGCAGTTCCGCGCACTGCCGCCTGGGTTGCGAACTGGTCCGCAGCGGCCGGATCGGCAAGGTCCATACGCTGGAAGTCGTCGCTCCCAACGGGGGGGCAGGCGGCTCAACGAAGGAAGTCCCCGTGCCGCCGAACCTCGATTACTCGATGTGGCTTGGTCCCGCGCCCATGGTGCCGTTTACCCCCGACCGCTGCCATCCGCCCGGAACCTACTGGATTTACGACTACTCGATCGGATACTTGGCCGGCTGGGGTGCCCATCCCCTGGACATCATGGTTTGGGGTAGCGATGCCGATCTGGCTGGCCCCATGGTCTTCCAGGGCACAGGAACGATTTCCGATAAGGGCCTGTACAACACCGTCCACAACTGGGACGTCAAGGCCGAGATGGCCGACGGTGTGAAGATGACCTTCAAGCCCGGCCACGACTCCACGAAGTTCATCGGTAGCGAAGGCTGGATTCGCATTTCTCGGGGTGGTTGGGACGCCAGCCCCAAGTCGCTCTTGAAAGAAAAGATCGGCGCAAAGGACATCCATCTGATCGATAGCGGCAATCACTATCAGAACTACGTTGACGCGGTCAAGGCTCGCAAGGGCGCAGTCAGCCCGCTGCCGGACGCGGTCCGCTCGGATATCGTCAGTCAATTGTGCGATATCGCCATCCGACTGAAGCGAAAGGTCACCTGGGATCCGAAGAAAGAAGTAATTGTCGGCGATGCCGAGGCGGCCAAGATGTGCTCGCGGCCAATGCGTGCTCCCTGGACGCTGTGAGGCACTAACATTCCCGGGAGCTAGTAGGGTGGGGAGAGTGAAACGAGCCCCACCAAAAGTGGACTGAAACAGAATTGGTGGGGCTCGCTGCGCTCTCCCCACCCTACGGCCCTGGACGCTATGGGCCGCTACTATTCCCGGGAGTTATGCGACATGAAGACTCGAAACAATCGACTTGGCTTGGTCTGCGCACTAGGGATTGTCGGCCTGCTCTTTGGGGCGGGTAGGGCGTCCGCGGGTCTTGGCTCACCGACGGAAGAGGCCCTTGTCGCGGCCATTCGCAAAAAAGCGGATGTCGAGGGGGCCGATCCGAAGTTCGTTCAGGCGATTCATCGCATCGACGACCTGCGGGGCCATCTTGCTTTCGTCAGCGGTAATTTGGTGGGGCTTGATTTGGCGGGTGATCGCGTCTCCGTGACCGATGCCGATCTGGACTTGCTCGCTGCCTTGCCCCACCTGCTCGTCGCCAAACTCTCCGGCAGCGATATCACCAATGCCGGTCTCCAGCATGTTTCCAAGCGGATCGGCCTCGTGGAACTGGCAATCCAGGACGCCCAGATCGATGACGCGGGCTTGCGGCAGCTTACCACCCTGAAGCACCTCAAGTCTCTCCGCTTGCGACGCTGCGTCAACCTCACGGATGACGGCCTGGCTTGTCTCCAACAGTTGCCCGGCTTGACGCACCTGGCCTTGATCGAGAACGGTTTCACGGATAAGGGCATTATGCATCTCAAAGGCTTGACAAGCCTCAAGGCGATCGATCTGCGGGGTTGCTCCGCGATCAGTGACGCCGGCTTGACCCAACTTCAAGAGCTTCATAAGCTCACGGCACTGAAATTGGGCGGCTATGCCATTACCGATGCCGGTCTGGCGGTGGTCAAAAAATTTCCCGCACTCAGTAGCCTGACTATCGAAGATGCCGGACTAACGGATGCCGGACTTGCTCAACTGCAAGACCTGCCGCTTGAGGATCTGGCCATCGCGCGCTGCTTGAGCTTCGGCGATGCGGGTCTGCAGCATGTGAAGAACTTCCATAAACTCCGGCAGCTTTCCCTGCGTGATACGGCCGTGACCGGCGCGGGAATCGTCCACCTTGCAGGGTTGAAAACACTCCGCAGCCTCGCCATTGTCCGCTGCGGAATGGACGATGTCGGCATCGGATCGCTTGTCGGGCTAGCCGGGCTGCAATCCTTGGATTTGCAGGCAGACCCCGGGGTCACCGATGTCTCGATCGACCACCTTTGCAAACTTACCGGGCTGAAAACGCTCGTGATCGGCCAAACAAGCATCTCCGACGCAGGCACCGCCAAACTCGCCGCCGCCCTGCCACAATGCAAGATCGTACGCGATTAGTGAACAATTTCGATCACCTCACACGCTCCACTGCCGCTGGCCGCCAATTTCCGTAATGCGAATCTGTGGCCGAGGCTGCGCCGGCAGAAGCGTCTGGCGGAACCTGTTTCAATCGTCCTACGGGACTAATGGTTACGGTTAACTCTTCCCCAGCGATAAATCGCTGGGCTATTCTCAATCGTCCCTCGGGACGGGAAATCTCCTTACAAAACCTACTTATCCCCAATCCTCCTTTTTCCCCGGGGTGGCGCATTGCGATCTTCGTGGTATAATTGCAGAAAAGGGGAAAAAAGCACTTTTCCCGACCACGGAAAGCTTGATGGAGGAGTGAAAAATGGTTTATCGCGGCCGCATTGACCACGGCGTTGTGGTTTTGGAGGGCGAAGCGTGCCCTCCGGAGGGAGCGTTTGTGAATGTCGTGCTCGTTGAGTCCGATGCTCCTGCCAGCGCGACGGAAAGCGTCTATCGGCTCGACGAACTGGCAACACCCACCGGGATTGCCGATCTGGCACTGAATATCGACCACTACCTCTACGGCCATTCCAAGGTGGACCATGCCCAGCCATGACGCCGTGTTCCTCGACACGAACGGTTGGATCGCGCTGTTGAACGCGGACGACCAGTTTCACGCGCAGGCAGCAAAGTATTTGCGGGATTTCGAGGTGGCCCGCCGAACGCTGATTACGACCGACTGGGTGCTTGCGGAGACTGGCAACGGCTTGGCAAGAGTGCCGCCGCGAGCGAAGTTCGTCCGTGCTGTCGAAACCTTCTTGGCATCGCACAGCAGTCGCTTGGTGCGGGTGGATGCCCAGCTTTTCCGCGATGCGCTGGCGATGTACGGCCGCGCAGCCGACAAGTCCTGGGGACTTGTCGATTGTGCGAGCTTCATTGTCATGGGCCGCGAACAGGTCATGGACGCCCTCACCACCGACCGCCACTTCACGCAGGCGGGCTTTCGATGCCTACTTGTGGCACCAACAAGCTGACTGTGACTCGCTTGGAAACCTTCGTCGGGATTTATCTTCGACCTGGACATATCGATCCGCTCAGTTCACTATTCAGTTGTCCGTTGTCAGTTTTTGTTATCCGCAATAGAGCACAAAAGGATTTTGTGTTTCTTCTGCGTTCCCTGCGTTCTTTCGCGGATAATCCTTTTCGCTTGATATGCTGGCTCTTCTCAATCGTCCGGGACTTTTGGTTTCGCTTGCTTCTTACCCAGCGATAAATCGCTGGGCTATTCTCACCCGCCCCTCCGGGGCAAATTGCCTCGCCACCGTAGACAAATCCCGCCCGATCATCCCGGCACGCCAACCCCAACTTTGCATCGCCCTCGCCCTACCCCGATCTCGCTTCACGCCGCTTGCGGCCGGAGCCGGTTGTGCGAAGCTTCCGCCGTAGCTTCCGAGGTCGCTTCCGCCATCGCTTCCTCCGTCGCCTCCGCCGTCGTTCGATAGCCCCATTTGTTCAGCCAATAGAGATACGACCGCAGATGCTTCCAGGCGTCGGTCGAAAGCAACTTGTGGCTGGCACGCTGCTCGATGTGATAGGCGCTGGTCGCCCCGTGGTACATCACCTCCCAGCCGGCTCGGGCCATGCGCAGGCACATATCGACGTCTTCAAAATATTTGCCAAAACTCTCGTCGAAGAGGCCAACCTTCTCCACGGCCTTGTTCCGCAACATGAGAAAACAACCAGAAAGCCACTGGCAATCAAACGACTCATCTGGAGCGTGGTCCATGTAGAAATGGTGCTCCAACGTCCGCCGCATGAGGCCGCCCAACCCAAATCGCCGCGCCAGGATCACCGACAACGTCTGAAAGCGACGCGCGGCCCGGGCGTCGTGGCCGTCTGCATGGAACAGCCGGCAGCCGGCAATGCCGCAGTTGGGATGGGAGTCCATGAACTCGACCATCCGCGACAAGCACTGCTGCCGTGGGTCGAAAAACATATCGGTGTTCATCAGCAGGACATAGCGGGCCGTCGAGGCTGCCAGGATGCGGTTCATGTTGGCTGAGTAGTGCAGCCGCTCACTGTTTTTCAGCACCTTGGTTTCCGGAATGTTTTGCTGCCATGGCTCGATGCCGTCAGTCGAATGGTTGTCGACGAGGATCAGTCGATAGTTCAATCCGGGGGCAGATGCCTTTAGGGTCGAAAGCAACGGGCCCATCAAATCGCGCTCACCGGTATAAATGACCCCAACTTCCAGGTCGCATGGTAACGGCGAAGCAATAGTCTGCGCAGGTTGACCAACCGAGGCTGCTTTCGACGGCATATTTCTGAGGCGAATGTGCATATGTGGTTTCCTTTTTTGAAGAAATATCGACCGAGCAAGATTTTCGGCATGCCGGCGGACCAACTTGTGAATCAGGCCGAATTCGCGGTGTCCGAAGACCCGCAGGCGGATCATGAGCACTATCAACGCCGTGGCAATGATCCAGGCCAAGGCGTCTCTATGAAAAACGGTGGCGGCGGTGGCGGCCACCCCGGTCGTAAGGCAAAAAGCACCAAGGATTCCCACGACCTGCCACGGCCCCAGTCCCCGCTCGAGCAGACAGTGGTGAATATGTTCTCGGTCGCCCAAGGCCAGGGGGCTTCCTGTTAGTTTGCGGCGAACCACCGCCATGAGCACGTCGAACATGGGCAGGGTCATAAGGACCACGGGTGCCGTGATCGACAACGTGGCCGAGCTTGTCAGGCTTCCTTGGATGCCCAGCACGCCGACCACTAATCCGATGAGTGTGCTTCCTGAATCACCAAGGAAAACGCTGGCCGGCGGACGGTTGAAGACGAGAAACCCGGCCAGGGCGAAGGTCATCGCCATGGCCGCGACGGTCACGTGATGATTACCCATGTTCCAGGCGATCATGCCCAGCATCGACGTCGTGGAAATGCCGATGATCGACGCCAAACCGTCTAGTCCGTCGATCAGGTTCATGGCGTTGATACAGCCCATGAGCCAGCAAATCGTCAGCGGCACACCCCACCAGCCCAATTCAATGCGGCAGCCAAAAACGGTGATGAAATCGACGGAGAAGCCAGCCGAAGTAATCATCAAAGCGGCCAGAAATTGCAGTGCGAGTTTCGCCCGCGAGCGGAGGTTGTAGCAATCATCGATCACCCCGAACAGGCAGGCCATGCCTGCGGTCGGGATCAGCACCCAACACAGCCTGACTAGATCGGATTGCCGGAACCGATCCAACAGCAAGGCCGCGATCAGTCCTACAACCAGGGCGAAGTAGACGGCCACACCGCCCAAAAGCGGCACCGGGCCTGCATGGAACCGCCGCTGCGAATCGGGATACGCTAGCACGCGCAGTCGCCATGCCAGGTGCCGCACCAGGGGTGTCAGCACCAACGATGCGGCCACGGCCACAGCCATCGGAATCAGTAGGTAGAACCCATTGCCATCCATAGCGATAAAGCCCGGCATTCTTGCTGGGCACTGCCGCGAGTTCAACTGGCTCTCCGCCAAGTTTGTGGTGCGGGCGTCTCGCCTGCCTGGTTCAACCACAACATCTTGGGCAGGCGGGACGCCCGCACCACAATTATCCGCAAACCCGGCGGAGAGCCATTTAACTTCGCGGCCCATCTCCTTTCAAGGTAGCCGACACACTCCGTATACCATCCGCGACTTTGATCGATCGCGCACTGCCTTCGTTTGGGGTCCGCTGTACCAGCACATGCAACTTCTCGCAGCCGTCGGGAAAACACGCTGGATCGACCGCTTCAAATCCTCGGGCTGCAACGCAATCCGATAGTTCGTAGCTCGGCGATCCGCGACAATCGGTCGAAAGCAAAACGATGTCCGGCCGCAACCGGTCCATCAGATTAACCACCGCCGCTGCCGACGAGGTTTCGGGGAACGATTCGCACGTTCCTTGTGCGTAATAGTTCACCACTTGCGTGATGCCGTCCGGTCCGATCATTTTGGCTGTCGATCCGTAGTGCTCTTGGACCCAATGGCCCAGATCGACGGTCGCCGCACGGGTACGGAGATCGCCACCCCAGGCAACGGACAGATTCACGACGAGCATCACCGCCAGCGGCGCGGCTCCGGCCAACAAGGCCGTCTGTGGCGAGTGATGGATGCGGACGCAATTGGCCACCGTGGTCGAAATCTGCAAAAGACCCCAACCGGCCAGTGGCGCTGCCATGAGCACGATCGGGAAGAAGTACCGCGGCCCGGCTTCGTGCGACCAATAAAGATGAACCCAGATGGCCGCCAGGATCAGTGCCGAGGCATGGGCCAGTGCCCGATAGTTGCACCGCGGTAGCGTAGGCATCCTGCCTGTGCTGCGAGCGGCGATCCCACCCATGATCATCAGCAGGTAAAGTGGCGTACATCCTTTGAACATACCGGTCACAAACCGTTGAACCATCTTCCACGGCGGCAACGGCGCGAGCAAATCGACGCGGCCCTGCTTTTCCACGGCACGCCGCCCGGTAATCGATTCCTGGGCCCAGTCTTGGGCAAGCACCACCGGTTCCGTGCGAACCAGATCCGTCGTCCGGCCACGGAAACAAATCGTGTTGACGAGCATCAACGAAAGCGGATAGATGCTCGCACAAATCAATCCGGCGGCAACCAGTCGGCCGAGGGACACTTGTACGTCAGGCTTTCCAGCCTGACCGAGGAAACCATTCCCCTCGCGCCACCGCCACCAAGACCAAGCCACCAGCGGGACGAACAGCACCAAGCCCTCAAACCGCGTTAGGCAGGCCAAGGCAATCGCCGTCCCTGCGGCCAGATACCAGACCCAGCGTAGCTCAGTCACCGCTCGCCATAGTAGATAGAGGCTCAGCACCAGCAGGAACCAGAAGGTTGAATCGCGTAGGATCTCGACGCTCCAGCGGATCAGTCCTGAGTGGATCGCATACAGAATGCAAGCAGCGATCGCCACCTGGCGGTTGAAAGCCCGATGTATCCAGCCAAACAGTGGCAGGACGGTGCAACTGGAAATTACCACGCCCCAGGCCATGCCGGCCGTTTCCCACGACAGGCCAAGTTGATGCAGATACGACAAGATGAAAGGATAGATATTGAAGCGGATCTGCCCCAGGGCTTCCTGGAATTGTCCCACTTCGATCGCCTTTCCAAGGCGGATATAAAGGACAGCGTCCGGGCAGATCCCCGGCATCCTCCATGCCATGATCATCCGCGGCACTAAGCACAGGGCGAACAGACCTGCCAGCACAAACCACACGGAAGCAGATTCTCCACGGGCCGACGGTGCGGTGGAGGGGCGAATCGGTCGGGGAGTTGCATGCGTTAAAGACACGACACGGCCAGCGGGTAGAGGGCGTTTACGGAATTCCTGGACGTTATCCCAAAACTGTCGAATCGGGGCAACGCCAGTTTCCTGGAGCAAACGCCACCTATAGGTGGTCGCAATTCCAAGAAAGGGCGGGGAACTGCTTGCCCCAGTTCGGCGCGGGTCTCCTGACCCCGCCGAAACGCCCGACCGGCCATGATCACAACCTTGCCAACTGCTAACAGTGACGGCAGGCCGTAGGGTGCGTGAAGAGAACCAACACACAGGAAATGGTGCGTTGCGCACGGACCCAATACTTCGAGAACATCTACCCCGGAATAGACCGGTTCGCGTAACGCACCATTTCGCGGGCCTCCGTGCTCCACGCACCCTACTTCGAGCTAGCAGTGATAGCAGTTGGCAAGGTTATGATCAAGGCCCGCCCGACCGAAGGTCTCCCGGTGAACGGGAGACCTTCGGTCGGCGGTGTGGCTCGGTCAGAGACCGGCCACAACAAGGGTGCAGGATGTGTCCAAAAGATGTATGAAACAACGGGGTGTTCACGCCGCTCTTGCCAGCAAGGCCGTAAAAGCTCTATACTTTACCCACTTACGTCCGGCGGCAGATCCAGCGTCCTTTGTGTCGACGTTTTGCGTCTGTCCAAGGACAAATCTGCTCTTCGTGGAATGGATTTCAATCCGTCTGAACGGATGAATTCCGTTTTACGAAGCACGGACATCCTCTTCACCGAGAATTTACGGAACATGCTTAAAGTCAATTTACCCGACGGCAAAGTCCTGGAATATACTCGCCGCGTTCGCCCCATCGATATTGCCGCTGAAATCGGCCCACGATTGGCCAAGGCCACCGTAGCCGCGCAGGTCGATGGCCAAATCGTCGGTGCCAATACCTTCCTGCCTGAAGAAGGTCAGGTCGCTCTGCGGTTGATTACCAGCCGCGATCCCGAGGCCCTGAATGTGATGCGGCACTCCTGTGCCCACGTCATGGCCCGGGCGGTGATGCGGCTCTACGATGGCATCCAACTGGCTTTCGGTCCAACAGTCGAGAACGGCTTCTACTACGATTTCCAGATCGAGCGTCGGCTTTCGGAAGAGGATTTTCCCCAGATCGAGGCCGAAATGGCCAAGATTGTGAAAGAAGACGAGCCTTTCGAGCGGGTCGAAATGGACCACGACGAGGCCGTGCAATTCTGTAAGGATCTGGGCCAAGGGCTAAAGGTCGAGCACATCGAAGCTGGACTGGCCGACCACGCCCAAGTCTCGTTCTATCGGCAGGGAGAATTTGTCGATCTCTGTCGCGGGCCCCATGTGCCGTCTGCCGGGGCGATTGGGGCCTTCAAGCTCTTGAATGTGGCCGGAGCTTATTGGAAAGGTGATGCCCAACGGCAGCAGTTGCAGCGACTCTACGGCACCGCCTGGTTCAGCAAGCCCGATATGGAGGCCTATCTCACCAAGGTTGAAGAGGCCAAACGCCGCGACCATCGCTTGCTGGGTAAACAACTCGAACTCTTTACCATCGACCCCATGGTCGGTTCGGGGCTGATCCTCTGGTTGCCCAAGGGGGCCACGATTCGCCGGCAGTTGGAGAACTTCCTCTACGGAAAGCTATTGGAGATCGGTTACCAACCGGTCTATACGCCGCATATCGGGCGCATCGAGCTGTATCAGACCTCGGGCCACTTCCCTTATTACGCCGACAGCCAGTTTCCGCCGCTCTATTCGCATCCAATGGGGGGGGTAGTGCAGGAACTGCTACAGCTTTGGGCCAAAGGCGAAATCGACGACGATGGTCTTGCCGCCCGACTGGAGCACTACATGCACACCGAGGTGCCGGCCCGCATTCGGCCGCATGTGCCAAATTATGAGAAACTGCCGTCTTCCAAGGAGAAGATCGCGGCCATCGAGTCCTGGCTGGAGAAGCAGGAACGCTTCTTGCTCAAGCCGATGAACTGTCCACACCATATCAAGATTTATCAGAGCAAGCCGCGCAGCTACCGCGAGTTGCCGCTGCGGCTGGCCGAGTTTGGCATGGTCTATCGCTTCGAGCAGTCGGGCGAGCTGAATGGCATGACCCGGGTGCGCGGTTTCACGCAGGACGACGCTCATATCTTCTGCACGGAAGAGCAGGTGGCCGACGAGTTCCGTGGCTGCATCGAGATGACCCAGTATGTGCTGAAAACGCTCGGGCTGACCGACTACCGCGTTCGGCTCGGTTTTCGCGATCCGGCCAGCGACAAATACGTTGGCACTGCCGAGAATTGGCAGCGGGCTGAAGCGGCCTTGGAAGCGGTCTGCCAAGAGATGGACCTACCGAATCTCTCCATCGAACGGGGGGAAGCTGCGTTTTATGGCCCTAAGGCCGACTTCGTTGTGGCCGACTGCATCGGCCGCGAGTGGCAGTTGGGGACCGTGCAGTTGGACTACAATCTCCCGAGTCCTCAGCGGTTCGGCTTGGAATATACCGGTGCCGACAACCACCCCCACCAGCCGGTAATGATTCACCGGGCACCGTTCGGGTCGTTTGAGCGATTTGTCGGCATGTTGATCGAACACTTTGCCGGGGCGTTCCCTCTGTGGCTGGCACCCGAGCAAGCCCGAGTGATGGTCGTGAGCCAAAAATTCGAGGAGTACGGCCGGCAGGTCGAGACCCGGCTGCGGCAGGCCGGTTTCCGCGTTTCCGGCGATTATCGTGCGGAAAAGGTTGGTTCAAAGATCCGTGACGCCCAGTTGGAGCTGATTCCCTATATGTTCGTTCTCGGTGGGCGGGAGGCCGAAACCGGCCAGGTGGCCCTGCGGGACCGGCTGGAGGGTGACTTGGGCACCATGACCCTCGACGCGGCCATCGCCCGGCTTCAGGCCGAGGTTGATGCCCGTACGATCCGGCAGGTTGCCAAGACTTCTACCGGCCTCGGCGGGCGACAGGAGGGAAATGAGTACTAAAATAGGTGGCATCTCGCCTGTTTTGAACCAACTTCTTGAGAGATTCTTGGTAAAATTTGCCGAAAAGAGGATTGACGCGGTTATCCACCGTTGACGTGGCGGCTGCGCTACTGCATACTTTAGTGTGAATTGTTGACCGCGGATGCTGGTCCATCCGCAAGTATCCATTCCTAAGAAATCGCAGGAGAAACTTGGCTACCGAACAAAAAAAGCAGACGCAGCGTATCAATGAACAGATTCGCGTTGCCACCGTACGTGTGATTAACGACGCCGGGGAGCAACTGGGGATCATGTCGACCGACGAGGCGATCAAAACCGCCCGAAAGAATGACCTCGATCTCGTGGAGGTGGCCCCCACCGAAAGACCGCCGGTTTGCCGAATCATGGATTTTGGCAAATTCAAGTATCAGCAGAAGAAGAAGCAGCACAAGGGCCATGCCCACCAGATCAAGATCAAGGAGATCCGGGTGCGGCCGAAAACGGGCGATAATGACATTGAAGTGAAGGCAAGCCGCGCCCGTGAATTTCTCCAGCACAAGGACAAAGTCATCGTCACGGTGACCTTTCGCGGCCGCGAATTGGCACACATTAGCGAAGGTCGCCGGGTTCTTGATCAGATCGTGCAGAAGTTAGAAGACGTCGGCAAAATCGAGGCTCCGCCCTCACATTCCGGCAAGCGAATGGTTTGTACGCTGGCCCCCAAGTAGGGGGCGGCGAATCAAAAACAGCGGGCAGACGGAATGAATTCCGTTCTACGAAGCGGGGATTTTCTGCGCCTTTGAATTTTCTGCTTGCTTATGCGAAAAAACTACCGTAAAATACGGACTAGAGTGTTGGCGATGGTTGTTGCCGACATTCGTGTCTACTTGGTTTGTAATCCTTCATAATGAGAATCCCTGCCATGAAGAAGCTTCTCCTACTCGCTGTCGTGCTTTCCATTTTCGTTATTTCGTTGTTTGCACCGTCGGGGGCGCGTGCGGCAAACCCACCCAAAAAAGCCATCGCCCCGAAGGCCGAAACCTATCTCGTCATCAAGGTAACCGACGACAACAAGACTGAAAATGAGGCCAGAAATAGGGTCGAGTACAAGGCCATAACCAAATCGCAATTTAAGGACGAGCAGAAGCGTGCCGCGGATGACTACAAACTCAAGATGAAGGAATGGCACGACCTGAAGAAAACGGATCCCACGGCTCCTATGCCCAAGAAGATTAAGATTGAGAAGATCCAGAGCGACTACGAGACCCTGAAGGTTGCCCAGGAATACGTCAGGAAATTGACCGAAGAGGGAGTGAACAAAGACGACCAAAAGCCCAAAGACAATCGCAATTAATTGCGATCGTGCCACCCAACTTGTATTCAAGAGATGCGTTGGTTAGACTGTTATGGTCAGTCGTTATGAGAAAGATACGATTCGGACGGTCGGATTTTCTGAAATAAGGAGCGATGGCCAATGAAATTGATTTGCCGTTTGGGCTTTGTGGAAATCTGGTTTGCCGTGGCCGTTTTCGTGATCGGAACGGCGGTCTCGAATAGCGTATCGGGCAAGCCGCCGCCTGCAAAGCGGGCCGGCAGCGACGACCCGAGCAGCCCTAACTATCGCCCTCCCGGCACCATTCACCAAGGAGGGGCCGAGCGGGACACGCTGCTGGCCACCATCAAGGAGAAGCTCGAAACCTTCAAGCCGGCTTCCGGCAAGAAGGCGGACGAAGACTTTTTCGTGGTCGGTACGATCGATTTGCAGGACCATCATGCAACCGTCGATTTCGCGATCAAAGAAGGGGTGCAGCAGGCGGCGGACTTCATCGCCGATTTCGCGCTCGGCAAGGCACATGGCGTGATTCGCGAGTGGCGTGTTTTCGGGCGTGCAAAAACCATGAAGGCCGCCGAGGTTTTGCTGGCGAAGGCCAAGTCGCAATCGATCGAGGAAAAGCTTGTCGCCTTCAAGTTGAGCAGTTCTGGCAAAAAATCGCCGGACGACTACTTCGTGGTCGGCACCGCCGACGTAAACAGTGCGACACAGCACGCCGATATTCGTTTCGAGATCCTCGCCGGTGTCAAGAGTGCCGCGGATTTTCTCATCGACTTCATCTTTAACCGACCGAGTGACCACAAAGGCGAGTGGCACGTCTTTTACCGTGCTCCCACCGAGGCCAAGGCGATCGAGTATCGCCAAAAGATGCGTGACTGGTACGATTCCCTCCAAGCCCAACGCGCCCAAATTGCTGCAATCTACAAAGCAAAAACGACGGCCCGTTGCTGAGGGCAGTAGCTCCGGCCGTGGTGTCCACGGTCACCGGTTTCCGAAGGGTTTCTGCGCGCATTGCGGGCCTTTTGGCTCTTCTGGCTCTGGGTGCGGAGCTTTGGGTGGGACTCGCTGCGCTCGGCCCACCCTACTGCTTCTGCATTACGCCGCGCGTCCCGGAATCTCTACATCGGTTGCCGGGAGGAAAACATGAAGAGCATGGAGGGCATTGGTCTACACCAAGTGCAGGCCGTTTACAGCGGTGCCGAGGGGCAGCTCTGGGAACTTATCATGGGCGAACAGATCCACCTCGGTGGACTCGTTTCCTCGATGGATTTGGCCGAGAAGGCCGGCATTACCCCAGGTATGTCGGGTATCGACCTCTGCTGTTGCAGTGGCGCCGGCATGCGCATGCTTGTCCGCCTCCGTGGCGTGGCCCGGATGCACGGTGTCGACGCCACCGAAACCGTGGTGAAACTGGGCGTGCAACGCTGCCAAGCCGCAGGCCTCTCCGACCGTATCGCTTTCACGCTAGCGGACGTGTGCCAGACGGGTCTTCCGGCAGCCAGTGCCGATTTCGTTTGGGGCGAGGACGCTTGGTGTTATGTCGTCGACAAAAAGCGGCTGATGGCCGAGGCGGCCCGGATCGTCAAACCGGGCGGCACGATCGCCTTCACGGACTGGGTGGAAGGTTCCCCGGGCCTGAGCGACGCCGAGGCCCGCCGGCTCCTAACCTTCATGAAGTTCCCTAATATCCAGGATGCGGCCGGCTATCAGAGGCTGCTTGTCGATTCCGGATGCGCCGTGCTCCGCGTCGAAGACACGGGCCGGTTCGCGCCGTGCGTCGATCTCTACTTGAACATGCTGAACCAGCAACTCACCTACGATGCGCTGCGAATCGTGGGCTACGACATGACGTTGTTGGGGCAATTGGGCGACGAAATGAAGTTCGTGGGTGAACTGGCCCATGCCGGCAAGATCGCCCAGGGCTTATTTGTCGCTCGCAAACATGGCGCGGCACGGCAGGAGAAGAACGCATGACCGGCAATCGGTGCAACACGCCTCGCGACGGCGATGCGCCGGCCTGCGGTTCGCAGTCACCAATAGCCGACTGCGGTTGCCTGGGCACTGCAAGCAATTTGAATGGCGACCCGCTGGCGTGGTTCGGTCAGACGACTCAGCACTGCCTTCAGTACGCGCGGGAAGCCAAGGCGGCGGGCCGCCCCATCGTCGGCATCCTTTGCGAGTACACGCCGCGCGAGTTGATTCTCGCGGCCGGGGCGGTTCCCGTCTGCCTCTGCGGCGGTTCGGCAGCCACCCTCCCCGCAGCGGAAAAGGAATTGCCCGCCAATCTTTGCCCCTTGATCAAATCGACCTACGGCTACCATGTCGAAGGGACCAATCCGTTTTTGGAAATGGCCGACCTGGTGGTGGGCGAGACGACTTGCGACGGCAAAAAGAAGGTGTATGAGCGGATGGCCGAATCGCGGCCGATGTACGTTCTGGAACTTCCGCAGAAAGTCGACGACCCTGACGCCCTGGAACATTGGGTTTGCGAACTGCGGAAGTTTCGCGAATTGCTGGCGTTTCGTTTCAAGGTGGATGTCTGCGATGCCCGGTTGCGCGAGGCGATAGGGGTCATGAATCGCGAGCGATTTCTCCGCCGGGAGTTGGCCGCGCTGATGCGGCGAGACAACCCGCCGCTGACGGGCCGGCAACTGTTGGAATTCAAGAGCAGTATTTCGGCGATTCCCGCTGACCTGGAACAATATGAGCGGGCACTTGAAATCTACGGGCAGAAGTGCTCCGATCGCCAAACGGCGCCGCGGGTGCGCGTGCTGATGACCGGCGTGCCAATACCGCACGGCGCGGAGCGGGTTCTGGAACTGGTTGAACAATGTGGCGGACTCGTTGTCTGCATGGAGAGTTGCACCGGCCTGAAGCCGGTTCTTGAGGACGTCGATGCCGAAGCGGCCGATCCTCTCCGCGCGCTGGCGAAACATTACTTCCGCCTCCCCTGCCCCGTTATGACCCGCAATGATCGCCGGCTGGAGTTTCTTCGCCAGATGGCCGAGGACTATCGGCCGCACTGCATCGTGGAGTTGATCTGGCAGGGATGCACCACCTACGACGTGGAGTCGTACCGCATCCGGCGTTTGGCGGAAGAGCAACTCGGCTTGCCCTATCTCCGCATCGAGACGGACTACTCGCCGTCGGACTCCGCGCGGATCGTGGTGCGGGTCGAGGCCCTTTTTGAAACCATCCGCTACGGGCAAGCGATGCGATCACGATGAATCGGATAAAAACGCTCGGTTATTGCAATCCGCTGGTGCCGCCCGAATGGATCGCGGCGCATGGATTCGTGCCGCGATGGTTGCCGTGGACGCAGGAACCGGGTCTGACGGTGACTCGACTAGGGCGAGGTCTTTGTCCCTTCGCCGGCCAAGTGGCCGATGCGGTGCGTTCGGGAGTCGAGGTCGATGCGATCGTCCTGACGACGACTTGCGATCAGATGCGACGCATCGCCGACCTCGTGGAACATGAGGTAACTCTGCCTGTCTTTCTGGCCAATATCCCTGTCACGTGGGAGACGGAAACATCCCGGAAATTCTACCTAGAAGAGTTGCAGCGGCTCGGCAGATGGTTGGTTGCGTTGGGTGGGACAGCCCCAACCGGCTCGCAACTGGCATCGCTTAGTTGCGGCTACGAAGAGGCGAGGGTTGCGCTTCTGGCGATCCGCGACCGCATGTCGGCCAGACAGTTCTCCGAAGCAATCTTGGCACTGCGCAGCGGAGATTTCATACTCCCCTCTCCCGTAAGCGGGAGAGGGGCAGGGGGTGAGGGAGAGGGGGGCCAGTTTGGCATCCCCCTGGCGATTCTCGGCGGTCCGCTGGCACCGCAGGACTTCGACCTGTTCGACCTTGTCGAGGCGGTCGGCGGAAGGGTCGTCCTGGACGCTACCGACGCGGGCCTGAGGACCCTGCCCGCCGCTTTCGACCGCCGCCGCATGGACGAGGATCCACTGGCCGCGCTGGCGGACGCCTATTTTACGACGATCCCCGATGTCTTCCGCAGACCGAACGACGCCCTCTACCGCTGGCTTGCCGCGGAGATTGAGGCAAGCGGGATTCGCGGTATCTTGTTTCGCCGCTACCTGGGGTGCGACTTGTGGCACGCCGAACTGTTTCGCCTGAAGCAATGGAGTTCCGTCCCGCTACTGGAGATCGACGTGGTGGGTGCCGAAGGAAGCGCGCGGTGCCGTACCTCCGGACGACTGGAAGCCTTCTTGGAAATGCTGCGATGAACCAGGCACCCCAACGAATCACCCTTGATGAATGGGACGACCGCTATATCGAACTCCGTGCGGCGGGGTGCCGTGAGTTCTGGTACGGCGGCCCCTTGCGCCGGCACGTCGCCGACGGTGATTCGCGGCTGCTCCGGCTCGGCATCGACAACTCGGCCGCCTCGCTCCGACTCTGGAACTTTCTACTCACGGAAGAGGACCGGTTGTACCATGCTCACAGCGAGGGAAAACGGTTGGTCGGCACGATCAAGGATTTGGGCACGATACCGGTAATGGCCTACAGCCTGTCGAATCTGGTCGCCTTCTGTCCCGACGGTGCCTGGTGGCTCCCCTGCATCATGGAACGCAATACGAAACTGCTGGAAATCGCCGACTCGCTGGGAATCGACGACTCCTTCTGTCCCGTGCGGGCCATGCTCGGGGCCTTCGTCGGCGAGGTCCATTTCCCCAAGCCTAGCCTGCTCACGTGCAGCGTCGGCGCCGTCTGCGATGACTGCTCGGCGATTGCCCAGCGATTGGCGGGACTGGGGTTCCCCATCGTCTGGTGGGAAGTGCCGCATCGCCGTCACCCCGACCCGCAAGAAGAAGCCGTTTCTCTCCCCGGTGGCTTTGTGGCCCCCGAGAGCCAGGTTGCGTTCGTGAAATCGGAGTTGCAGCGAGTCCGCCAAGCCTTGGAGGCATGCGCGGGCGAACCTCTGACTGACCAACAGTTCTCGGCTGGCATCGTCCGGGCGAACCAGGTGCGCCGCCTGTTGGATGAATTGCGACAGATTGTCTTCCGTGCCGACCCCTGCCCCTTGCCGGCCCTGGAGTTATTGATTGCGGAGATGCTGGCGATCCACTATTGTTCCGACCGTGACGAGACGATCCGCGTGCTGGAGGAATTACTGGCGGAGGTCCGCCGCCGGGTGCGCGATGGCCTTGGCGTTTTGCCTCCCGGTGCGGTTCGCATCTTCTGGGTGAACCCGGTAGCCGATCTTCGCGTGATGAACCTGCTGGAAGACGCAGGCGGACGGCTGTGCGGCAGCGAGTATCTCTTCTGCCATGCGCTGCTGCCCATCCCCGAGGATCTGCCGCCGCTGGATGCCCTGGCGCGGATGGTGCTGGCCGACCCAATGGTTGGCTCTGCTACCGATCGCGCCGACTACGTATGTCGCGAGATTCGCCGCTTCGGTGCGGAAGCGGTCATTATCTCGCGCATCCCGGGGGCGAGCCACTGTGCCTTGGAGGGGCAGATAATTGCCGACGCCGTGCGCAGACAATTCGACATCCCCACACTCGAAATCGAAGTGCCGCCGATTGCCGATGCCATCGAGCCTGGCCTGCGCACGCGGCTGGAAGCGATCGTCGAGATCGTAAGGAACCGTACAAGAAAAGCTCCCCTCGCCCGTAAGTGGGAGAGGGGCAGGGGGTGAGGGTAGGCATAAAGGAGCCTGTAGGATGGGCTTTAGCCCGTCGAGATTTGGCGTGGACGGGCTAAAGCCATCCTACGAATTGTCAAGTTATTTCTTTATTCCACCTAAGGAGCCGACAACGATGATTTGTGCCGGAATTGACGCAGGATCCAGAACCATCAAGGTGGTGCTGTTGGACGCCGATACGCTGGAGATCCTGGCGACCGGATTGGACGACCAGGGCGTGGAGCAAGACGCCCTGGCCCAGCAGCTCTTGGACAAGTTGCTGGCCGAGCGGGGCCTCCACCGAGCCGACATTCGCTACCGTGTCGCGACGGGCTACGGTCGTCGTCTGGTGCGGATCGCCGACGAGACGATCACCGAGATTACCTGTCAGGCATGGGGTGTCCGCCATCTTGTCCCGGATGCGGCCACGATCATCGACATCGGCGGACAGGACAGCAAGCTGTTGCGACTGAACGCCGACGGCAGCGTGCGGGATTTCGTGATGAATGATCGCTGTGCCGCGGGGACCGGGCGGTTCCTCGAAATGCTCGCCACGCAGCTTGCCGTGCGGCTTACCTGCCTGGGGGATCTGGCCCGCCAAAGCTGCAACCCCGCGATTATCAGCAGCATGTGCGTGGTGTTTGCGGAAACAGAGATTGTCGGACTGCTGGCCACGGGCACCCCGCCGTCCGATATTGTGGCCGGGGTACAAGCCTCGATGGCTGCCCGCGTGGGGGCAATGGCCGGGCGGAGCGTCGAGGCACCTGTGGTGTTTACCGGCGGCGTGGCCCTGGTTCCCGGAATGGATATCGCCCTGGCATCCACGTTGGGAAAGCCGGTGAGCGTGGCCCCTGACCCGCAAATGACAGGTGCCCTGGGTGCCGCGGTACTCGCTGCTGCGTCATCCGCAGTCCAAGACAAAAAATTGTAGACGGCGGGGTCAGGGGATCCACTTGCGAAAGAAACGCGTTGGATACGGTGTTGCTGGCCCCACCCGTTTGGGTGAAGTTCCCGCTGCCGAGACGTCCTACATATTCCCAGGATGCCGACAACTGACCGGTTCCACTGAGGTTATAGGCACCGCTTCCACTGTTCGAGTAAGGACCGGCGCACCAATAACTGTCGTGTTTTGCGAATTCGCCGAGCGGGGGCAG